>JBOFLQ010000225.1:0-17448 GCA_051657945.1 Xenococcaceae cyanobacterium | reverse complement strand
CAAATAGGATAGGCTCTATCCGAATTAACGACCGTGGACTAGTACTCGCCGACGAGCTAGGATGAAGCGGTAAGTAAACCCTCTAGAAGTAAGTTTCTAGTTGAATAGCCAAGTTTGGCTAAGTTTTATGGAGCAGAATATGAAATCTCTTGCTCGTGAGCATGGTTGTTCTAGTGTTTCAGATTTCCTCGAAAAAATAGCTAGAGGAATTATGGAAGTCAAGCTTTCTGTATAAATACAAGTTATTCTGTTTATTCGCAGACTTGGCGAAGAATATACCCTGGATCGGATTAAGAAGATTTATCCAAACAATTGGGAGAAAACTACACGTCATTTTGGTTTGGAGATCGAGCGATGATGTTGTAATTTTGGTGGGTAAATATTATTTAAAGGAGTAGGGTTGGAAGTGGTTGGTTTTGTTTTTACCTACGCTACAGAAGATGCGATCGCACTATTGGTTTTTGCATTGGCTCGAAAGATTCCCACCCAGTTGTCCATTCAATAGGTGGCTGAAATGGAATCCAAAGATAACCAGGACTAAAGCTAACAAATTTTTGGTAACTATCCGTTTTTTTCCAAATATCTTCAGAAATTACTAATCCGTTATATTCTGCTGGCGTTCCATCAGCAATCAACTCTTCATAAGTTAAAAATTCTTCTACTTCTATTCCAGCAAGAGCATACCTAAACGTGGGAGCTGTCCTTAAATGCTCGTAAAGCAAATAACTAATTTCAATCATTTCTTGACAATCTTCCCAAATGTCTAAGTTCTCCCCGTTGGGCTTTTTGGGTAAAACTGTAGCCCAAAAATTGTTTAGATTATCGTATTCTCCTCGATAACCACTGGCACAAGAGAATTGTCGTCCATCTGATAATGTTAGAGAAAAACCATTAAAGTGCTGAGCAAAATTTTCTGCTTCCTTTAGATTAGAACCAATCTCAGCTACAAAAAAATAAAACCATCCCATAATTAATTTTATTTAAAACATCTAATTCAAACTAAAATTATTATAAAAAATTGAACATTAGTAAAAAGGATAAAAGCTATAAAATTCTTTATTAAATATTGCAATATTTACATTTTTTCAAGGTGACACATAATATTACTTAATTTTAATTGTTCATTTAAAAATTTCAAAAAAGTTTTTCTTAAAGTTTCATTACCTAAAGTAAACATTATATGAATAGAATAATTGTCAATTTTCAGGTCTATATTCCATCGATCTTGTTCTAGAGTATTTGAAAATCGAAACCATAATTTATTAATTTCTCTCCATAAATCTTTATCGTAAAAACTTTTTTCTTCTAAAAGTTGCCAATCTGAATGAGAACAAAGTCGAGCGATTATATTTTTTCTAGTAGAAGTAGAAAATAATTCTTTTCTATCTGTAGATTCAACAGAATATGAGACTGTTCTAGGAAGAGAACTCTCATATAAATTGTAGTATTCTTCCTGTTCGCTAACCGATCCTACTAAATTTGGCTCGGCATAGTCAAAAACATCAACACTATCTACTGTATCTAAATATTTTCCAAGTTTGGCAATATAACCAAAACGACCGCAAGATGAGTTTCTCATCATTCCTCCGCAATCCAAATCTCGTCTTGCACCATTGCACAAAAGATAATAGTTTTGTTTTTCAAGTTCAATCCTTAGATTGATTAAACATTGAAAATAATCGTGACCTTTAACTTCAATATTTTGGCTTATAGAGGAAATAAATTTGATACCACAATTAGGATAGTCTCCAGTTAGGGTAATTTCTCCTTCGTGAATTGTACGATTACAAGTATGTATTAATGAAATTTTGATTGTTTCGGTACTCATCTTGTTTTATATAAACCATTTTGTTAATTCTCTAAGTGAAGTTCCATCAAGTAGATTTCGATAGCTTGCTTGGACTTTATAAGTGGAAACCTCGGCATCTTGTCCGCCGCACGCCTTGTTTATCCGCGTTAATCTGTGTTTATCTGCGGACACATTTCTAACAAACTCTTAGCCGTGTCAATTCGCTAAAAACTACCCAACGATAGATGCCACGCCAAGAACACTTCTCTAAATTGAAAAAGTTGTATCGTTATAAGTTAAGTAACAGAATTATTGCGATCGCCCCGTACCACTCTTTATAGAGAAAACTCATGGCACAAGCAACTGTTTTAGCGAAAGAGACACTTACCGCCGAAGAATTACGCAAAATAAACGCCTATTGGCGTGCGGCAAATTACCTCTCAGTCGGACAAATCTACTTATTAAACAATCCTCTTTTGCACGAATCGATCGTACTCGAACATGTCAAACCCAGACTTTTAGGACACTGGGGAACAACACCAGGACTAAATTTTATTTACGTTCATCTCAACCGCATCATCAAAGCATACGATTTAAATACAATATACATTGCAGGGCCAGGTCACGGCGGGCCGGGATTAGTAGCTAATACCTACTTAGAAGGAACTTACAGCGAATACTATCCCAATATTTCTCAAGATACCGAGGGAATGAAACGACTGTTCAAACAGTTCTCTTTTCCAGGCGGCATTCCCAGTCACGTTGCCCCAGAAACCCCTGGTTCGATTCATGAAGGGGGAGAATTAGGTTATGCTCTAGTTCACGCCTACGGGGCAGCTTTTGACAATCCAGATTTACTGGTTGCTTGTGTTATTGGCGACGGCGAAGCAGAAACAGGGCCATTAGCAACTAGTTGGCATTCTAATAAATTTTTAAATCCCGTCCGTGATGGTGCAGTCTTACCAATTTTACATCTCAACGGTTATAAAATCGCCAATCCTACCATCTTGGCACGGATGAGTGATGAAGAATTAGAAAGCTTATTTGTCGGTTACGGTTACAAACCCTATTTTGTTGAAGGTTCTTATCCCGTCGAAGATATCCATCAATTGATGGCAAGTACTCTCGATCGCATCGTTGAGGAAATTAAATCGATTCAGCGCGAAGCCCGTCATAACGGCTATACCAAGCGTCCGCAATGGCCGATGATTATTTTGCGTACCCCTAAGGGATGGACCGGACCAAAAGAAGTTGATGGCAAAAAAACCGAAGATTACTGGCGATCGCACCAAGTTCCCCTCTCCGAACTAGCCAAAAAGCCAGAACACTTACAACTATTAGAACAGTGGATGAAGAGTTACAAACCAGAACAACTCTTCGACGAAAACGGAACGCTCATTCCCGAATTAGCCGAACTAGCACCAAAAGGCGATCGCCGCATGGGTGCTAACCCTCACGCCAATGGCGGTACTTTGTTGCGTCCTTTGAAAATGCCAGATTTCCGCGATTATGCCGTAGAAGTATCCAAACCAGCAACTAGTACTGCTGAAGCGACTCGCGTAGCGGGAACTTTTTTGCGTGACGTAATGGAATTAAACGAAGATAGTCGCAACTTTCGCATTTTTGGTCCCGACGAAACGGCATCCAATCGTCTCAGTCCAGTTTTTGAAGCAACCGATCGCGCCTGGACGGGAAAAATTCTGCCCGAAGACGACCATATTTCTCCAGATGGTCGCGTCATGGAAGTTCTCAGCGAACACATGTGTCAGGGTTGGTTAGAAGGATATTTACTAACAGGTCGTCATGGCTTCTTTTCTTGCTACGAAGCGTTTATCCACATCATCGATTCGATGTTCAACCAACACGCCAAGTGGCTCAAAACTACTCGTCACATTCCTTGGCGACGACCGATCGCATCTTTAAATTATTTACTAACTTCCCACGTTTGGCGACAAGATCACAACGGCTTTTCTCATCAAGATCCTGGTTTTATCGACCATGTAGTCAACAAGAAAGCAGAAGTCATTCGTGTTTATTTACCACCAGATGCTAATACCCTTCTTTCGGTGACCGACCATTGTTTGAAAAGTCGTCACTACGTCAATGTAATTATTGCGGGCAAACAGCCAGCTTTGCAATATCTCGACATGGATGCAGCAGTCAAACACTGTACCGCAGGAATAGGTATTTGGGAATGGGCGAGTAACGATCGCGGTAGCGAACCGGATGTTGTCATGGCTTGTGCGGGAGAAATTCCCACTTTAGAAACCCTAGCAGCAGTTGAAATGTTGCGTCAATTTTTCCCAGACTTAAAAATTCGCGTGGTTAACGTCGTTGATTTGATGACTTTGCAACCATCTAGCGAACATCCCCACGGTTTGAGCGATCGCGAGTTTGACTCGATTTTTACCACCGATAAACCGATCGTTTTTGCTTTTCACGGCTATCCTTGGTTAATTCATCGTCTTACTTACCGCCGCACCAATCACAAAAACATGCACGTTCGCGGCTACAAAGAAGAGGGAACGACGACAACACCTTTCGATATGGTAGTGATGAATGACCTCGATCGCTTCCATTTAGTTATAGATGTCATCGATCGCCTACCCCAGTTAAGCAAAATTGGCGCGCATTACAAACAAGACATGCGCGATAAATTAATCGAACACAAACACTACATTGCTAAATACGGTGACGACATGCCCGAAATCCGTGATTGGCAGTGGAATCGTTAAAGTTTGGCAAATATCATCAAATGTTGCTGTGGCAAAAAATCTTTTGTTTTTTGCCACGTTAAGCCTACTGCGTTCATCTCTTTTTTGACTTGTCTTTGGCTCATTTTGTGCAAACCTTTGATGGGAATTAAAGGGTTTTCTTGGCGATATTCCACCAAAACAACTCTGCCGCCATCTTTTAATCCTTTTACCACTCCTTCCATCATTTCTCTAGGATATTCAAATTCGTGATAGGCATCCACCATAATCGCTAAATCGACGCTGTTATTTGGAAGATGAGGATCGGTTGTATTGCCTAAAATGGTTTGCACATTGTCGATGCCTTTTTCTTTTTTGGTAAACTCGATGTAGTCGAGCATTTCTGGCTGAATATCCACCGCCAAGACTTTTCCTTCAGGCACTAAATTAGCGAGACGAAAACTTAAATAGCCAGTACCAGCACCGAGATCGGCAACAGTATCTGTAGATTTTAGTGCGAGTGCTTCAACAACTTGAGAAGGTCTTTCTTCTGTTTCTCTAGTCGGTCTTTCCAGCCATAACATCGCTTGATGCCCCATGACTTGGGCAATTTCTCGACCCATATAAAATTTACCAATGCCATCGCGATTATGAATTACTTTTTCTCGATAATAATAAGTGGCTGAGTCTGCTTGTGTTTGAGGGTTATAAGTCCAAGTAATTCCCAACAAACATAGCAAAGAAACGGCAAGAACAATAAAACTGTAAAAAATTTTTTTCATAGAAAAAGCGATCGCCCAAAAAATTCTCTATTAATTCTTAGCTTGTAAATTCTGCTGACAAAGAAATAAGTCTATAGTATTGTAAAGAATAGTAATAATTTATAAAAATTTTCCGTTTGTTTATTTAGTAGTTAATGAACTTTTTCAATTCCTCAGAACCAGTTTTACGCCGCAAACAAAAAGAGCTAGATTATCAAGACCGTCAGGGATTATTACAGTTTAATTTAAAATTTAAGAACAAAACTTTCTATTCCGTTAACTATACGCGCATCGACCAAGTTTTTGTTCTCTGGGGAATAATTTCGGCAACTATATTTATTACAGCTCAATTTGCACCGATTAGTTGGATAATTCAAGCGATTTGGTGGTCAACGCTGACAGTAATTGGTTCGATCGCCATGACGATCATGACTCATTTTTGGGTCAAAGTAGAACGCTTGCGCTGGGTTTTATATGCCTGGGTGGCTTTAATGTTGTTTGGCGTTCTCATCACCGATTTAGGAATTTTCAGGGGGTGGGGACAGGTATTAATGTATTTGTGTCATCTTTGGCTGATTTTGAGTGCATTGGGCTATTTCTGTACGGGAATAGGATTGCGATCGCGCGCTTTTATAATTTCTGGAATGATTCACTTGTTAGGAATCCTAATTTTGCCCTATGCAATGGGTTGGCAATTTCTGGCAACTGGTTTAGTTATGGTATCCAACCTACTCGTTTTTGCCGAAACTCAATGGGATATGCGTCCTCCGATCGAAAACTATAATTTACTAACTTCAGAACAAAAACAATTTAACCAAGAACAATATTTATTGCGTCAAGGAGTTGGGTTAGGTAACTAAATAATATTCAAGCGACTATCGATCGCAACTCAAAAAGTCAGCACCAAATCCCTAAGTAATTTGGTGCTGAAAATTAGTTGCTTTAACTCATCTGTCGAGGAGAAGGCAGGAGGCAGCAGGCAGAGGGCAGAAAGTCGATTTGTCGGTGGGAGGGAAAAATTCTGCACGTCACGCTTGCCGATCTATCCGACCTTAAGTCTAAGTCCCCCGCCTGTTGGCAAGGACGTTGCGGCGAACCTGCGTCGCCGCATTATCGTTCGTGGTTTGCGCGTATAGGGCGGGTTCAATTGAACGCCAACTAAGGGTGTCTTCAAACTTTGTATCCCACCCTTCAACTAAACCTTCTGCCTCCTGCCCTCTGCACGTCACGCCTTCTTTTGAAATTAGCTTTAGCGTCCGAGACGTTTGTCTTTGCTTTGACGACGGCGATCGCGCCACTCAACAGAAGTCAAGTAGAGAATGCCTCCGCTGACTAGAATCAATAATCCAATCGCTACATAAAATAAGATATTGAGAAAAGCGCTGCTAGTTTCCACGACTTAGAATCCGTTGCGACCCCAAACTACCATAGAAATCGACCAAGTAAACAATGCTAACATGCTAACCCAACCTAATGTCAAAATATCCATGTTTGAATTTCTCTTTTAAAACAAAACTATAAAATCTACTTAAAAAATATCATACTTTTTATTGAACGTTAATTAGAGATTGTATTTTGCCGGATCTAAAACAAGAGAGAATCGAGTCTGTCAAAGTCGGCGTTGTTGCTGCGATCGCTTTTGTCTTTGCCAATTTAATTTTTATTGTTTTCCATAATTCGATCTTAGCGCGGCAGATTATCTTATTCGCTCAACTGCCAATCGTTTTAGATTATCGAATTTTTTTGAGAGTAGCGATCGCCTGGGCAAGTGGTTTTTTGTTTGGAGTGACTTATCGCCATATCATTCGCGATGATGATAATCCCCATCTTAAAGATGGTGCGGTTTTAGCTTTTGGCATCGTTCGCGGTTTGGCATTGTTAGAAGATACGGATTTTAGCGATCGCTTTTGGTTTTCAGCAATTTTAGGAGTTGAGAGTATTATCTGTTTTGCGATCGCGCGATCGATTCTTGATTTGGCATTTCAGAAAAAATGGGTTAAACCATTTAATTGATTGGTGATTGTTGACACTCAACACTTTTTACTACCCATTATTTCTATGTCCGTTCCCGATCGCTATTTATCTTTTGTAAAGCAGTTAGATTTAACGATTCGCGCCCGTTATCCACTACTGTATGTTGTTTCAGTGGAAGAAGAACCGGTCGAAGAAATTCTCGAACTTGTCACCAAAGAATCGCTTCCACAGCGTCAGTTATTGTTTTGGGATATCGCACGCGGTTGGAGCGATAATAATGCAGATAAAGGATCGATTATGGGGGCATTGAATCGAATTAGCAGTGCCGATCGCCAAGAAAGTATTTTGTATGTGTTGCGAGATTTGCATTTTGTTCTCAAACATCCCCAAAGCGATCGCAATGCACCAGTAATCAGGGAAATCAAAAATCTAACTAAAGAATTAAAACGTAGTCGTCAAACCTTAATTCTTCTCAGTCACAGTTTGGAAGTACCAGAAGAAATAAAAGAAGAAATCACAGTTATCGATTTTCCTCTACCCGATGCCAAGGAAATAGATTATCTAATTACTCAGTTGGTAGTACCAGAAAAACTTAAGGTGCAAGGATTGGCAAGAGAACAACTAGTCAAAGCTTGTCAGGGATTGAGTCGCGCCCGAATCCAACGAGTTTTAGCAAAAGCATTAGCAGATAAACAACAAGTAAACGAATCTGATATTGACGGCGTTTTGGAAGAGAAAAAACAAACAATTCGTCAAACGGGAATTTTAGAATTTTTCAAACCCCAAGAATCCCTTAAAAGTGTGGGTGGATTGGATAATCTCAAAGAATGGGTAAAGATGCGTCAATATGCTTTTACCGAAGAAGCACGTTCTTATGGAATCCCCAATCCTAAAGGTGTTTTATTAGTAGGTATTCAAGGAACGGGAAAATCTCTTTCAGTAAAAACGATCGCTCGTGAATGGCGTTTGCCTTTGTTGCGTTTGGACACGGGGCGCTTGTTTGGGGGAATTGTTGGCGAAAGCGAAAGTCGAGTCAGACAAATGATTCAATTAGCTGAAGCGATCGCGCCTTGCGTGTTGTGGATTGATGAAATTGACAAGGCATTTGGTAATATTAACAGTGGTTCGGATGGCGATTCGGGTACTTCGCGCCGAGTATTTGGTAGTTTGATTACTTGGATGCAAGAAAAAACCAGTCCCGTCTTTATTGTAGCGACGGCAAATAATGTCAGTATTTTGCCAGCAGAGTTATTAAGAAAAGGACGTTTTGATGAAATTTTCTTTTTAAATTTACCGACTGAAAAAGAAAGAGAAGAGATTTTTCAAGTACATTTACTCAAATTGCGTCCCTCGCGTTGGCGAGATTTCGATCTAGTTAAATTGGCGCGATCGAGTGTAGATTTTAGCGGCGCGGAAATCGAACAAGTAGTAATTGATGGCATGTATCGCGCTTTTAGCGATCGCCGCGATTTTGAAACTGAAGATTTACTGCTTGCCATCGCCGAGACTGTACCCTTAGCATCGATCGCGCGATCGCAAATTGAATCACTCAAACAATGGGCGGTACAAACGGGGGCGAGGACTGCTTAGTCGAGATAAAAATGTTTGAAAATGGCTGACAATAATAGGGTTAAAATTTCAACAATAAGTTTTCTCCTAATATGAATCAAGAAAAATTATGGCAGTTGTCACCGAAAAATTTAACGCTTAAAAATAATGAGGTTCATGTTTGGCTGAATAATTTAGATTTACCAGAAGATCGGGTTCGACAATTAGCAAATATACTTTCACCAGACGAACTAGAAAGAGCGGAACGATATAAATTCCAAAAGCACAGACAACGCTTTATTGTCGCTCGCAGTATATTAAGAAAAATTTTGAGTACTTATTTAAATCTTAAAGCCGAGCGCTTGGAATTTAATTATAGCGATCGGGGTAAACCTTTTTTAGCAAATATTGCTCGGCAAGATAGCTTGCAATTTAATTTATCTCACTCTCAAGAATTGGCTATTTACGCAATTACTAAAAATCTAAAAATTGGTATAGATTTAGAATATCTTCGTCCGATGCCAGATGCAGAAAATATTGCCAAAAGATTCTTTTCAGCCAACGAATATACTTGGATTAGTAACTTTGCTGGCGACGCACAAACAGAAGCATTTTTTCGCTGTTGGACTGCCAAAGAAGCTTATTTAAAAGCAACTGGAGAGGGAATTTCTGGTTCTCTAGAAAGTATTGAAGTAGATTTGACAGAGCCAAATTTAATCAAAATCAAACAAAACGATCGCCTAAATTCAGATTGGTTGCTTCATAATTTCATGCCGCGATCGAATTATATGGCTACAGTAGCAGTAGAAAATCGTGCGATCGAATTTAGTTATTGGGAGGGGATAGTAGCAAGTAGCAAGTAGCAAGTAGCAAATTATTACTTATTACTTTTGACTGGTTGGTGAGCAGTTCGACAGGTGAAACAGTGAGCCTGTCGAACTGCTCACTGTTCCACTTGCGTTGCCCCTCGCGGGGTCTGTGGGTCGAACCATTGACTTTTGACTTTTGCCTTTTGCCTTTGCCCCTTGCCCCTTGCCCAGTGCAGCGTTGCCCTATTCCCATAATCTATTTACCAATAACACCCACCGTACGCTAAAATTATTAAGAATTCTTTAGCTGAATATACTTAACTTTTAGTCAGTCTTTCGACAAAATTTATGTCACTTCCCATTCGTAATGTTGCTATCATTGCCCACGTCGATCACGGTAAAACAACCCTTGTAGATGCCTTACTGAAACAATCGGGTATTTTTCGCGAAGGGGAAGATGTACCTGATTGCGTCATGGACTCCAACGATCTCGAAAGAGAACGGGGTATTACCATTCTTTCCAAAAATACAGCCGTTCGCTACAAAGAAACTTTAATCAATATTGTCGATACTCCAGGACACGCCGATTTTGGTGGCGAAGTAGAACGAGTATTAGGCATGGTCGATGGCTGTATTCTAATTGTAGATGCTAACGAAGGCCCGATGCCGCAAACTCGTTTCGTGCTAAAAAAAGCTCTAGAAAAAGGATTGCGTCCTATTCTAGTCGTCAACAAAATCGATCGACCTAACGCCGATCCCAACAAAGCAGTCGATAAAGTATTCGATCTTTTTGTCGAACTAGGTGCAGATGACGATCAGTGCGACTTCACTACTCTGTTTGCTTCTGGTTTATCTGGTTTTGCCAAAGAAAACTTAGAAGATGAAGCAACAGATATGCAACCATTGTTTGAAGCGGTTTTGCATCACGTTCCACCACCAGTAGGCGACATCAACAAACCCCTGCAATTGCAAGTTACCACTCTTGACTATTCCGACTATCTCGGACGCATTGTCATTGGTAGGATTCATAATGGTATCCTCAAAGCAGGTCAACAAGCAGCTTTGGTCAAAGATAACGGAGAGATCGTCAAATCTAAAATCAGCAAATTGATGGGTTTTGAGGGCTTGGCACGCGTCGAATTGCCAGAAGCTAGCGCAGGTCACATCGTTGCTGTAGCGGGGTTTGCAGACGCTAATATCGGCGAAACCATCACTTCTCCCGACGACCCCCAAGCATTACCTCTAATTAAGGTAGACGAACCCACCTTACAAATGACTTTCTCGGTCAACGATTCTCCTTTTGCGGGGCTAGAAGGGCAATTTGTCACCTCCAGACAAATTCGCGATCGCCTGACGCGCGAGTTAGAAACAAACGTTGCTTTGCGCGTTGAAGAAGGCGATTCGGCTGAAAAATTCTTGGTTTCTGGACGCGGCGAGTTACATTTAGGAATTTTGATTGAAACCATGCGTCGAGAAGGTTTTGAGTTTCAAGTATCTCAGCCTCAAGTAATTTATCGCGAAATTAACGGTCAACCTTGCGAACCTTATGAATATTTGGTTCTCGACGTTCCTGAAGAAGCAGTTGGTGGTTGTATCGAACGCCTCGGACAGCGTAAAGGCGAAATGCAAGACATGCAAACGGGTGCTAACAATCGCACTCAGTTAGAATTTGTTATTCCCGCGCGTGGATTAATCGGTTTTCGTGGTGAGTTTATTCGTCTCTCTCGCGGCGAAGGCATTATGAACCATAGTTTCCTAGAATATCGTCCTTTCTCTGGCGAATTAGAAACCCGCTACAACGGTGTAATTATTGCGTTTGAAGAAGGTGTTTCTACTTTCTACGCACTGAAAAATGCTGAGGATCGCGGCGTATTCTTTATCAGACCTACTACTAAGGTTTATAAAGGCATGATCGTCGGCGAACACAATCGTCCTCAAGATCTAGATTTGAATGTTTGCAAAACCAAGCAGTTAACTAACCATCGTTCTGCTACGGGAGATGAATTAGATCAATTGCAAGCACCAGTAGATATGAGTCTGGAAAGAGCATTAGAATACATTGGTTCGGACGAACTAGTTGAGGTAACGCCCCAGTCGATTCGTTTGCGTAAACTCAATGCTAAAAAGCTAGCGAAGCGTTAAACAAACATAGCGCAGTCACCGATTGACAACGGTGAGCGTCAAACTCTGTAATTAATTAACACACTGTATGCGATTCATACGGTGTTTTTTTTCGCGATCTTTTCGATCGATCTCAAATTTTTAAACGTATAAAAACAATCTTAAAAAACTGTTTAAATTTCGATGGATCTTTACTTTTGGAGTGTTAATCGTAAGTAGTGGTCTCCAATAATATATTTAGAGGAGCGATGTCAGAAACCTCAGCCCTTTAGGCGTGAGGCTTGAAAGAGAAATCTGACAAGCTATTCTGACCAGCTATAGTCTTAATTGACTACGTTTTTTGAGTCAAGACACCCTGGGATGCGTAGCTAGTCCCTTGCTCTGTCGCTGAAAGTTAAACAGTTCTAAGGTCACTGGAACAGTGCTTTTAGCCTAACAAACTCTTAAAACTTTGGCGAAGCTAACGTTACCCCGAAAGGGAGTTTGAGTCAACCATACCTCAATGGAGGGGGCAACCATACCCCTCCACAAAAAAATCTAAAGCCTCGCGGGCGCTGACGAGCCGAGGTAGCCTCGGCTCAAGTGTCCCGCGCCTATAAGGACGGGGTTTCAAACCCAATTTTTTCGATGAGCGAGTTTCTTGATTTTTTAAAACATAAATATGCTTACGTTGCGATCGGTGAATTTAAACCAGGAAGGTTTGCTGAGGCGCAAAAACTTTTTGAAAAAGCCGTATCCACATACAGTCATGGATTTCAAGGTTCGTATTTGCTACAACAACCTGGAACCGATCGAGGTATAGCGGTGATAATGTGGGACAAGATTGATGATATGCAAGAAAATCAAAGTGAAGCATATCAAAGAATCTTAAAAGAAATGTCTCATTTGTTTATTGCACCGCCACAGACTTCTTTTTACGAAGTTTGCAGCGAAATTAAACCTCAAAATGATGTTTTAGTATCAAAATAAATTCATTTTTGACGCTCTTTGCCCTCTGCCTGTGAGCTTTGGGCTGGAAATTAATCTCAAAAATTATTGTGCGTACCCATCATTAATTTTTGATGAATTACTAAAATTGGATGAAGGCGATCGCCATTTACTTATATACTTGTCAAATAACTATTCTTTTAAGGCAATAGTTTTTATGTTAGTCGATACTATACAAACAGCAAATTTACTTGGAGTTTCTACTACAAGAGTAAGGATACTGCTCAAGCAAGGTAGAATCGTTGGCGCTTACAAGTTAGGACGGCACACATATCTGTCGAGGTTACCTCTCCGAAACAGCGGCCGTAAAGATTTTGGGTAATTCCTCTAACTGATGGAATGCCAGTAGTTACTAAAGGAACTCGAGGGCCGTCTGCTTCTTTTAAATCCGCGCGGGCTAATGCTTGCAGTATCATTCGGATTAATCGACAAGAGGTCGATCGCAATCATAAGCAAAGTAGATTTGAGCCTGTCATTACTGTCAAAAAAGGTAATACGAACACTTATGGGCATGAGGTAAAGATTAACGGCCCATGTCGAATTGTGTATGGTCGGGATCGAACCAAATTTGGTGCTAGAGTTTGGATTGAAACTTTTTCAAAGGTTGATGTTATTCGTAAAGACTTTTTGATTATGGACGAGGCTAGTTAAATCCATATTTAAAGCAAAAAAATCATAAAACATTATTCTAAAAATGATGAGTACAGCATAAGAGTCTTACAATATCATCAGTATAGAAACATATAGAAATGACAGCCGCTCAAACATCACTACTTTCACCACGCACGGTTGAAGAGTTCGTAGAAGATATCGAAAAGCTGACTAAAGAAATACAAGAATTGTATTGTCAAGATGACGTACCATTTACTGTTGGCTGGAGTGGAGGAAAAGACAGTTCTTGTGTACTGCAAATTATTTGGAATGCGATCGCTGCCTTACCAATAAAAAAACGCACAAAAACAATTCATGTTATTTCTAATGACACATTAGTAGAAAATCCTATTGTTAGTGCTTGGGTACGTCATTCATTGGACAAAATGAAAATAGCCGCACAACAGCAAAAAATGCCGATCGAGCCACATCTAACTTATCCAGATATAAAAAATACTTTTTGGGTTTGTTTAATGGGAAAAGGCTATCCAGCACCTAGAAATAGATTTAGATGGTGTACGGAACGTCTAAAAATTAAACCTGCTGACTCTTTCATTCGTCAAGTGATTAGAGAAAGTGGTGAAGTAATTCTTGTATTAGGTACTCGTAAGGCTGAAAGTGCAAAGCGTGCAGCAAATATGGCCAAACACAGAGAATGGCGAGTACGCGAGCGCATAAATACTAATCCTAATCGTCCTAATTCTCTTATTTATCTTCCGATCGAAGATTGGCGTACAGACGAAGTATGGATGTATCTAATGCAATGGGAAAACCCTTGGGGAGGTAACAACAAAGATTTATTTGCTATGTATCGCGGTGCGACAGCAGATAATGAATGTCCTCTCGTTGTCGATACTTCTACTCCTAGTTGTGGTGACTCCAGATTCGGTTGCTGGGTTTGTACGATGGTAAATAAAGATAAATCCATGGAAGCAATGATTCAAAACGACGAAGAGAAAGAATGGTTGCAGCCTTTATTAGATATTCGTAACGAACTAGATATTCAAAACGATCGCGATAAAAGAGACTTTCGCCGTCTCTATGGCAAGGTGGAACTTTTTGAAAGAAATGTTGATGGAGAAGTTTCTGTCGAACCTATCCCCGGTCCTTATACTAAGTATTGGCGGGAACATTGGTTGAGACGAGTATTGGAAGCACAAGTTCAAATTCGAGAAAATGCACCAGAAGAGTATCGAGATATTAGTTTAATTACTCCTGAAGAATTGAGCGAAGTTAGAAGAATTTGGCTGGAAGAAAAACACGAGTTTGAGGATAGTTTACCTCGTATTTATAAAGAAGTGACGGGAGAAGCTTTTAAAGATGTTCGCGTTGGTGCGAATAACCATCTTCTGGGTGCTGATGAATGGAATGTTTTAGAAGAACTTTGTGGCGACGACGCAATGCATTTAGAGTTGATGGCGAAACTGTTAGATACCGAAAGACAATATCATATTAAATCTCATCGAGTTGGTATATATGGAAATTTAGAAAAATGTTTTGAAACTAGTTCGCGATCGAAAGATGAAGCGATCGCTCAGGCACACATGAAACGAGATTTAAAAAATGCTGCGGATGTTGGAGATACCAGTAAAGTCAAACAATTAAGTTGGGCAAATATTAAATTTCCTACTTCAGTTAAAGAAAATTAGAGCAAGTAGGTTTGAGTGTGTCTGTTGGGTCGATCGACTTTTTGAATTATGATTTTTA
The DNA here is from genome assembly GCA_051657945.1 of Xenococcaceae cyanobacterium. GTDB lineage: Bacteria > Cyanobacteriota > Cyanobacteriia > Cyanobacteriales > Xenococcaceae > CAZJTL01. Next base: position 2,408 of record JBOFLQ010000225.1, on the reverse strand, counting down.
CAGAATTAATTTTAGAAAACTTTGGTGCTTATTCTGGTCGTCAAGTACTTAATTTACGTCCAGAAAAAAACGATCGTGCTTGTCCAATTATTCTTTTTGGCGGTATGAATGGTGGTGGAAAAACGACGATAGTGGATGCAATTCGTTTGGCTTTATACGGACAACGCGCTCAATGTTCTAGAAGAGGTAATTTAGCTTATGGAGAATTTCTTTCTCAGGCAGTAAACAGTCAATCTAAATTGGAAGAAAAAACTAAAATTGAATTAGTTTTCGAGCATGTTGTTAATGATGCTTGGAAGGAATTAAGAGTCGTTAGAACTTGGGTGAAAAATCCTAAAGATGGCAAAGATAGTTTAGATGTTAAAGAAGTTGTTCGAAATCGCAGTGATGATTCACTAAGAGAGCGAGATTTTATTGTAGGAGAATGCTCGGATCGTGCTTTAACTAATATTTGGGATGAATATATTGAAAATTTATTGCCTTTAGGTATTTCTAATTTGTTTCTGTTTGATGGGGAACAGGTAAAAGAGTTAGCCGAATTAGATACGCCTCCATCTACTGTAATAGAAGCAATTCAATCTTTATTAGGTTTGGAATTAGCAGAAAGATTGGCGATCGATCTAGATATTTTACTAAACAGAAAAAGAAAATTATTAGCTAGTAAGTCTCAATTAGCTACGATTGAAGAAATTGAAGACAAAATCGAAAAACAAAAAGAAACACAAGTAAAATTAGAAGAAAAAATACAAAGTATTTTAAAAAAATCAGAAAAGGCAAAAAAAGTTTATAAGCAAGCAGCCGAAAAATTTAGGGTAGAAGGTGGAAGAATTGCTGCCGAAAAAAGTCGATTAGACGATCGCTCGAAAACTTTTGATGTTAATGCCGAACAACAGCGTCAAGAATTACGCAATCTTTCCGCTGCTACTTTACCTTTAAAATTAATTACACCCTTATTAGAACAAGCAAAAAAACAAGCGCAAACAGAATTCAAAGTTAAACAAGCAGAAATAGCAAAAGAAATTTTACTAGAACGCGATCGCCGTTTGTTAGATTATTTATCTCTTTTGTCTGTTGGCGCGATCGAGGTTGTAAAAATCAAAGATTTCCTAGTTCGAGAAAACGAAAGCTTGGATAATCAAACTGGTTCGCTCGAGCGCATTTATTTGGGATTGACTGAAGAACAAAGAAAGGAATTGGAAAGTATAATCGACCATCAATTGCCAATTCAAACTAAACTTACTGGCGAATATTTAGATAAATTAAAAGAAATCGAAATCGAAATAAATTCTACGCAAAGACAGTTAGCTGCTGCTGCATCGCCAGAAGACTATCAAAAATTAAATGACGAACTTGAGAAAGCGCAAAAAGAATTAGTTAGTTGTGAAGCAGAATATGCAAGAGTAAAACGTCAAGGTGATGAAATAGAGCGCTCGATCGCGCAAACGAGAAAAGAATTAGAAAAGTATAGCCAACAGACAATCGATCTCCACAACGACGAACATATTATTAAATCCGTGTCAAAGGTACAAGCTACTCTGAAATTGTTTAAAGAACGTCTTACTCTAAAAAAGTTGAATAAGTTAGAGGGGGAAGTAACAGAATGCTTTCGATATTTACTACACAAATCAGATTTAGTTCATCGAGTAGCGATCGCATCAGAAAGTTTTAGTATTTCTCTCTACGATTTACAGGGAAAGTTAGTACCAAAACATCGTCTTTCTGCTGGAGAAAAACAATTACTGGCGATTGCTTTTTTATGGGGGTTGGCAAGAGTATCGGGACGCAATTTACCGATCGCGATCGACACTCCTTTAGGAAGATTAGATTCATCCCACAGAAATAATTTAGTAGAAAAATATTTTCCCACTGCTTCCCATCAAGTTATTTTGCTTTCTACCGATACAGAAGTGGGTGAAAATGAAGTGAAATTGCTTAGGGAACAGATGGCGATCGCCAGAGAATATTTACTTAAATACGATTCCAGCAAGCATCAGACGACAGTAGAAGAAGGATATTTTTGGTAGATGCGATCTTCAAATCTACAAAACCAATGGATTTCGAGCGCTCATTAAACTTGCTAGAGAAACATTTTCGGTCGCGATCGAAGCGCGTCAAAAACAATCACGTTGACGCAATAGTTTTAAGGCAAACTCATAACCACTCCAATCTAGACTGTATGCTTCTAGATTTTATGTTTCCGATCGAAACTCCTGTATCTAAAAAAGCGATCGAAGCGCGTTAAAAAACAATCACGTTGACGCAATAGTTTTAAAACAAACTCATAACCACTCCAATCTAGACTGTATGCTTCTAGATTTTATGTTTCCGATCGGAACTCCTGTATCTAAAAAAGCGATCGAAGTGCGTTAAAAAACAATCACGTTGACGCAATAGTTTTAAGGCAAACT
>JBOFLQ010000224.1:0-8554 GCA_051657945.1 Xenococcaceae cyanobacterium | reverse complement strand
GTATTTGAACACCTAAGTCTCTCAACTCCAGATAGCCGTTATCACCATTGCTGTGAACCTTAAAACCCTGACGAGCATCAGGGTATGTCCAACCCGAATACTTGCGGATAGACTGAAACTTAGGATAGCCACCCAACCCTTTGAAAAAGCGTTGAAAGCTAAAATCTAGACGTTTCGCGGTCGCTTGCAAAGACCCGTGATTTAGAGTTTTATACTCAAGCCAACACTCTTTAAATGGTACTAATGCCGCTTGCTGAGTCAAGTAATCTATTGACTTGCCTTCATGTTGATAACTAGTCCTTCGATGCTCGAGACACGCATTATACAAATAGGCGTGAAGTCTTCTTGCCTCAAAAAGTTTGACGAATTGAGCCTTGGATGGATATAGCCTAAATGTAACTCTGCGTGTAATCATAACCGTATTATACATTGCAAGTGGAGTCGCGCCCATACGAGGTCTCCTTGGAATGATTTGAGCGACGTGGGGGTATAGCAATGGCTCAAAGAAAAGGTTCGCATAGTGTATTTAGTGTGCGGCTACACTTCGTTTTCGTAACACACTACAGAAGAAAAGCTATTACCGCGCCAATGATGGAACGACTAAGAGAAATGTTCCTCCGCCCTGAGTAATATTAATTTTCGCAGCTAAATTAGATGAAATCTGCTGAAAATTATTAACCGATCTCGACTCTGTGCGGCTATTTCCAGAACCGCGAACACTATTGCTATTTTTAGTTATAACGATTTGACATGCACTCAAAGTTAGCATCGTCGAAACAATAGCGACAAACTTTAGTTTTTTCATGATATTTGCTGGGTATTTCCCGTAGGGGCGGCCGCAAGTGCTACGCAATCGCCATGTTCCACCTTTTAGGTAAAACATTTTGTCGAAGTTTTCAATTATTAAATAAGAACGTTTCGATCTTTTTATGCAAACTTGGGTATTTATTTAAATAACAAAGCGATCGACGATCGCTCAAAACAATTTCACGAAAAATGTTGTGGTTTTTCGCTTCTGCGATCGATCCTTTCCTTTGAGGTTAATCATAAATCCGATCGATGCCAGAAAAATTATTGAAGATTAGTCGGAATTATCTCGTTCAAAAATAAAATTTTTAATTCTAAATTGTAAATTAGCAACGATCTTTTAGCTTCAAATTATTACTATGCTTAGCTTTTAGTTAAACCCGATAAATTTAGTCGGGTATGTTTGACTGGTATTTTTCACTGTGATACTATCAATCCAACATTAACGATGATGAGAGATGTAAAGCGATGACCCAGGCAATTGAAACCAACACAACCGCTTTTAAACCGACTTTTACCAAACTAGTTTCTAAAGAAGGCGGTACCGAATATCCCCTCAAAGCAATGAACATCTGCGAAGAAACCTTCGCACCTTTAGAAGTTGCTTACGACTATGACGAAATTCGCCGTCAAGTTAGTCGCGAAACCATTGCTGCTGGCCCTAATTCAATTTGGCGCTACCGTTCATTTCTACCAGTTGCTACCGATAACTATATTGATGTAGGTACGGGAATGACTCCTTTGGTGAAATCGAATCGCTTGGCGCGTCGTTTGGGACTGAAAAATCTTTACATCAAAAACGATGCGGTGAATATGCCCACTCTCAGTTTCAAAGATAGAGTGGTATCCGTTGCTTTGAGTCGCGCTAGAGAATTGGGTTTCTCGACAGTTTCTTGTGCTAGCACGGGCAATTTAGCTAACTCCACCGCCGCGATCGCCGCCTATGCAGGTTTAGATTGCTGCGTTTTCATTCCTGCCGATTTAGAATCTGGTAAAGTTTTGGGAACACTGATTTATAATCCCACTGTCATGGCAGTTAAAGGTAACTACGATCAAGTTAACCGTCTCTGCTCGGAAGTAGGCAATACATACGGTTGGGGATTTGTTAATATCAATTTACGTCCTTACTACTCAGAAGGTTCGAAAACACTCGGTTTTGAAGTTGCCGAACAACTAGGTTGGAAATTACCAGACCATATCGTTGCACCACTAGCATCTGGCTCTCTATATACTAAAATTTATAAAGGATTCCAAGAATTTGTTAAAGTCGGTTTGGTAGACGATAAACAAGTTCGTTTCAGTGGCGCTCAAGCAGAAGGTTGTTCGCCGATCGCTCAAGCATTCAAAGAAGGACGCGATTTCGTCACACCAGTCAAACCAAACACCATTGCCAAATCGATCGCCATCGGCAATCCCGCAGACGGCATGTATGCACTCGACATTGCCAGAAAAACAGAAGGAAATATCGAATCTGTAAACGATGCCGAAATTATAGAAGGCATTAAACTCTTAGCAGAAACCGAAGGCATCTTTACCGAAACTGCTGGTGGTACTACCATCGCCGTTCTTAAAAAATTAGTTGAAGCTGGCAAAATCGATCCAGAAGAAACCACGGTCGCCTATATTACTGGTAATGGTTTGAAGACTCAAGAAGCAGTACAAGGTTACATCGGCGAACCATTGCTAATCGAGCCAAAATTAGACAGCTTCGAGCGAGCTTTAGAACGTTCTCGCACTCTCGAACGTCTCGAATGGCAACAAATTTCCGTCTAGTTATTCGTTGAATATTTTTAGTTATTCGTTTTTTGTTTTAGATACAAATCATGAGCGTTAAAGTTTTAATTCCCACTCCCCTGCAAAAATTTACAGGCGATCGCGCGACGATCGAATGCACTGGCAGCAGCGTCAACGAACTGATTGAGGCTCTAGAAACTAACTGTCCAGGTATTAAATCCCGTATTTGTGACGAAGAAGGCAAACCTCGCCGTTTTCTCAACCTTTACGTCAACAGTGAAGATATTCGTTTTCTCGAAGGAACAGAAACCGCTCTCAAAGATGGCGACGAAGTCAGTATTGTTCCCGCAGTTGCTGGTGGTTGACCTTCTCAGCAATTAATTTTCATCTCGTTAATGTTTTTGGATAAGGCGATCGCCTTATCTTTTTTTTGTCTGTGAATTGAAATTTATCTTAGCGATTGATAGCCAGAAAATATGTCAAAAAAATTAGTCTTACTGGATCATGACGGTGCGATCGATGACTTTTTAGCGACCATTTTATTAATGACAATGCCAAGCGTACAGCCTTTGGGTGTAGTCATTACTCCCGCCGACTGTTACATCAAAGCAGCAATTAGCGTAACGCGCAAAATTCTCGATTTGATGGGACGTTGTGATGTTCCCGTGGCTGAAAGTAAGGTAAGGGGTATTAACCCGTTTCCTGCCGAATATCGACGCGACTGTGTCATCATCGATAACTTTCCCATTCTCAACGAAAGCGATTCCCTGAAAACTCCTCTAGTATCTGAGTCAGGACAGGAATTTATGCCCCGAGTTTTACAAACAGCGCCAGAATCAGTTACTTTAATGGTGACAGGGCCTTTATCTACAGTAGCCGCAGCGATCGCGATCGAACCAACAATTATTGAGAAAATTAGTGAAATTGTCTGGATGGGAGGCGCTTTAAACGTTGGTGGTAACGTTGAAAAAGTTTTTGCCCTAGAACATGACGGAACGGCAGAATGGAATGTTTTTTGGGATCCGATCGCCGCCGCTCGCATTTGGCAAACCGAGATCCCAATAACTTTATGTCCTCTCGATTTAACTAATACCGTTCCCGTCGATGCCAATTTTATTCGCCAACTAACCAAACAACGCCGCTATCCAATTTCCGATTTAGCAGGACTTTGTTATTCTCTGGCAATTCCTCAAAATTATTATTTCTGGGACGTATTAGCAACAGCATATCTCGATCGCCCAGATTTGTATCGAGTTGAGGAAGTCGAAACTAAAATTATTCCAGAGGGTAAAAGTCAAGGTCGAACCGTTATCAAATCTGGTGGGAAGAAAATTAAAGTAATGCAGCAGGTGGATAAAGATCGTTTTTATGCCTATTTTCTCCAACAATTAGCACTGCCAGAAAAACTTTTGCGATAGCGTAATAGTTGTTTAATTGGAACAAAGCCAAAAAATATTCTAAATTGGAGATCGATTCTAAAAAAAAAATAAATGGAATTACCCGCGCTAATGCAAGATGTTAGCCAGTCCGATCGCATCGCGTGCGCGAAGCGCAATCGCGAGCGAGCAGATCTTGACTCTCAACAGAATTACTCTAAATGGCTAACGCTATTGGCTATTTTTGCTGCCGTTATCTTTTGGGCATCATCATATCCTGCGATTCGAGTTGCTTTGATTGCCTACACTCCGAGTCAAGTAGCTTTTTTGCGCTATCTGGTGGCATCAGTTTTTTTATTTGTCTATGCACTTGCTGTGCGGATGTCTTTACCCAAACTAGAAGATCTACCAGCGATCGCTTTATCGGGTTTGCTTGGTTTTACTCTCTACAATATTTTACTTAACACTGGCGAAACTACTGTATCAGCAGGTACAGCAAGCTTAATTATCTCCTGCGAAGCAGGCTCGATCGCCGTACTAGCATGGCTTTTTTTTGCAGAAAAGCTGAATCGATGGGGCTGGATTGGCATTTTCATAGGAATTTTGGGGGTTGGCATCATTTCCTTCGATTGGAATGCTCATTTTCAAATATCATTGGGGATGCTTTACATTTTTCTGGCTATGTTAGCAGTCAGTATTTATTCGGTCATGCAAAAATCGCTACTCCTAAAATACAGTGCGATTCAAATAACTACTTACTCAATTTGGGCGGGAACATTATTTTTGTTTTTATTCGCACCTAAAGCCATTTTATCCATCTCTAACGCGCCGATCGATTCCACATTAGCAGTAGCGTACATGGGTTTATTTCCAGGTGTAATTGCTTATATTTCTTGGTCTTACGTCTTGTCAAAAATTCCTATTTCGCAAGCTGGTAGCTATCTAGCTTTGATTCCCGTCGCTGCGATCGCGATCGCCTGGATTTGGTTGGGAGAAATACCTGCAACAATATGTTTGTTAGGCGGTGCAGTAGTTTGTTTGGGTACAATTTTAGTCGAACGGAACATTGTATCGTAGTAGGAGAAGGTGGTAAACATACTATTTATGTTAATCGGATTGCCCAAAGGTCTTCAGCAATTCTACGTCACCGCGAAGTTAATAACTTTCTCGTTCGTAAAATTTGCCGCTATTTGCAAATACCAGAGCCAAAGGTAATTTAGCGCGATCGCAATTTATCTAATTCTAAACTAAGTTTTTCTTTTTATCTTGAAAGCGATCGCCTGAGAAAATTCTGGATATTATGCCATAGAGGGTGAATATCTAAAAAGTTTCAGTATAATAACTAGTCAGGCGTAGCTACACTACCCTCGTGAACGAAAACCAATCATGAAGTCTCTGCAAGACATCAGTTCAGTTAGTGTGCGTGTTCTCACCTCCGCCGATGCCGAGGCTTATCGTTCCGTGCGCCTGTGTGCGCTCCATGAGCAGCCGCCCGCTTTTGGCTCGCTCCCCAAAGACGAGCCAAACCTCTCCGAAACTGCCGTGAGGCTTGCAGAGAGCGATGACCGTTGTTTCTTCGGAGCGTTTCAAAACGAACAACTCATTGGTATCGTCCGGCTTTCTCGCTATTCAGCATCTAACGAGAAGCATCGTGGATATCTTGCGGGTCTCTATGTCTTGCCCCCGTTTCGTTGTCACGGCTGCGGTAGGGCGCTCGTCCGCGAAGCGTTGAGTTGGGCAGCGAATGCCCCAGGCATCAGGAGGGTCAATCTAACTGTCGTGACCCAACAAGAAGCGGCAATCCGCCTTTATCAGTCATTCGGCTTCCGCAGATATGGCACTGAATCGGAGACCTTTTCCAGAGATGGAGAGTTCTACGATGAGCATCTGATGACCTTGGTACTCAACTCTGACAATGACCGCAACGCCTAACAACCGCGCTGCACAGGAACGTTGTGATATAGTCTGTTGAGTTGCAAAAGTTGTCTGCCTCCGATGAGCGCGAACGTTACTAGATCGACTATTTTTGAATACCGATCGCTAATCATTGATTTCGATCGCAATTTATCTAATTCTAAACTGAGTTTTTCTTTTTATCTTGAAAGCGATCTCGTACTAAAAATTCTATACTTTTATGGTTCTTCCAAGGCGAATTCGTCCGCTTACTATCGAACAATTACAGCAGTTGACTGTTGAGCGTCTACTTGCTTACAGAAAAAAGGCTTTGTCGCTGGAAGACTCGCTGGCGGCATCAGATTATATCGATACTGAAATTGCTCAAACATTTGATGAAACATACATCTGGTTCAAAGAAGACTCTAGATGGAAACCGCTTTATGACGCGATTATTTCAGAACTGACCGAAAAGCAAGCGCAATAATTGGTAGTGCTACTGATGAGACGATCGTATCCTGCTGGTTAGTCCTTAAAAGTTGGCACGTTAGCACAGTAGCGATCGATAAATATTTATTTTTAATGTTTAACTTGAATTACATTGTTATATTCGCTCGAATAGTTTTTTCCACAGAATAATATCTAGAAAAATTCTGGATATCATACCGATCGAGGATAATAACCAGAAAAATTCTTGATATCATGTCATAAAGGGTGAATATCTAGAAAAATTCTGAATATCATGCCACAGAGGGTGAATATACAGACAGTTTCAGTATAATAACTAGTTATGCGTTTAGATTTCTGTGTGAATAACTACTAATGTTTTCTCTAAGCCTTGGGAATCATCATGAGCTACGTTTGCTACAGATCTCTGATGCGGACGAACTTTTCGGTTTGGTAGACAAGAACCGTCCGTATTTGCGTACCTGGCTTCCTTGGTTGGACGGTACAATTGTTTCCTCTGATACACGAGACTTTATTAAATCGACCCTTCAGCAACTAGCAGATAATCGAGGATTTGTTGCTGCGATTTGCATTGAAAAGTCGATCGCTGGCGTGGTTGGCTATAACCACATTGATTGGCAGAATCGTATCGGCTACATTGGTTACTGGCTTGCCGAGGATTATCAAGGTAGAGGGTTGATGACGATTTCTTGCAAGGCGGTGATTGATTATGGCGTTGAGGTACTTTCACTTAATCGGGTGGTGATAAATTGTGCTTCTGAAAATAGTCGCAGCCGAGCAATTCCTGAACGTCTGGGCTTTACGCATGAAGGGACTTGCCGTGATGCAGAGTGGCTTTACGATCGCTTTGTTAATCATGAAGTTTACGCCCAACTTCGTAGCGATTGGAATAAGCGCAATGCATAACAATCCTGTTGCACACCGACCGTATAAATTTGGTTGGTTGAGTCTGAGAGGTTGTTGGCGGCGGGTGAACGGGGTCGTTAATAGATTGGCAAATTATCACTTAGATCGCGCCTTATCTAACTCTAAATTAAGCTTTAGAACATTAACCCCAGGTTCGCCAAAAATCCCTAAAAATCTACCTTCAGTAAATCGAGTCATCAAAAGTTCTACTTGGTTGGTATTTAAACCTCTAGCCTTTGCTACTCTACTAATTTGATTTCTGGCTGCATCGACACTAATGTGAGGATCTAAACCCGAACCAGAAGCATAAACTAAATCAGCAGTAGGTGTAATTCCAGCTTGCTTAAGACTGGTTACCTGTTCTTGTACTCTTTTCAGTAAATCTGGATTACTAGGCGCGAGATTGCTAGCACCAGAAACACCAGTTGCCAGGTTTTCCTTCATCGTACTGTAATCGATCGCGCTAGGACGACTCGAAAAATAGCGATCGCTTGTAAATGGTTGACCGATTAAAGCCGAACCTATTATATTTCCCTGACTATTCTCAACTAAACTACCATTAGCTTGAAAAGGAAAAACCACCTGTCCTACACCCAAAACGATCGCGGGATAAATAATTGCCGTCAACACCCAAAGAGCCAAAGTAGAACGAATCGCACAAGAAACATCTTTAACTAAACTCATTTAAAACCTCTCAGGTTGAAAAATTACTGCGAACAAATAAACAGACAAAGCAAGAGTCACCAAACCCAACAAAGCGATCGCATAAGCTTGAGTTTTAGCAAAACTATCCCCCGCCTGTGCATAAACTGCTGGTGCAACAACAGCATTCAAACAAAGCAACAAAAACAAAGCAAAAGGTAACTTATGCCTGCGCCACTGAGACAAAAACTCGATTGAATCCTCAAAAAACTCTCTAAATAACTTCATAACTCATCACCTAAAACTCTCTGTAAACTCTCTGCGCCTCTGCTAAAGTGCGTCTTACATTTTGAGGAAACCTCAAAATTACGCACTTTCTCTGCGCGAAACTAAAATAATTTTTCTCACCTAAGCCAACCCCACCCCAGCAATTAAAACATCAATAACCTTAATTGCAATAAAAGGTGCAACCACCCCACCCAAACCATAAATTAAAATATTCCTCGTCAACAATTGGTTAGCAGTCAAAGGACGAAACTTAACCCCCGTCAAAGCCAAAGGAATCAAAGCAGGAATAATCAAAGCATTGTAAATAAGCGCCGATAAAATAGCAGATCGATCGCTCGCCAACCCCATCAAATTCAGACTACCAATCCCCACACCAGCAAAAATAGCAGGAAGAATCGCAAAATACTTAGCAATATCATTGGCGATCGAAAAAGTAGTCA
>JBOFLQ010000223.1:0-7921 GCA_051657945.1 Xenococcaceae cyanobacterium | reverse complement strand
AACCCCTCACAGATAAACTTATTGTTTGCATCTTTCCAAATTTCTCTCCAAAATAAACCCATAGATAATAAAAACAGAACCAAGCAACTATTGTTTTTGTTATTATTAATCCCAATTTGGTAGATTTTGTGAGGAATTTCCGAACTCCACAAAAATTAGTAATTATTTTTTGGTTTTCAAGCGTCAAGTTGCCGATCGAATATCGGCAGGAAGATATATTTTGAGACGAGTACCTTTGCCCACTTGGCTAGCAACATTCACAAAACCTTGATGACTTTTGATAATACCGAGAACGGTAGACAATCCCAATCCCGTTCCTTTTCCTGGTTCTTTGGTAGTAAAAAAAGGTTCGAAGATTTTTTCTAAAATTTCTTCTGACATGCCGCTACCAGTATCCGCCACAGTAATCAATACATAAGACCCAACCTTAGCATCAAAATGCATCCGCGCGTAGCTTTCATCTACCCAGATATTTTCTGCCGTTATTGTCAAAATTCCTCCTTCTGGCATGGCATCACGGGCGTTGATAAACAAATTCATCAATACTTGATGGAATTGCGTTGCATCACCAGAAACCAACCAGAGATCGCTTGCCAAATTTAGACATATTTCGATCGATCTGGGAAAGGTTTGTCTGACAATTTCTACTACCTCCGACACAATAGAGGCAATTTGCATTTGAGTTTTTTCCCCTTCACCACCACGGGCAAAGGCAAGAATTTGTTTGACTAAATTGACTCCGCGTTTGGCATTTTCTTGTAGTAGCTGGATCAATTGCTGAGTCGGGCGATCGATCTGGGTTAGTTTGAGAGGAAGGAGTTGAGCGGCAGCCAAAATCGGTGTGAGAATATTATTCATATCGTGGGCAATGCCGCTTGCTAGCGTACCCAAGCTTTCTAGACGTTGAGCGCGCAAAAATTGAGCTTCTAGCGATTTTTTTTGAGTGATGTCAGTATCGACACTCAAAATAGATTTGGGATTGCCTGTCTCGTCACACATTAACGTCCAACGACTCTCGGCAATCACTTTCTTACCTGTTTTGGTTATTTTCTGCAATTCTCCTTGCCATTCGCCATTTTCTAGTACGGTTTTAAAGGCTATTTCGTTCTGGGGTGAAACTTCATCGTACAGAAGCGATCGCGCATCTTTGCCGATCGCCTCGGATGCTTGCCAACCATAAATTTTTTCTGCACCTTTATTCCAAAAGCTAATGCAGTGGTTTAAATCTCTTACTAAAATTGCGTCTGTGGCTACGTCTAATAACGCAGCTTGTTCGCGAATTTTTTGTTCTGCGTTTTTGCGATCGATTTCGCCGCGCTTGCGATCGCTGATATCTCGTCCTTCTGGGATCAGCATAATTACCTTCCCGATTTCGTCGAAAACAGGTTTTAAGGAAAAATCAACAAAGAAAGATGTGCCATCACTTAAAATATGTTCTGCTTCAAAGCGAACTAATTGACCTGTGGCTGCTGTTATAATTCCCTGTTGTAGTTGGTTTTGCAGTTGAGGAGAATGCGACCACCAGAGAGTTTCCCAGAAAGGCTTGCCAATTACATCCTCTCGATCGGCACCGATCGCTTCTAAGGCGGTGCGATTTGCTTCAAGTATAATTCCTTCAGTTGTAAGTAAACCGATAAATCCAAAAGTACTGTCAAAAATAGCGCGAAATTTTTGTTCGCTTTGCCTAAGAGACTCTTCTGTTTGCTTGCGATCGCTAATATCAAAACGAATTGCTAAATACTGAAAAGGTTTGCCAATCTCATTTAAAAAAGGAACGATCGTCGTTGCTACCCAGTAAAAACTTCCATCTTTGGCTCTATTTTTGATTTCACCCTGCCAGACTAAACCTTGGGCGATCGTACTCCAAAGTTTTTGAAAGAATTCGGGGGGATGATAGCCAGAATTAACAATTCGATGAGTTTGTCCGATTAATTCTTCTTTGCTGTATTGAGAAATTTGGCAAAATTGGTCGTTAGCGTAGGTGATGACACCGTGGCGATCGGTAATGGCAACAATTGCTGCTCGATCTAAAGCGTGTTTTTGAAACTCTAGCGATCGCAGCAATTCTTGACGGGCTGACTCTGCTTGTTTTTCTTTGCTTACGTCGCGAGTAAAACAACGCGTGTGGAAGAACTGATTATTTTGCCAAGATACATTAGAATCGATGAGAACGTGACGAATCGAACCATCTTTACAACGCAGTCGAGTTTCGTAGTTACTGATAATTTCATTTTTTGACAACCGCTCCATAATATCGGCGATCGCCGCACTATCGGCATGAAACTCGAAAATTGAATGCCCTAAATACTCTTCGCGTGTATAACCTAACAAGTTTAATTCGGCTGGATTTGCCCACAAGATCGTGCCGTCGGACGCAACCCAATGCATCGCCACCACTGCATTTTCAATAAAATCAGTCAGTTCTTGCCGATCTTTAAGCAATTCAACTTGCATTTGCTGATTTGTGTTTATTTCCTGCTGCAATTGCAAGTTAACGCGCTTTAATTCTGCGGTGCGTTCTTCTAACAAGTTGGCTAAGCGCTGGTTGGCTTGCTCTGTTTGCTGTTGTTGTTGAATTGCTATCTCGAACTGGTTGAGACTCGAATCGATCGCACTCAACAAATCAGTTTGGGTAATCAGTCCTAACAGTTGTTCTCTCTCGTTGACAACTGGTAAATGACGAATGTGATGTCGATACAGTAAAGATAGGGCAGAAAAAATAGTGTGAGAAGGCGAATACTTTAAAGTAACTATTTCCTTTGCCATCACTTTTTCCAGTGCGACTCGATCGAGGTCGATTCTTGCGGTAGCAAGCTTGAGGGCATCTCGTTCTGTAAAGATACCGATTAGTTTGTCACCCTCGACAACAAGCACGCAACTACTTGATTCTAATTTTTGAGAGCTTTCTGAAACAAATAATTCGCATTGATTTGCTTGAGTCTGACGCATCAAGGCGATCGCCTCAGCAACCGATGTATCGATAGAAACACTCAAAAAGGAGCGATCGATAATCGATTCTAGCGAAGGCAAGTCGATCTTTGTTTTTTGGACAAACATAATCAAGATTGAGGCAAAATGCCCAAGTTCGTCTATTTATGCGATCGAACGAAAATTTTTTTTATTTTTTAGGAAATACAATTTTCCCAACTATTTCTAATTTTAAATATAATTGAATTTAATTTAATTTTTGGCAATATTTATTAATATAATTTTTATTTAAGTCAATCATAAATATTTGGGTCGATTTTTAATTAATGCTAGAATTTTCGTTGTGTTTGATGATGTGTTAACCAGTCTACGCGCTCCAAGAGATTAGACGGCATTGCAAAAATTAGATTTTTTTGAAAGAGTCCACAGATGAACAAGGCGTGCAAATCTGAGGTCTCCTCAGAAAAGTCTTGGCACGCCGTACAGATAAACAAGGCGCACACATTTGAGGTGTCCTCAAATGTGTTTTGTGCGCCGTGCAGATAAACGCAGATAAAACTCAAATGCGATCGACTCATGCAATTCGTCTATTCAAATACCAGAATCGATCGCTTAGAGACGATCGCTCAAAATTGCTTCGAGTCTGGCTAAAGATGCGGCGATCGCTGCCAAATGCTGTTCGAGATAGTTTTCTGATGCCAAATTTGTCAGTTGAGATGATGCAATATTTTTATTTTCGATAAGAGAAATTGCCAATGACTCGTCAGATTGTTTCGAGGGAGCGCCAGTTAACTCTAATAATTGCTTGTCATAGTTGTTTAAATTAAAGTTAAAAGTAAGAGCTTGTAACCAACTTTGCTCTATTTTTGTTGCCAAATTGTTGAGGACACTGGCAGTTTCGCGATCGCCTTGCTCTGCTGTTTGGGTTGCCATTTGTTTTAACATTTGTAGCAACCCAAAATCGATTAAATCTTTGTTGACATCGAGAATGTCTGTTTCCAAACCTTTAGGACAATGAAGTAGCGCCTGAATTAAATCTAAATAAGCTCTAAACTTGCCGTTAGTTTCTGGCGGAGAAACAGTTGTCGTTGGTTGTAGTAGACGGGCTAGTTTGGCTTCCCAACTTCGTAAAAATTGAGCCGAGTCGCGATCGTTTTCTGCTTCCAGGCGTGCGACAACCTGTTCGATCGTTTGTATCAACGCTGGATCGATTAATTCTTCAGATTGTCTGAGTATGTTCCATTCATCCCCTTGAGAACAATCGAGCAATTTTTGAATCAAATTTAAATAATTTTTGAGGCTGTGGGTTTTCATAGCTAAAATGCTTTTAAAAACAATCAATTGAGTTTTTAAGAACTAACCTTCCCACACCAAATAATTTTTTAAACCTCAGAGAAAACCTGACTGTATCTCTCTTAAAAATAAGGCTTTTAACTTAGTTGTTTTTATCTTAAAAAGAAAATGCTAATATTTGAAGATTGGAAACAATTCTCAACAACTAAGTGCGATCGGCGATCGACTCGTTACATTTCACTTTTCAAATACACTTCTTCTGCTACTCTTTTAAGTCTCCTCAATTGAGTTTTCATATCATCTTTAGTCCAATTGGCAGCAAAATTTTGAAAACCCCAACTGACGATCGGGTTGGGAACTTCAAATTCAAAACGATTGACCAATTTTGTACCTAGTTCGCTTGGATGACATTCCCAGCGATCGCGCCCTTGAAAAAAACCATCAAACTGCCAAACAATTAATCCAGGTTCTCTGGCAACTACCGAACTTCTTAGAGTTGGTTGTAGTAGAGGTATTTTTATTTTAAATCGACTGAGACTACCAAGATCTGTACTCCATTTCCCGATCGGTTCGCAACGCAAAACAGGATTTAACCAGCGATGCATTAATTCTAGATCGGTGAGACAAAGTTCGACAGCAGTGGCGCTGGCATGAATTTGAATTGATTGTTCGAAAACTTGACGCGATGGCATTTTTTATAGAGGGGTTAGGGATTAGGGGATAGGGGCTAGGGGGGGGTAAGTCACTCATTCAAAAGTCACTCATCAAAAGTAATTCCCTGTTGCCTGTTCCCTATTCCCTTTCATAATAACGACAACCTTGACAAGGGCCTTCTGGATTAACCGCGCAGCGCATGATTTCCGATTTGGCGCTAAAACGACAGCTAGCATCGCCAATTACCCAACGTCCTTCCACCTGAGATTTTTCCGAAACTGTAGGTGCTTTTTGAACGTAAAGTGAAACTTTCTGCAAACAATAGCCACCAATTTTGTATTGATAGTGATGGTGGCGTTCTAAGACTGTATAGCTTTTTCCTTCTAAATTTACGTGGTTGCCTGGTTGAGGCATCCAATCGAGTTGAATTTTGCCAAGAGTCTGACGAGGATATGTCAATATTACCTCTGTGGGTAGAGTATCTGGTTCTATCATGCTTAGTTGTATGAACGACTACATCTGAAAATGGTAACGCGATCGCCCTTGTTTAGATGAAGACATTTTAGGTGAACTACCCTACTCTGATGCTATTAGATAGCTCCGACATTTATACTGAAAGTTTCCAGTTAATCAACCCAGATATGGTAATTATAGGTCAAATGTCGGTATAATCATTCAGATTTAGGATATTATATGGAAATTTTCTCTTTAAATACCCTATATAGGCTAGTTATAGGTCAAACGTCAGTATAATAATTCGTATTGTATGGTAAACAATTATGAGTTCAAATCAACAGTTTCTGCAAAATTTATACGAAGCCTTCAACAAAGGCGAGATTGAAACAATCATCTCGGTGATGCACCCGAACGTGAAATGGGCGAACGGGGTAGAAGGCGGTTTCGTTTATGGACGCGACGCGGTGCGCGAATACTGGACTAATCAATATAAGGTTATTCAAGTGCAGCTTGAGACCTTAAAGTTTGAGACGGATGAAAACAATCGAAATGTCGTTACCGTTCATCAAATCGTCAGAGATTTGCAAGGCAATTTGCTCGCGGATACAACAGTTCAGCAAATCTTTACCATTGAGAATGGTTCGATCGCTCTTTATGAAATTGGCGAAACCGAAACAATCCAAGAGATGATTCAAAAGTCGAGAACTTCCAATGAGCAATGATGTTTCGGTTATGAGTTTCAGCAATCGCGTTTCATCAAACATAGGCTTTTGAAATTAACGGCGCAGCACAACAAATCAATGGAATTGATATTTAATGGCGTAATATTTCTCTAACTTCCATCAAAATTTGTCCTAATTTATTTTTTCCACTGCCATCTTTGCCGCAACCCCAATAATAATCGTGTGGTGCATTTTCGACGATCGATTCATTCTCTGTAGACAGAAGTATTTTGCTAATATCTTCATGAGTTTCAAATTTTTGTAGCACTGCTTTTTTCATGATTTCGTCCTTAATTTCTTCCCAATCGCTACGTAAGGGGCGACTTCGTTCTCTACCCATAACGGCTGCTTGTTTGGGTGTCTTTGCTTGTCTAATTGCTTCAAAATGATGAGTACCGACAAACTTTTGTGCTTGAAAATAATGTTCGCTAGTACTCCACCAAAAACCGTCTAATCTGAAACCATGAGCTGAAAAATTGGAAAAACAACCATAGGGTTGTTCGCGATCGCTGTAAAAATAAATTGTCATTGTAAAATTATCTTCGATCGAGCCAACTTTGAATTTCTTGTGCTAACCAAGCTGCTTCGTATTCATCTAAAGCACCGCCAAGGTTGTAGACAATTCGATTAAACGAACGAATAGTTACTTGATGAAGTCTACCTCTATCTCTCAGGAAAATTCCTAAAATTAAATCGTTTTGTCCTGTTTGCTTGTAGCAAGTTATGCCTAAAATTTTGCTAATTATTTGAAATTCATTGCGATCGAACTTAAGATATTTTCTTTCAAAAATAGATAACAATGATTGTCCGAATACTCGCAATAAAAGTAATAATATTACAGCTCCTGCCAGCAATTTAGCTACAAATAAAAGAAAAGTAATTAGAAACAAGAAAAACATCGAATTAAAGAAAGCTTGTCCTAAGTCGATATTAAGTGCTTCTAATCCTAATTTATCCAATCCTCCTGCGGGTATTTCAATGTCGAGTTTTTCAGATGTTTTCTGGATTTTAATACGAGAAAAATGAGGCCGAACAAATTTTTTAAATTTGGTTGTTTTGTCAAACGAAACAGGTTGAGTTTGTCGAGATTTAAGAGCAAATAATGCTTCTGTCGCATTTCTAAAACGTTTTTCGATCGCTGTTTCTGTCATTTTTTCAATCCAACCAATCAGATCCAAAGATAAAGAGACGCGATCGCCAAATTGAATTCTCGAATCTTTTTGCGGTAAATCGGCGGGTGCTATTCCCGTCAGCAAATGAATCAAAGTCGCACCCAAAGCATAAAGATCGGAAGCGGGAATTGCACGTCCCCAAAATTGTTCTAAGGGTGCATAACCACTCGTGCCAACTACGGTAAAAGTGACTCCAGTTACTGCCGCTTGTGCTTGGACTGCACCAAAATCAATCAAATAAATTTGTTCGTCTTCTGAGAGAATGAGATTGCTTGGTTTGATATCTCGATGTAAAACTGGCGGGTTGAGTTGGTGGAGATAAATTAAAATTTCTACTATTTGCGTTGCGATCGAACGAATTTTTTCTTCTGAAAAACGTTTGTTTTGTTCGATTAATTCTTGAAGCGAATTACCTGGAAGATAATCTTGTACGATGGCAAACCAAGGTACGCCGTCACCTTCATTTTTGTCCAAATCGAAATAATCCCGATATTTGGGAATGCGGGGATGATTTAGAGTTTGTAAAATTTGTGCTTCTCTCTCGAACAGCTTCAGTTCTTCCCACTGCATTTGCGGGCTGAAGGCAAGTAATTTAATCGTAACTAATTCGTCAGTTTGTCGATCGAGTGCCAACCAAGTTTGATGTCCGACTGCGGTACGTCCGAGTTGTTGTTGTAGTTGGTAGCGTTGTTGGAG
>JBOFLQ010000222.1:0-7053 GCA_051657945.1 Xenococcaceae cyanobacterium | reverse complement strand
TGCTTTTAACTGGCGATTTAGCGCTTCTACACGATACCAATGGATTCTTACTAAGAAAACATTTCGTCGGACACCTGACTATTATATTGATTAACAACAACGGTGGCGGCATCTTTGAAAATTTACCGATCGCCCAATTCGAACCACCCTTTGAAGAATATTTTGCTACTCCTCAAAATATCGACTTTGCCAAACTCTGTGCTACTTATGATGTTGAATATAAGGCGATCGATAACTGGCACGATCTACAACAGTTATTAATTTCACTACCCGATTGCGGCATTAGAGTTATAGAAATACCAACTAACAGAAAAGACGATGCTTTTTGGTTGCAGGATAATTTTGAGCAATTATCCCGTGGGTTGGGTTAAGCGACAGCGAAACTCAACTTAATTTCTTCTTTTATATTGACTAACGTTGCGATCGAGGAACAATAAAAGAATTAAAAGAGTAAGCGATCGCCTCTAACTAATTCTTAAACGCTAAAGATTATTTTGTTACCTCTGAGCATCTTGTCTTTGCCAAGCTGTGCGGCTCTCATGAAATCGGATATAAATTAGTCGAGAACTGGGAATAATTACAAAAGATATGAATTATAGTCTGTTCGATCGCCTGATTCAAATTCAAGAATTGTCGATCGCAAAAAACCTAAAAATGAATTTCCAGGCTAATACCAAAAGTCCTCTTAAGAGGACTAACAGGGAAATTTAGACTTTTAGTCCATTTCAATGGACTTGATTTTTTAGCCAAGAAATTAATTTCTTGGCTAGTCTAGCGATCGCGTTTCTACCACAAACATCGATCGCGCTTCAACCGATCGCCCCACTATTAATAGTCAGCATTATTAAATAAGTTTTAAATCATCGATAAAAGCGATCGCGATCGCAGCTAGTTCATCAAAACTTTAATATTTATTCTGCAATTTTTCATTAAAAAGCGTTCGAATTGAACTCTGTCAATATGTAGATAACATCAAGGGTTTAAATCACTTTTTAAAGTAATTATAAAGCTGAAATATTGAAAGTCTTTCTACAAAAAGATTTCAATTAATTCAATCTTTTGTTTTCACTAAAAAATAAAAAAATATTTTTTGAGGTGATATTAAATAAAAAAAAAGTGGGTACTTTTATTTTAGAAAGACAAAAACAAATACCCACAAAAATTCTGATAGGGATATTATACTATGAACCGTGTATTTACCGCCAAACTTTTACAACAACTCAACAACAAGAAAAACAAAAAGAACAAAGGTTTCACCTTAATTGAATTACTCGTTGTCGTTATCATCATCGGTGTACTTGCTGCCGTTGCACTACCTAACCTCTTGAGCCAAGTTGGTAAAGCGAGAGAAACTGAAGGTAAAAATGGTGTAGGTACGATCAACCGCACCCAGCAAAGTTACCACTTTGAAAAACAAGGTTTTGCTTCTTTAGACAACACTGGTCTGACAAATGCTCAAAACCAACTAGGAGTAGTAATTAACAGTAAGTACTACACATTTGGTACTACGGGTAATAACGTTACCAGTTATGCAGTCCACAATGCCGTAGCTAGAAACGGTCAAAATGATGGCGTTCGTCAATTTAATGGTGCTATTGCCTATAACAACGGTAGTTATGCCACTGCTATATGTCAATCAAATGTAGTAAATGGCCCTGCTACTTTAGGTGCTCTTGGAGTTACTGCTGCCGATAACGTTACTACCCTTAGTAGTCGTGATACTGCTTGTGATACCACCGCCAGTACTGCACTTCAGTAATACTTATATTCTCTAACTTTAACAATTTAACTGGTTATGCCAGGCAGTATATTATTCTGCCTGGTTTTTTTTCAGAGGAAATAGGGAACAAGTAAAAGCTATGTCGATTTTTTTTATTAACTAACAATAATTTATGAATAAAAACTTTTTTCATAAAACAACTAAATTTTATTTCCAGCACTTTTTATTACGGAAAAACCAAGGCTTTACTTTAGTCGAGCTATTAGTTGTTGTCATTATTATCGGCATTCTTGCTGCTGTTGCTCTACCAAACTTTCTCAATCAAGTTGGTAAAGCAAGAGAAACTGATGGCAAAAATGGTATTGGTACGATTAATCGCGCGCAACAAAGTTATCATTTTCAATCGCAAAGTTTTTCTTCTCTATCTGCTGCTAACTTTAGAGATTCTACTAACACTTTAGGAGTAGTAATTATTAGTAAGTATTATGCCTATAATACCTCAGCTAATAATACCGATAGCTACGCTTCTCATACTGCCATTGGTATTAATGCCGAAAATGACGGTCTTCGTAATTATGGTGGTGTTACTGCTTATAATAACGGCAGTTATGATACTTCAGTTTGTCAATCTAATAATGTTAATGGCAATGCTGTTATTAAAGCAAACAACTTAAATGGTGGAGTTTTAGGAGAAGCAAGCTGTAGAGAAGATATGAATACTATCGAACTTAAATAAATTTGCTATTTTTTAGTTTGCCTCTTTCCCAGGAATGTGATGTATATGAGAACCAAAAAACAACTTTTTTTATCACTAGCTGTCTTTTTAAGTTCTACCCTCGGAATATTATTTTTACAAAATCAACATTATTCTTATCTAGCTAGATCTAAAACTAAAGCTGACTATGTCAAAGAGGAAAAATCCTCACAACTTGTCTTAAATTTACAAAAAAAACTACCAGCTTTTGGTTATGACAATTTAGTTGCTGGCTGGAACTTTCTAAATTTTGTTCAGTATTTTGGTGATGAAAAAGCTAGAAATCATACTGGATATTCTCTAATTACGGATTATTTTGAGCTTAATGTCAAACATAATCCGCGCTTTCTCTATGCTAACTTTGTTTTCTCTACTGCTAACTCTTTATATGCAGGTAAACCAGATAAAACAGTTATCTTAATGAATGAAATTTTAAAATCTCTTTATCCAGAATTTTCGCCTTATGCTGCTTTAATTTGGAATTATAAAGGTATTGATGAATTGTTATTTTTAGCAGATATTCCTGCCGCAAAGCATTCCTATCAAATGGCAGTAGAATGGGCGAGTCAAAGAGACGATAAAACCAGCAAATCTATAGCCCAGCGCAATCGCGAAACAGTTACATTTTTAGCTACAAATCCCAAAAGTAAGCGTCCCCAAATTTATGCCTGGATGTCTATTCTTTCAAATTCTTTTGACGATCGAGGCAAACAACACGCACTCAATCAAATTAAATCTTTAGGTGCTAATGTTTATTTTACAGAGACAGGTCAGTTAAAAATTGATATACCTCCAAATATTTAAAAATTCTTTTAAATCCCTCTTGATTTTATCAAGAGGGATTTAAATTTAAAGCTCAAAATTATTCATAACAGGTTGTTCGAGTTTTAGTTTTTCTTTATTGGTACGATCGATTAGATATTCAAGAGGGATAAATTCTCTAGGAAAACCACCACCAAACAAATCTAAGAATTCAACTACATTCACATATTCAATTTCCTTTGGAAGTAGCATATATTCAATATTTGCTATTTGTAAATTTCGATAGGTAATATACAAACCATTTCGATAAAGAATTTCAATTGGTCTGCCAATTGAAATCATCCATTCTCTAAGATTTCTATGTTGACGAATACTTTGCTGTAATTCTTTTTTTCTTTTTTCATTTCGATCGATCACGGAATTACTAGCTAAATATTTTTTCAAAGAACTATCCGCATTCAACCAATCGCGAAGCAACAATAAAGCATTAGAGTAAGTTTGGGAGCTAATAGTTCGATCGATAAAATTTACAGCTAATTTCGGATCTCGATCGGCTAAAATTAAAGCCTGTACGATCGCATGTAAACGATTTGTTTCTACATTTTCAAGAGGATATTGACCCCACCAACGCAAAATAGTCATGTTTTCATAGACTAAATTATAGTTAGGATCGTTGGGTGATAGCTGTGCGATTAATTCTGTATATAAATTTAAAGTTTCTTGCAAAACAGTCTGTTTGACTTTAGCTAAAGCAGGACTATCCCAAATTCTTGCCAGCAAAAAATTAGGAGAAATTAATCCTTGCAAAGCAAAGGCAGCGATCGCTTCTTCTCTTCTTCCTTGCTTGAGATATTCATTTCCTAATAAATAATAAGTATATTCAAAATTACGGGGTAATAATTGAATAGTCCGATGAAAATATAAAGCAGCAGATTTACTGTCATTTAGTTCGCTATATATAGTTCCTAACATTTGATTAAAAGGTGGATCGTTGGGTGCAGCTTTAACGGCTTTTTTAAAATGCTTTAAACTCATTTCTGTTAGTTCTCGATACAATTTTTTGTCTTCAACAGGGCCTCGAATTTTTAAAGCTTGATATCCTGCTAGCGCGCTATAAACATGATCCCATGGTGCAAGACTGGCAGCTATAACCAACTTTTCATAGCCTTGTGCTAATTTCTTTGCTTGTATATCACTATTTGCAGACGAACATAATTGCATTGCCAAAGCTACAGGCATCCACAACAATAAAGCTAAAAATAAAGCTGTAATACTACCTAAACTAAACCATCGACGAATGTAATTATTTAGATAATTAGCTTTTGATACATCATGAAATTCTACTAACTCGACGAACAATACTATATGTATTGACAAAATACTGCTAATCGAAATATTTTCTAACTGATAATCTGTCAGACTAGAAAAAATATAAGCTAATAAACTAATGCCGATACTATATAGTAAATAACGTTCTCGGTGTGTGGATATTTTGGCATAAAGTTTAAACCACCAGTAAGCAAGTAAACCAATTAATAATAAATAGATACTCAAACCAAATAAACCCAGTTCTCCTACAATTTGAGCAACAGTATTATGCAATTCTTGCGTAATATTTGCTCCCGTACCAGTTTCTATGGGACGATAAAGTCCATAAACTCTCGACATATTGCCAGGGCCAACACCAAACAAAGGGCGATCTTTTAAAATATTTAAAGTAGCTTGCAACATCAACAAGCGATCGCGACTTTCTGGATCTACTTTTAATTCTATTGCTTGTGAATTACTTGTTTGCGAACCAATTTTGACTATTTGTCTAACTCTTGGATTTTGAACTGCTACAAATGCAAATAAACTTATTGCTAACAAACAAACTACAAGACTTATCCATCGCTTTTTACCTTTACTTTTAACGATCGCAAATCCTACCGCAATAATCATCGCGATCGCTGCACCTAAAAAACCTCCTCTAGAACTGGTGGTATATAGTGTTAGTAACATCAATAAACTAGCTGCCAAACTTCCAATACGCTGCCAACTTTTAGTAGATATAGCCCTAGCAATAGTCAAAGGTAAAACTAACAATATATATCCAGCCACAAAATTAGGATGTCCCATCGGATATTGATTGCGAGGAAAACCTGCTGCAAATTCTGGATACCAATTAAATAAACCGATCGCGCAACCAATCACACCAACAATACAAACACCCATCCACAGGCGATCGATCGTTAATCCTCCCCTCCCCAACCAATTACGAAGCACATAAAGTAAAACAACGTAGCAAAAAACTAAAGAAATATTCCACGCTGCTACTTCCTTAAACTGACAAAAAATTCCCGATAAAATCAGCGCGATCGCGCCCAATCCAACTACCCAATCAAAACCATATCCCAACGGTTTAAAAGGCAATTTAAACTGACGCAACATCCAAATCGCCCAAACACCCAAAAGTAAAAATCCAACTTGCCAAACAGCAATCCACGGCCAAGAAACCATGAGAAAATAACTATTAGGCAGCCAAGTAAAAATTGCTAACATGGTTAAACACGACCAACCTAACCATTGACCGCGCCAAGTTAGGGATGGGGAAGAATCTTCGGGGATATTATTCATAATTTCTGAGGGAATTGGTAGTCGGCGATCGCTTTTCTCAAATAGTTTTTAAAACGCGATCGCTCGATCGTATTTTGCAGCTACATTTACCAAATCAACCTGCGGGAAATTACGGAAAATAATTTAACCAGCAACATAGAGATTTTTGCTAAATTATTTATACACATTCAAAATGTATATGTGTTTTAGCCATCTTTAATAAAAATGAATCGCCGAATTAACATTACTCTACCCGACGAAACACTTGAATCGCTCGATCGCGTCGTAGCTAAAGGCGATCGCAGTAGTTTTATTAATAAAGCAGTAAAATCTTACATTGCAGAAATTCAAAAAAAAAGATTAGCCGAACAATTAAAAGAAGGAGCTATTCGCAGGGCAGAAAGAGATTTAAATCTTGCTGAAAGTTGGTTTAGTCTTGAAGAAGAAGCATGGCTAGAAAACCAAAAATAATTGTGCCAAAACGTGGGGAAATTTATTTAGTTAATTTCGATCCAACAATTGGTTTTGAAATACAAAAGACTCGTCCTGCTTTGATAGTGCAAAATAATGTTGCGAATCAACATAGTCCAATTACTATTGTTGCAGCTATTACCTTTAAGTCGGAAAATGACAGCTCAATCTTCAAAAGATCTAACTACTGACAATCTTTACGATCGAGATTACTATCTTTGGCTAGAAAATACTGCCAAATTATTGCGAACCGATCGGCTATCCGAACTAGATCTATCTAACCTTATTGAAGAAATTGAAGATATGGGGAGGAGTGAAAAAAGAGCTGTTAGAAGTAATTTGACCGTTCTTTTAATGCATTTACTTAAATATAAATACCAACCAGAAAAACGCAGTGAGAGTTGGTTGAGAACAATTGTCGAACATCGTCGTCGATTACTGATTCTACTAACAGATAGTCCTAGTCTAAACAATTATTTCCAAGAAATTTTCAATCTATCTTACCAAGATGCCCGACAAGACGCGGCAGTTGAAACAAGATTATCTATCGATACTTTTCCTTTAGAATTGCCTTTTGCTCCAGAAAATGTTCTAAATCCTAATTATTTACCTGAAGATTGCTGACTACTCGATCGAAGCTCAACTTATCAATTCTAACGATCGATACTTTTCCTTTAAAATCGCCTTTTACCCCAGAAAACGCTCTCAATCCTAATTATTTACCTGAAGATTGCTGACTACTCGATCGAAG
>JBOFLQ010000221.1:0-22722 GCA_051657945.1 Xenococcaceae cyanobacterium | reverse complement strand
CTAGCCCGGCGACAAAAGAGCGACTTCTACTATTAGCCTGGAGTTTCAACTCCAGGTGGTTATTGAACATGGTGCAAGATCTGAGTCTAATTGACTCACTCTTTTATAAAATTCTAAGTTTTATTTATAGTTACACATCTAATCATGATTAGCTACGATTAATTCATTAATTCGCGATCGAATCACCCTTACCTTTTTTGGACTCCAAACAAAACTCGATCTATATTTTTACCCCGATCGAAAATTTGCTTTGAAACCGAAATCAAGATCTAGTTTGACAAAAATGCGATCGAATATATTTCTTCGATCGATCCACTTTAAATAACTATCCGTGTTCATCCGCGTTCATCTGTGGACTGTTTTATTACATCTAATTAGACAAAACGCCAGGTTGTGCTTCGCGATCGAATATTAGAAATTGCAGTATAAAATCTATATCTGGCAAAGATTTTGCCAAAATAACTGGAAAACAGCTTATATAAATCGTATCTGGAGAATTGCGCGATCGCATTATAAAGAACGCCAATGTATTCAAGTGTCGATCGAACCAACGCGATCGCGACTATTTATATTCTCTAGCTAGCTTTTGTGCGACAAGGGCATTCAAAGATATTCCATTTTTTGCTGCTTCGATCGCCAAAGCACGATGAATGCGTGTATCAATTCGGACATTAAATTGTCCGCTATAGTCTTTACGAGATGGTGCGATGGGAATTTCTTCTCCACTGGCAAGGTAATCTTCTTTTACCATTTCCCAAGCAGTTTTTAATTCGGCGATCGCCCTTTGAGGAGAATCTCCAAAAGCAGAAATGTTAGAAAGTTCTGCAAAATGTGCTATCCAATCTCCATCATCATCTTTGTAAAGATTGATAGTAAATCCATCAAATTCATCTTCTTTATTGCTCATTTTCTTCTCGATCGTACTGTTCTAGAAACTGCTTAACTTGATAACTTTTTGCCTGAGAGTTTTTTGTTGGCTGTATTGGTAATCTATATCCTTTTGATGAATACCAAAGGCGATGACTTCCGCTTTGGCGACGAAATTCCCAATTACACAATCGAAGTAAATTTTCAAACTCTTCAAAGCGTAGACTTTTTTGATTGCGTCTGGCTTTGGAAAGCAATTTTTCTTTTTGTCCCATTTAGTAACTATATGCAGTTACATATTGGATTGCAAGAGTTTTTAAAATATCGATCGTTTAAATCATTAAAAAGCGCAATCGCATTAATAAAAGCAAATTAGATTCTATTGAAAAAATTGCGCGATCGAAATGTTTATTATCGCTCGACTGTAAGGGCGATTGACCAATCGCCCCTACAAAATTATCCGCGTTCATCGGCGTTCATCTGTGGACTCTTAATAAAAAACCAATCCTCAACTAAAAATGTCAATTTGGAGTCCCCCACTATAAACAAAACGGACATATCGAGGCGTAGCCGAGTACCGTTGATGTTTTAGTGGCGTTTGCGAAAAATGACCAGCTAAAAACTGAGCAGTAGCGAAACCTCATGTATTGAGATATAATTAGGGTATGAAACAAGTCCTGACCGTATCTTGCAAGCTCCAAGTAACTGCCGAACAAGTTGCCAAAATTGAGGCAACATTGAAGGCGTTTGCTGATGCTTGCGAGTATGTAAATCAGGTTGTGCCGCCAAATCTGATGAATGAATTGGCAATGCAGTCTTTGGTTTATCAGGACGTTAGAGCTTCTTTTGGTTTGTCTTCTCAACAGAACGCAGGCGCAGCAACAGTTGGGCGTTTTATCAGTTGCGACAATTCTTGAGTTACAAAGCAATTAAGTTTGGTGTAAAACTGGTTTTTGTAAATCCTGCCTACACTTCTAGAACGTGCCACAACTGCTTGCACATCCATCCAGGGCAAGGTCAGTCTTATCGTAGTGGCAAGCGGTTTAAGTGCGGTCATTGCGGTTGGTCGGGTGATGCCGATTTGAATGGCAGTCGTAATATTGCGTTTCTTGGTAAGGTTGTTGTAAGCCAGCCTTGCGGTTCGGGTCTTTTCTGTTCTTTGGATAGGAACGACTCAGGGCTTCTGAAAGCCCACACTATAGCGTCAGCTTAGTGTGCGGTAGTTTACACCTTACTAATTTCCGCCTCAGATAAAGCATGTTGAATACCTCCCAACCACTCGATCAAATCTTCTAATTGTCTCTGTGGTCTAAGTATTCCCAAACCTCTTACCGTTACCTTTTTTGGACTCCAAACAAAACGAGATTGCAAATGAACTGGTAATTTTTCCTGTAACATTCTCCAACCTGGTTCGGCCATTGGTGTTTCTAAGATGACATGTTGTTTGCCATCAGGTTTGACACGAGAAAAACCGAGAGATTTGGCGATTTGCTTCAATTCCATTACTTGTAATAACTGCTGTGCTGGTGGCGGTACAGTGCCATAGCGATCGCTCCATTCTGCTTCAATTTGACTTAATTCTCGTTTGGAAGATGCTGCCGCGACTGCTCGATAGGCATCCATTTTTTGTTCGAGATCGGTTATGTAATCGGCGGGAATGAAAGCAGTTAAAGGTAAATCTACTTGAGCATCTTCGACTTGAGGAATTTCTTGTCCTTGAACTTCTTTAATCGCTTCTTGTAACATTTCCATGTACAAGTCAAAGCCGATCGCTGCTACTTGTCCCGATTGTTCTGCACCTAAAAGGTTGCCCACGCCGCGAATTTCCATATCTCTGGTGGCTAATTGATAGCCAGAACCGAGTTGAGTAAATTCTTGTAAAGCGCGTAAACGCTGTCTGGCTTCTTCTGTTAAACTCTGTTTATTAGGATATAATAACCAGGCGTGTGCCTGCGTTCCCGATCGCCCTACTCTTCCCCGCAATTGATAGAGTTGCGACAAGCCGAATTTTTGGGAATCTTCAATAATAATCGTATTGACTCTGGGAATATCCAAACCAGATTCGACGATGGTAGTACATACTAAAATATCTGCATCGGCATTGTTAAAGGAAAGCATGGTAGATTCCAATTCGCCTTCGTGCATTTGACCGTGCGCGATCGCAATTCTGGCATTGGGAACCATTTCTCTAATACTTGCTGCGACTTCTTCAATTCCTTCAATTCTGGGTACGACATAAAATATTTGTCCGCCGCGATCTAATTCGTTACGAATTGCCGTTCTAATAACTTCGGGATTATAACCAGATAAATGTGTTTTAATCGGACGACGGGAAGGGGGCGGCGTAGCGATAATACTCATCTCCCTGATTCCCGATAAAGACATATAAAGTGTGCGCGGAATGGGAGTAGCGGTAAGAGTGAGAACATCTACTTGCATTTTCAAGCTTTTGATTTTCTCTTTTTGATTGACTCCAAATCTTTGTTCTTCGTCAATGACAAGCATCCCTAAATCTTTAAAATTGACTTCTTTACTCAATAATTGATGCGTACCGACAACGACATCTAATTCTCCTGACGAGAGACGTTTGATAATTTCTTTTCTTTCTGAGGTAGTTCGGAAGCGATTTAGCAAACCAATATTAATCGGATAGGGAGCAAAACGTTCTTTGAGAGTATGATAGTGTTGCTGAGAAAGAATGGTTGTTGGCGCTAAAAATGCAACTTGTTTGTGTCCGCCAGTAACTACTTTAAAAATCGATCGAATGGCAACTTCAGTTTTACCAAAACCAACATCACCACAAACGAGACGATCCATCGGGCGATCGCTTTCTAAATCTATTTTGACATCTTGAATCGCTGTCAGTTGATCGGGGGTGGGTTGATAGGGAAAAGAATCTTCTAATTCTTGTTGCCAAGGTGTATCGGGAGGATAGGCAAAACCCGTAAATTGCGCCCGTTTGGCATATAAATTAAGCAGATCGACAGCTAACTTTTTAATCGCTTTGCGTACTTTACTTTTAGTTTGCTTCCAGACTTGAGAAGTCATTTTATTTAGCTGCGGCGGACGATCGCCCATCTGTCGGAAGCGAGAAACTAAATCGAGTGCGTCGGCAGGTACACGCAATAATCCATCGGCATATTTAATCACTAAATATTCGCGACTGGATAGATTTTCTAACTGTAAAAACTTACCAACGCCGTGATGTTTGTGAACGATAAAATCGCCCGGACGTAATTTATCTAAATCTACCTGTTTGGATGCGGCGCGACGGCGTTTGCGAATATATCCAGCAGTAGCGAGAGTACGCTGTCCGAAAAACTCGCGATCGGTGACGACGACAATGCGATAGGTAGGTAAAATAAACCCTTCTAATTCTGCCAGTCCAGAATATTTCACTGCGATCGCCGTATCTTGAATGATTAACTTTTCGATCGCGGGATAATCGCGGGGATTGGGAATAAATTGCGCGGGGCAATCGTGTTCTTGTAATAAAGAAACTGAACGAGTAGGTTGGGCAGAAACTAACCAAGTAGAATATTTATTTAAGGTAATGCCGTGATAAATTTCTCTTTTTCCGCGCAATATTTCGGCTAACTTAGCAAATTGATGGGGTGTAGTTGGAATCGGACGACTAGATAAATTAATCGCACCGCGATCGTTTTCATCCACCAATTCGGATAAAAATAAATTCGCAAATGTCATCGCTTCGGAAATACAATCTTCCCAGGCACAATGAATTTTCGGTAGAGACGCGAAATTTCGCGTCTCTACATCTAGATTTCGCGTCTCTACATCTAGATTTCGCGTCTCTACATCTAGATTTCGCGTCTCTACATCGAATTGCAAATTATATTGTTCTTCGGCATGTTCTACCCAACGATTGCTATGGGCTTGACATTGTTCGACTTCGTCGAAGGCAAGTAAAGTATTTTTTGGTAAATAATCTAATAAAGATGCTGGTCGATCGAATGCAACACCTAAAAAGCGGCGCATTCCTTCTGGTGTATTTCCTTCAGCTAAAGTCTCTTTCTCTTGTTCGGAAAGATATCGATCGATAATTTCTTTTTTCTCTACTAAAGAATCGGCAATAATTTGCGAAAAAGAAGTAGGAGTTAGAGTTAATTGTTTGACAACATCTAGCGATCGCTGCGTAGATGGATCGAATTCTTTGATTTGTTCTAATTCGTCGCCAAACCATTCCAAACGAACTGGTAATTCTGCCGAAACGGGAAAAATATCGACGATGTCACCGCGTCTACTCCATTGTCCTTCTATTTCTACTAAAGGCACGCGATCGTAACCGAGTCTAGCTAATGTTTCGTCTAGATCTTTGGAATTTTTTTCACTTCCCTTGGACAAAGTCAGACAATATTTTTGAAAAACTTCTGGTGGTGGTAGATGGGGTTGTAGCGATCGTTCTGTTGCCACGATCGCAATTCGATCGATCGCCGATGTAGAGACGCGAGATCTCGCGTCTCTACCATTAATTGCCGATAATACCTGCATCTGTCCCCAAATCATCTCTGATTCGGGGTCAAAAGGCTCGTAGGGCGATGCTTCTGAGGTGGGATAAAAATTTACTGTCTGCCATCCCATCGCCTCTAATTGTGTCGCCCAACGTCCAGCTTCTTCGATCGTCGCACAAATAACACAAAAATTATGTTCCTGCGTCTGTGCCAAACTTGAAGCAACTATACCTTTTGGTAGACGAGGAATTCCATTTAGGTGCAGCGAATTATTTTTTTGTAACTTGCTAATTAGTTCGTTAGTGAGGGAAGATTTTCCGATCGCACGTATAACAGAAGCGAAAGCCATATCTAGAGGGGCTAGGGGTTAGGGGTTAGGGATTAGGGGTTAGGGGTTAGGGATTAGGGGTTAGGGGTTAGGGTTTAGGGATTAGGGGTTAGGGGTTTCGGCAAAACGCCTCTACAGGATTCAAAAATATAAAAAGATTTTCCCTAGCACGGCGTTCACTATGGCGAGGAAACCAGCCTAACGGCACGGCTTCGCCTACGCCATCCACGCCTCCCCTAGCCCCTAACCCCTATTCCCTATTTTAGGGTGCTTGCAAAGCGACTAAGCTATTTTCTGGTAAGTAGCCACGAAATTCGCCGCGATCGGCGAGTATTGCGGTAATGCGTAAGGGGTAATCTGGTTCGATGTGTAAATCTGCCCACGGTACGGCGATTTCTAAGCATTCGTCAAAAGCCATGTAAGCGCGACTGGATTTATCATGCCAGAAAAAGTTTTCTCCTGCTTCTTGCATCCAAATTGCGCCTGTAAGCAAATTAACTCCCACATGGTGGCGGAACAAATAATTTAAAGGTGCTTCGTCGGGTAATCCCGCGATCGGTGCGTGACTATTGCAACCGTTAACACCAGGATAATACCAGAGTAAATGCAGTTCGTTGGGTATATCTTGACCTAATTTAGAACCCGCTTTGAAATCAACCCTGAAATAAAAATTGAGGTGATCGAGTCCATAAAAAAGTTTTTGTACCAAACTACTGCGGTGCATTGTTCCTCTAGCGCCACCTATTTCGATTCTACCTGCTTTATCCCAATCTTGTTCGTCACCAACACCGTTAATAGTAGGGTGAATAAAACTCATAGGCGGACGATCGCCTTTATCTTCGTGAATTTCTAAAGGCTGGTATAAGTATGCAGGTACTTTTCTGTTGAGGCTGCTATAAATTGCATGAAGATGTTCTCGGAATAAGCGATCGAACATGGCATCTTGATTGGAAGAATGCCCTTGTCCAAACCACCAAAACCAATCAGATCCTTCAGCAGCATACAATGCTTCCCAAACTTCTGGATTGTTTTCTTCTGTTGCTTCGGGATGTTGGGCTAATGTCTCCCTTGCTTCGGTTAAATAATCCCAGGCACGATTTTTGACGGGATCGCCGATCCAAGTAGTAAAGCTACCATCTACCCAAGATCCACTGTGTAAGTGACTGCTGGGAATTGTTTGTGTGGGTGGAAATTGTTCGGTAAATTCGGAAACAGTAACTAATTTAATATTTTCCTCTTTGCTGAGTCGTTCGTAAAGCGCATCTAGGAAAGGTAAACCGTCTTGTTGATAGTATTCCCAGCAATTTTCGCCATCGAGGGCGATCGTGACTAACCAGGGGCGATCGCTGTCGGTTTGACGTTCGTTTGCCATTCTGCCGATCGCTTCTAGGTGTCCGATTAAGTCGGCGGCGGCTTTTTTTGGTTCCATCGAACCGTAAGTAAAACCAATTAAATCGGAAAGACGGTGATCGCGGAAGACGATCGCTAAATCTCCATGGGGAGTTTCCAAGCGATAGGGGCGATAGAGTAATTCTGGTTCGTAAACGTTACCAACTTCATCGCGATGGAAAAAGTGTTTTAAACTCCAACCCAATACGGCTTCGTCGGAACAAATCCAGTTAAATCCTTCTTTACTAATATAAGGTAAGATGGCAGGACTGACCGATTGTTCTGAAGGCCATAAACCGCGAGGTGTTCTACCAAAGCGATCGAGATACATTTGTGTTGCTTTTCGTAGGTGTCGGGGAATATCTTGCGACCATTGAAAGCGCTTTTCTGGTAGTGCCATTTCTGGGACGGCGACGCGACCAGAATTAGTATCGGCGAGTAATGGTAAAATTGGATGAGTATAAGGACTGGTAATTATTTCTAATTGTCCCGCATCTTGCATCTTTTTGTGCTGGGGAACGATGCGAGAGATAATTTCTCGTTGTTTGGAGTAAATGCGTTGGCGATCGGCGAGGGTAAAATCTTTACCTTTTCTCAACCAAGCGTTGATATCGGGATCGTCCCAAAATAACGGATCGATCCAAGCGAGATTATGCCATGCCAGCAAATCGCTATAATCTTGTAAACTCCAGTATTCCAAACACCAAATCGGCCCTTTTTTCTGTTTTTGTTGATAGAGTTGGCTGTAACGCGGATGAGGATCGATTAAGGTATGATGATTGCCATCAAAAAAGTGTTGGATGATGTATTGTTTTTGTTCTAGAGTTAGTTGTGCTTCGGGAGTAAGGGCAAGTTCTAAATAAGGATCGAGAGCAACACCTGATACATAATCCTCTAATTGTAAGATCAGCGAAGGAACTAAGTTAACTGTTTGATGTAGTTTTGGATATTTTTCGAGGATTAAAACCAGGTCTAAATAATCTTTCGTACCGTGCAGTCGCACCCAAGGCATACGGTATCTTCCTGACAAATTGGATTGCGGATCGCGAGATTTGTACAGGGGTTGATGTTGATGCCAGATAAACGCGACGTAGAGAGGATGAGACATGGAGGAAATAAGACCAATTTAGGATCTAGACTACCTGATGAGATAAGTTTTATCTCTCTGTCTAATCTACTAGTTTTTTTGATTTACTTCGGTCAAATTTATTAATTTGTTTTCGATTGCCATAATTTCCAAGACTTGCAAGCGTGTCCGATTTTTTTTGGCAAGATAGTTTTTACTCGATTGCAAAAGGTCTTTTGTTTTTCTATCGATCGAGCGATTGACTGGGTTTCGATCGCTCCATTAGTCTAGTAAAGCAACAACTCGATCGAAAATAAGTGCAAATGTTAGAAGAAAGAACAAGTAATTTCTTTCTCGGTTGCGCGGTTTGGGCGTATAAAGGTTGGGTAGGAGATTTTTATCCTACAAAAACTCGTAATGCAGATTTTCTTAGTCTCTACAGCCGTCGTTTTACTACCGTTGAAGGTAATACCACTTTCTATGCAATTCCCGATCGCGAGAAAGTCAAACGTTGGCGCGAAGAAACTGCCGATGGTTTTAAATTTTGTTTGAAATTGCCCAAAGAATATAGCCATCAAGGTTTGTTGCAACCTTATATTTCAGATACTTTAAGCTTTATCGAACAAATGCAAGTTTTGGGCGATCGCCTCGGTGCAATATTTGTACAATTACCGCCCAAGTACAGTCCCGAATTACTTGAAGATTTAATAGCTTTTCTTGAAGCTTTACCCAGTCGAGAGGTTGCAATTGCGCTAGAAGTTCGTCATCGAGATTGGTTTAAGAAAATTCACGCTAACAAATTAACAGAAATTCTCCAACAATTAAATATTGGCAGGGTTTTACTAGATTCTCGTCCCGTTTATTCTGGAGAAGAAGATCCTCAAATTGCTTCAGAACGCCGCAAACCGAAAGTTCCAGTTCAATTTATAACAACTACTTCATTCAGTTTAATTCGTTTTATTTCCCATCCCAATTTGTTAGTAAATCAACCTTTTCTTGAAGAATGGGTAATTAAAATTAAACAATGGTTGCAAGAGGGAAAACAAATTTATTTTTTCGTTCACTGTCCGATTGAAGAGAGATCGCCGCACAATGCTCGTTATTTTCAAAAACTTTTAGAAGAAAGCAACGTATCCATTCCCCCTTTACCTTGGAATAATTTAGATTGCCAGCCGCAGCAATTAAATTTGTGGTAAAGAAATCGAAGTTTACAAACTTCAATCCCTTTAATTAAAAACAGCAAACAGAACTATAAATAAACAAAAATGTGGTTGAGTTTGTTTTAAGAATTAGGTTCTATCAAAAGAATGAATCACTAGAATAAATAGTTCAATTTTTTATCTACATATTAGTTACTTTATTTATTAAAAACATTCTTTCTTTTGGTCAATCTTGACTTTAAAAATAAGCGTTAGAACTAATTGTAGTTCTAAATAAAACTTCAAAAAAATATTTAGAACTTGCTATCGATTAAGGCAAACTCAAGATTTAACCGTTGTTAATTTCGGCATAAATATTGAGCTAACTCAACAAATTTAACAGAAAAAAACATGTTCTATCACAACAAGCGACTACAGTACTTTACTCCTCCGTCAAAACCCGACCCAGTTTATGCTAAAAAACTACAAGAGTTGATTGGCGGTTCGCTTGGAGAAATGACCGTCATGATGCAATACTTATTCCAAGGCTGGAACTGTCGCGGCCCTGCAAAGTATCGCGATCTGCTGCTAGACACCGGAACCGAGGAAATCGGTCACGTTGAGATGCTCGCCACGATGGTCGCCTATCTACTTGACAAAGCACCAGTCCAAATGCAAGAAGAGGGTGCAAAAGATCCTGTAGTCGGTGCAGTTATGGGGGGAACAAACCCAAGAGATGTTATTGCAGCAGCGATGAACCCCCAGCACGATATCGTTTCTGGTGGAGGTGCAATGCCAGCAGATAGCGTGGGCTTCCCCTGGAATGGTCGCTTTATTGTCGCCAGTGGCAATTTACTCGCAGACTTTCGTTCTAATCTCCATGCCGAATCTCAAGGTTTGATGCAGGCTGTACGGTTATATGAAATGACTGACGATCCAGGCGTAAGAGACCACCTTAGTTTCATGATTGCCCGCGACACGATGCACCAAAACCAGTGGTTAGCGGCGATCGAAGATCTTAAGAGTGAAGGATTTGAAGATACCGTTACTCCCAAAATCGCCCACGAATACGGAAAACAAGAGTACGCTTACCAATTCTGGAATAACTCTGATGGAGAAGAAAGCGCCCAAGGACGATGGGCAAAAGGGCGATCGATGGATGGCAAAGGCGAGTTTCAATATGTGGCGAACCCCCAAGCCGTTGGACCAATTCCAGAACCTCCGCAACCCGATCCCCGTTTGCACGGTACACCCAAAACTCCCGCAGCTATGAAGACCAGTAATAATGGCGTGAAAAATATCGTCGATAGCGTTGTTGATGTTGTCGATCGCATCACTCCAGGCAGCTAAGCGTAACTGCTAAAAAGCTTTGTTGTCGATCGCCTGAAGGGCGAGGTAAAAGGAAAAAGCAGCAATCTGTATATGGGCGGGGTTTAAATCCCCGCTTCATACTTGCCAAGAATGCCATTGCCTATTGCTTTACTTCTGCAACTGCACAGTTTCAGAAATAGCAGAGACGGGATTAGTTAAATATGGTTGGAATTTTTGATTGAGATGTCCGCCAAAGTTGCGTAATTCGTGAAGTTTTAGCCCAATTTGATATTCGTATTGACTGAGCAAGCGAGCATAAATATATCCTGCCACACCATCCAAAAAACCGAGTCTAATGAAATAAGACAAGATAAATCGTAACGTTGGTTTAAAGGGAAGGCGAACCCAAATCTTTTTGAGAAAACGCTTGCGCTGAACTGAGTCTCCTAAAAGATTAGCACCGATCGTACCGCGATCGTCTCGATCGTTGAGAATATTGTAGTAAACCCGTGCTTCCCAATTAGAATAACGATTGTGTCTTTCTAACCAGTGATAGACATCGCGATAATCGATGTGAAGCATATCATTTTTTAAATAGCCAACTTTTCCTGGTAAAACTACGTGTTCGTGAACTTCGTTATCGCCAGTATTGGGAATATCTTCGGTATGGAGATTTTCATAGCGACCTCGTTGGTGTTTAAAGAAACGCAGATTCCAATCGGGATATTTCCCACCAAAGCGAATCCATTTTCCCAAGAAGAACACTCTACGATTGAGATAATAACCATCGTATTTATTTTCTTCGATCGCCGCCGCCATTTCTGCCCACAACTCTGGCGTAATGCGTTCGTCACAATCGACAATTAAAACCCATTCATTACGAAAAGGTAAGTTTTCTAGCGACCAATTTTTTTTCTTGGGCCAACCACCGTTAAAATGAAATTGAACTACGTTTGCTCCATGAAATTCAGCAAGTTCGATCGAGCGATCGCTACTTTGAGAATCGACAACAAAAATCTCATCAGCTTGTTTGACGCTTTCTAGACAAGCTGGTAAATTTAACTCCTCATTTTTGGCAGGAATTAAAACTGATACTGGTATTTTCTTGTTTATAGAATTCATGTTTACGATTCGAGCGCAACTCGTTCTCAACTTATAAAATTTTTTAGTTAAGTAAATTAATTGTTACTTAATAGAGTTAACATCAACTATAGCAAAAGCTAATCTTACCCTCTTTCCTTGATATTCTAATGAAGTGCGATCGGTCAAGTTTTCGGAAGATTATTTTAGTGACGGGAGCGGCAAGTTCGGGCAAAAGTGAATGGGCAGAAACTTTGGCAACCAAAACTAAAAAATTAGTTACTTATATTGCTACTGCTAAAATAAATGTTAACGATACCGAATGGCTGGCTAAAATCGACAAGCACAAACAAAGACGACCTTCGACTTGGCAAATTTTAGAAGCTCCGTTAGCTCTTTCGGATACACTTAGTCTTGCTTCTGAGGAACGCTGTTTGTTAATAGATTCTTTGGGAACTTGGGTAGCTAATTTACTTGCTGAGGATGAAAATAATTGGCAAGAAATTAGCAAAAATTTAATTGAAAGTTTACATTTAGCTTGCGGTTACATAATTTTCGTGGCAGAAGAAACTGGTTGGGGAGTAGTTCCTGCCTATGAAGCGGGAAGGATATTTCGCGATCGCTTGGGGAAATTAATCCGCGAAATTGGTGCGATCGCCGATCGAGTTTATCTTGTTACTGGAGGACACGCACTAGATCTAAAAAAAATTGGAAATTCTTTAAACGATTCTAATTTCGATCTGGTGTAATCGAGCGAGAATTTTTTGATTTTTGACAATAATTTTAATAACTTTAGATAGAGTTTCCTCGAACTACAATGTAAATATAAATAAAAGCCAGTAATAGCCAAAAATCTACAATATACCTAACTAAAAAACATGGCATCCCAACAAGAAGTAAAACAATATCTTGCATACTGGTTTCAACTAGGGAAACAAGTCTCGTTGCATAAAGGACAAGCAAAAATTTTCCCTAAAATTGTTATCGAAGGCAATCGTTACTCAGAGGAATTCGAACGCTGTTGGCAGCAAATTTTGCAATCTGGTGACGATAGTTATTTAGACGGAACTTCGCAGAGTATTATGCAGTTGTTGACCGACAATTGGGAAGTATCTCCCTGTGCTAGATGCGATATGCCAGTCCCTATGGTTCAATTGGGCATACAATCTGTTGATTGTCCTTGTAACGATTTACCAACTTGGCCAAATCAAGAACTTCCCAAACCGCGATCGCCTGTCGATAGCGACGCTCATTTATCAAAACTTCAGGAAAGACTTAAAAAGTTAGGGAGTAGGGGTTAGGAGAGAGTGCGGGAAGTGTGGGAGGTAGAGGGGCAGGGGAGGCAATAATTATTTTTGACACATTCGCTTCGCTCAGTGCAAGCTTTTGACTTTTTTTCAAACCCCTAACCCCTAACCCCTATCCCCTATCCCCTATCCCCTATCCGACTTTCAATAATTCGACATCAAAAATTAAGGTGGCGTTGGGGGGAATTACACCGCCTGCACCACGCGCGCCGTAACCAAGTTCGGGAGGAATAATTAAAGTGCGACGTTCGCCTACTTTCATGTCGCCAACACCTTCATCCCAGCCTTTGATGACTTGTCCGACACCAATTTTGAAGTCAAAAGGACGATTGCGATCGCGAGAACTATCAAATTTAGAACCATCTTCTAAAGTTCCCGTGTAATGAACTGTTACTGTTTGTCCTTGAGATGGAGTAGCGCCGTTTCCTTCTTTAACGACGATGTATTTTAGTCCAGAAGGAGTTGTAACGGCGTTTTCTGCATTCATGGCTGTCATGGCTGTATTTTCCTTTGTTTCTGACTTGGCATTTATAGCTATTTGTTGACTGGGTGAATCGGGAGTTTGGGCGGTGACAATTTCTGTGGTTTCAGAGGATCGAACTTGTTGTAATTCAGATGCGATCGCCTCTTGCTTATTACCCAAATTGGTAAGAGAAGAAATAATTAAAAGTAACCCGCAAATAGCAATTACGCCAAAGCTGATTATAATTTCTCGATTCAAAGTTTTACCCCTCGATTGTATTTCGAAAATTATTCTTTGCATGAATTATTTTATAACAATTGTCGATCGCAATTTCAAACAAATCTATTTTAAAGAATTGTTTTTGTTCTTTGTAAAATCACAACTTCTTTGCCGACTAAAGGATTACGTGCAACTAAACTTCCCTCATTGTCGATTATTTGTAATTTTTTAAAATCTAATAATTTGGCATTAGCTAAAATTTCATTGGCGATTTTGTCTTGTTGTTTTGCATTTATTTGATACCAATCATCTTCGATTTTAACTATTAAAGAACTTGCAGGAAAATTGGCTTCGATCGACGAAATTAAATCTTCAGAATAACGATTGGTAATTGTTGAAATTTGCTCTTGAATTGAAGCAATTAAACTTTGTTCTGGTGTGAGGACTGGTTTTGGAGGTGGTAAGTTTTCTACGGTTTGCGATTGTTCTGGCGCAACCAGAATTGGAGGAATAGGAACTTCTACTTCTGGTTCGGAAATTGTCGATTCTGGTGGAATTGTCTCTGGAATTTTTGATTCTGGAAGAATTGTTGGTTCGGTTTGCGATTCGCTTGGAGATTCTAGTTCGGGGGTTTTTACGATCGAAGGAGGTAGCTTATATACTTCACCGTTAAGGGGCGATCGATTTGGTATTAAAATTACGGAAGTGACTAGTAGCACAACTACGATCGCGCTAGTAATTCCAATTAAAGCCCAATCTGAAAGTAAATTATTTAAAGAATCGGGCAATAGCGATCGCATTGCAGCGAGAAAGCGATCGACCCAATTTAAAGATGTGCTTTTTGTTTTTAGAACAGTTTTGAGTGACTTTTTCGCAGTTGGTTTGGGTTGACCGAGTCTTGTAGCCAGTTCTTCTGTAGTATTTAATAAAGTCTCAAAGGAAGGCAAAGAATTTAGAGGTAAATTTTCTACCGATTCCGCTTCCAGTCGATTGGCAATTTCTTCAAGTCTTTGAATCGTCTCTCGCAGAAGTTCGACAGGATCGCCCTCAGATAAAGATGACTCAGATAAAGGATTTTGATTGGTTGGTGATGATTCTTCTCGATATTCTTCCGATTCCATAATTTGTAAGCACGAGCAAGCACTGTAACTAAACTATCATCTCGATCGGTATCGAATATAATCGCCTCAACAACTTGTCATGCAATTTAGAGAATAGGCTGTTAAAAGGTTACTGCAAGAACTACATTTTTTCGGCACAATACTAAAAGGTCAATCAATTTAAAACTGACTTCTATTCCCTATTCCCTATTCCCTATTTCCTATTCCCTATGGTACAAACTCCCA
Organism: Xenococcaceae cyanobacterium; assembly: GCA_051657945.1. Taxonomy (GTDB): domain Bacteria; phylum Cyanobacteriota; class Cyanobacteriia; order Cyanobacteriales; family Xenococcaceae; genus CAZJTL01. Next base: position 7,738 of record JBOFLQ010000221.1, on the reverse strand, counting down.
CACGCACTAACGTAACAGAACTATCTCAAGGCGCGATCGATCTAATTCGTCAAGCTGGATGCGAATATGGAGATATTAGAATTTGCAATTATCGATCGCAGAGTCTCTGGGCGCGCGATCGATCTCTTTCCAACCTTTCCGATAACGTTAGTTCGGGTTTTGGCGTACGGGTACTTTTAAATGGTGCATGGGGTTTTGCTGCTTCCCATCGCAAAACCGAACAGGAAATTACCCGAATTGTAAATTTAGCTATAGAAATTGCTAGAGGTAGTCGTCTTTCTCAACAACAACCAGTTCGCTTAGCACCAGTAGACGTTTATCGAGATACTTACATTACACCTATTGCGATCGATCCGTTTGAAATTGCGATCGCACCAAAAGCAGAATTATTGTTAGGTATTAACGAAAAATTATTAGCTTATGGCGATCGAGGTATCAAAAAAGCTCATTCCTTCCTCAGTTTTACCCGCGAAGAAAAAACTTTTGCTTCATCTGAAGGTTCGTTAATTCAACAAACTATTTATCGTACCTTGCCTGGTTTTGGTTGTACGGCGATCGCCAATGGTGACGCGCAAAGTCGCAGTTACGAACGCCCTCCATTCAATATCGGTTACGAACATGTAGATAAACAAGATTTATTGGCAAATGTCGATCGCGTAGCAGAAGAAGCGATCGAAAAAGTACACGCACCAGAAGCGCCATCTAATACTCGCAGTACTTTAATTCTCAAACCTACCAATCTTTGGTTAACCATTCACGAATCAGTCGGACATCCAACCGAACTCGATCGCGTTTACGGTTACGAATCAAATTTTGCTGGAACTAGTTTTGCTACTACCGATAAATTGGGCAAACTCCAATACGGCGCGCCCTGGATTAACTTTGTTGCCGATCGCACCCAACCAAATGGACGCAGTACCGCAGGTTATGACGATGAAGGCGTAAAGGCGCAGCAATGGTATGTGGTTAAAGATGGTATTTTGGTAGATTATCTTTGCGATCGCGAAACTGCTTATAGGTTGGGGCGCGCTAGTAGTAATGGTAGCGCCTACGCCGATAGTTGGTCGAGTGTTCCCATGGTACGTATTCCCAATTTGGGATTAGAACCAGGAAAAGACGGAGATAGCCATACTGCTAGTCTAGAACAAATGATTGCCGATACCGAAGATGGCATTTTAATTGACGGAATTGGTAGTTTTTCCATCGATCAGCAACGCAGAAATTTTCAATTTGGTGGCGATGCTTTCTGGAAAGTCGAGAAAGGTAAAATCGTTGGTATGCTCAAAAATGTTACCTATCACAGCATGACTACCGATTTTTGGAACAGTGTTGATGCGATCGGCGGTGCGTCAGCAAGAATGCAGTGCGGGACTAATATGTGTGGTAAAGGCGAACCGATGCAAATGGCTCAAATGACACATGCTTGTGTTCCAGTAAGGGTTAGAAATATTCAAATCGGGCGATCGAATTAAATCGGGCATCGGGCATCGGGCATCGGGCATTGGGCATCGGGCATTGGGCATCGCTGCACTGAGCATTGGGCATCGGGCATCGGGCATCGGACATCGACAAATAATATCAAATCGACAGCGTTTAAAGTCAACTTATTGTTAACATAACTTTACAAACGCTGTTCGATAAACTCAATGTCAATTTTTGCAGAAATTAACAATCCTCACACTTTAATCGTCGGTGCTAGTGGCGGCATTGGTTTGGGATTTGTTGAAAAATTATTACAAAAAGAAAATACATCTAAAATTTACGCAACGTATCGTCGTAAAGAGACTGGTAGTAGAATAATCGATCTTCAAAAACAATATTCAGATCGTTTAATTTGTATACCGATGGATATTACTGACGAAACGCAAATAATAGAAGCGATCGCACAAATAAAAAAATCCACAGATAAATTACACCTAGTTATCAACTGTGTCGGTATTCTTCACGAAAATAACTTACAACCAGAAAAAAGTCTCAGACAACTTAATGCAGAAAACTTGACACATTACTTTCAAGTAAACAGTATTGGCGCTATCTTACTTGCCAAACACTTACTTCCCTTATTTCGCCATAGCGATCGAAGTGTATTTGCAACCATTTCAGCAAAATTGGGCAGCATCGGCGACAATCAATTAGGAGGATGGTATGGATATCGCGCCTCAAAAACAGCATTAAACATGTTTATGCGTACCGCCGCGATCGAATATGCCAGAAGCTGCCCCAATAATATAATCGTAACTTTACATCCAGGTACGACCGACACGCAACTTTCCCAACCCTTTCAAAAAAACGTACCATCCTCTAAACTATTTACAGTCGATCGAACAGTCAGTCAATTATTAGAAGTAATCGGTAAATTAGAGACAGGCGATCGCGGACAATTTTTTTCTTGGGATGGCAGTCGCTTGAGTTGGTAAACGAAGAGTGCCTAGTACACCAAGTCAAAGCAAAACGGGAACTAAAGTTTTAGCCGCGATCGTTGGAATGGATGGTTGATACCGCCGTTGCTCCTGCCAGCTAAAAATTTGAGGAGAAAAAAGATGAAGATTGCTCGATATGGAACAGCGATCGCGATTGTACACACGCTCGCCAATGGACTTCATGGTTTAGCCCATGTGAAAATCCCAGTTGCCCTCTCTCTGCTTCAGAGTTCGTTTGTTGGTATTGTAATTTTTCTGACTCCGATCGTTGCAGCCATTTTACTTTGGACGCAGTTTTACCGCATTGGTGGCTGGCTCTTGCTAAGTTCGATCGCAGGCTCGTTCCTTTTTGGACTCTACAATCATTTCATCGTCATTAGCCCCGACCATGTTTCTCAAGTTGCCTTTGAAGGTTGGGGTTTGTTTTTCCAAATCACAGCCATCTTTATATTAATTGTAGATGGATTGGGATGCTGGATTAGCCTATGGGCGTTGAAAGCTGTACCGCAAGCAGAGAAAGTCTCATGAGTTCTCAAGGGTGATTTTAACCACCATCGTCCGTTGTTGTTCTCGATCGCCTACCGTATGCTTGGCACCGTAACCGATGCCGAGGATATGGTGCAAGAAACCTTTCTGCGCTGGCATCAGACGGCAAGTGAGACGGTTCGTTCGGCAAAAACATATCTAACTACCACCATTACTCGTCTGTGCATCGATCGCTTACGATCCTCCCGTGTCCAACGAGAACAATACGTCGGCACCTGGCTACCAGAACCGATTTTAACCCAACAATCTAGTAATTCAACCGAGATAATGGAATTAGCAGACTCACTCTCGATCGCCTTTCTAGCAGTACTGGAGCGTTTATCGCCGATCGAGCGGGCGGTGTTTTTACTCCGCGATGTGTTTGAGTATGAGTAAATTACACGTTGCTGCTCGATGCGATCGCTACCACTCGATCGCATTTTTAAAAGTGGCGAATTTGATGGCTTCACCAGAGAGCTTGCTGTATCCGAAAATTTCGCTGAGGGTATTATTGGGCAACATTTTAAGCGGTTTGCACGAAAAAAAATTTCCTATGCGATCGACCGTCACGCACAAAAAACCCTGTGACTCTACGGCATATTAAACGAAAAGTTAGCAAACTATGACTTTCTCGGTAGCAATTATTCGATCGCTCATTTAGCAAATTTTACCTGAATTGTTATCTACGAAAGAGTTGGAATACACTTTAAACTCTTTTGAGCAAGTAAAACCGCCGTAGTTTCCACACAGAATACTCACACTTCCCTAATACCTTCAAGGTAAAAAGATTCTAATTTGAGAAGACTAACTTTTATCAGTTGCCCAGATCGAATACCCTTAGAGGTAATTTCATGGCACATAAATTAGAAACCCTTGCAAAGCTCTACCTAGAAGGAGAGTCAGTCGAGATCGATGGCATAGTTCAGCAAGAACTCTGTGACTGGCTCATGGGTGAGTTTCAAGAACTGCCGATTAATCCCATGTTTTCTGACTATATGCGCTATCGGACTGCTGCGGATATGTGTGCCGATATTGTCCAAGAGAAGCTTTGGGTGTCGGCTGATAGTAAAGAAGGAGAATTTTATGACTCACTATGACTATATTGTTATTGGTGCGGGTTCGGCAGGTTGTGTCGTCGCCAATCGTTTGACAGAAGACCGTAAAACAACAGTATTAGTAATCGAAGCTGGCAACCCAGCTACCAAACCTGAGATTCAAATTCCAGCTCAATGCGTCACTCTACCAGGTTCAGATGTGGACTGGGGCTATGTCTCTGAACCAGAACCCTATCTGAACGATCGCAAAATCTTTTGTTCCCGTGGGAAGGTTTTGGGTGGCAGCAGTTCGATTAATTTTATGTTCTATGTTCGAGGTAATCCTCACGATTACGATCGTTGGCAGGAATTGGGAAATCCTGGTTGGAGTTACCAGGATGTCTTACCCTATTTTAAGAAATCCGAACACTCCTCACGCGGTGTCAACACATACCACGGGGTTGATGGAGAGTTGAGCGTTACCGATCCGACTTCTCCTGCTGCGATCTCCCAACGATTTGTAGATGTATGTGTGGCAGAGGGATACGATCGCAATTCTGACTTTAACGCAAAGCAGCAGGAAGGAGCGGGATTCTATCAATTCACCATTAAGGATGGCAAACGGCACAGCGCTGCGGCTGCCTTTCTTGTGCCTATTCTCCAGCGTCCCAATTTGACTGTAACAACTGGAGCGTTGGTGACTCGGTTATTGTTTGAGGGTAAACGCACTGTTGGAGTGGAATATCTGCATGAGGGAATGCTGCACCAAGTTAGAGTCGATCGAGAAGTGATTTTAAGTGCGGGCGCGTTCGATTCGCCCAAGCTGCTTATGCTTTCAGGGATTGGGAATGCTTCACACTTGCAAGCATTGGGAGTTTCTGTCGTCGTCGATTTGCCAGGTGTCGGTCAAAATCTTCAAGACCACATTCTCGATCCTGTGGTATACCAGGCAACTCAGGATTTACACCCTGCAAGCACTAGTAGTATCGGGGAAGTTGGATTATTTTTACATAGCGAGTCGAATTTGGAGGTTGCACCAGATTTACAGTTTTTCTTTAGTCCCGTTCAGTTCTTACCACCTGGCTATACTCCCTCTGATTTCGGATTTACGGGTGTAGTTTCTTTGACACATCCCCAAAACATTGGTAGTGTCAGTTTGCGTTCGTCCGATCCCAAAGACGCACCCATCATTCAGATGAACTATCTGCAAAGTGAAACCGATGTACAGAAGTTAGTGGCTGCGATTAAATTAATGCGCCAATTGTTCCAGAACAGTGCCTTTGATGAATTTCGCGGGAAAGAAATTGCTCCAGGTGCTGAGGTGACTAGCAATGAAGCACTCGTTGCTTACATCCGAGACACTAGCAGCTCGGTGTGGCATCCGATCGGTACTTGCAAAATGGGTACTGACCCAATGGCGGTTGTAGACCCGGAACTTCGGGTACATGGAGTTGAGGGATTGCGGGTGGTGGATGCGTCCATCATGCCCACAATTACCACAGGAAATACGAACGCACCCACCATTATGATCGGCGAGAAGGCTGCTGATTTAATTAAAGCGGAGCTTACCTTGCAGAGCTTTCCCAATCAGCTCAATGTCTAAAATCTGATGCACTCATCTATCTAGGAATCGGAAATCCCGCTTTTCAAGAGTTTATCGGACACTTCGCTCTAACATTCGGTCTCCATAACGTACTGGCATTGTCAGCATGAACGTCTACTTTATCTGCTCTGCAAGCTTGAGCATTCATGACACAACTCATTTCTTAGAAAGAGTACTTCCATGACAAAATCACTCTGGCTTCTTGGTACTTACCTCACCATCGTCGCCGATCGCACCACAACTGATGGTAAATATGACCTGATTGAGGGCTATTTTCCTCCTGGTACGCAGACTCCACCCCATCGCCATACACGCTATTCAGAACAACTCTATGTGTTGGAAGGAGAATTCACGGTCTGGGTTGGTAAGAATAAGGTTGTGCTAGGCGCAGGTGAAAGTGCTTTCATTCCTATCGGCACACCCCATGTTGTTGCTGCACTAAGCGATAGACCAACTCGCGGGTTAGTCGTTGCTTCGCCCAGTGGCTTTGCTCACCTCATTGAAGCAACAGGGACGCTAAACGAGAATGAGGCATTTGACCTGGAATTGTTCAATCGCATCTCTAGCGAAAATGGCGACGAAATTCTGGGTGCACCTGGAGATCTCCCTTAACTCATCATGAGAAAACTGGAAGGATTTGAAGTTCAAAATGGAGTTAATCATGCAACTCATCTCTGTCAACGTCGGACTTCCACACGAAGTAACCTGGAAAGGAAAAACAGTCACAACAGGAATTTTCAAACAGCCAGTCAACGAACGAGTGATGGTGCGTGTACTTAATTTAGACGGAGATCGGCAAGCTGATTTAACCGTTCATGGCGGAGTAGATAAAGCAATTTATGTATATCCCTTTGAACATTACGACTACTGGCGCGGTGAATTGCCTGACACAGAACTAACACCAGGTATCTTTGGCGAAAATTTCACGGTTACTGGATTCAGAGAAGAAGAACTGAATGTTGGCGATCGCTTCCAAGTTGGCACTGTCAAACTAATGGTGACACAACCTCGTTTACCCTGCTACAAACTGGGAATTCGGTTTGGGCGACCCGATATGGTAAAACGATTTCTTGCCAGTCGTCGCACCGGATTTTACTTCCGTGTTTTGCAAGAGGGCGAAGTAGGAGTCGGAGACACTTTAGAGTTGGTGAGCCGAGATGATAACAATATTACTGTTGCCGATATCACTCAACTTTATGTACGCGAGCAGAACAATCCAGAGTTACTTCACCGCGCTGCTCGACTAGAGGCATTACCCGAAAGTTGGCGCGACTACTTCCAAGAGCAGATCCGTCGTCAGGATAAGCCCCAATAAAACGGAACATTTACCAAAGGTCTCATGTTTATCGATTACGTTACACTCATGCCGATCGACCTGGCGGCTGGACTCGCGCTGTTAGCTGCCTATGTGTATTTTGGTCTTGGTAGTTCAAATCAGAAACGCTTTAGATCTCAAATGGATTCTATAAACCGACTAGGAGTAACCTCATGACTACATTTCGTACTGTTGCGATCGATGGTTTAGATATTTTCTACCGCGAGTTGCATTTACTCGATACCGGACATTTTGCCCTGGAAGAAGATGGGGATGCGATCGCCACTCATATCCGTAACTTTATGACCACTCACGTTGGGGAACGCACGAGATTGTAGAAGTGTAGCTCTTTAAAACTCAACAATTACAGGATTCATCCTCATGCAAAAACTAGAAGGAAAAGTCGCGCTTGTTACTGGTGGCACTAGCGGAATCGGTCTTGCCACTGCCAAACGCTTTGTCGCTGAAGGAGCGTATGTCTTCATCACGAGTCGTCGCCAAACTGAACTGGATGCTGCTGTGAAAGCGATCGGTAAAAATATCATGGGGATTCAGAGCGATGTCTCCAAGCTGGCAGATCTCGACCGCCTCTTTGCCACAATCGAGCAAGAGCAAGGACACCTTGATGTTGTCTTCGCCAATGCTGGGGGTGGAGAAATCGCTCCACTTGGAGCCATCACTGAAGAACATTTTGATAAAACCTTCAACACCAACGTCAAAGGTCTGTTGTTCACCGTACAGAAGGCACTGCCACTGCTGCCAGAGGGTGCTTCTATCATTCTGAACGCCTCGACTGCTTCTACCGTAGGCACTCCAGCTTTTAGCGTTTACAGTGCGACCA
>JBOFLQ010000220.1:0-7925 GCA_051657945.1 Xenococcaceae cyanobacterium | reverse complement strand
GGTTGGCAGAGCATTCTCGAAGAAAATATTTTTGACCCTTGTTTTCAATTAAATTATCAAGAAAAATATCGCAAAGGAGCAGTCAGCGCGATCGTCGATCTCGAACGAGCCAATATTCAAAACTGTCATTACGATCTTCTCAAGCGCTTTAGTGTTAAAGCCAATTTGGTAGTGCCAATTATAAGTCGCGATGAGCTTTGGGGTTTGCTAATCGCCCATCAATGTAGTGCGCCAAGACAATGGACTGATTCGGAACTAGATTTATTGCAACAGTTAGCCACCCAAATCGGGATTGCCCTCGCTCAAGCTAATTTACTCCAACAAGAAACCGAACAGCGTCAAGAATTAGCCCGTTCTAATGCCGAATTACAACAGTTTGCCTATGTTGCATCTCACGATTTGCAAGAGCCTTTACGTATGGTAATTAGTTATTTGCAGCTATTAGAGAAGCGATATAAAAACAAACTCGACGACAACGCCGACGAATTTATCCACTATGCTGTCGATGGAGCGAGTCGGATGCAGATTCTCATCAACGACTTGCTGAGTTATTCTCGGGTTGGTACTCGCGCTCAGCCGTTTAAATTAGTAGATTGTAATGAGATTTTAGCCAAAGCGATCGCTAACTTAAAAGTAGCCATTAGCGATAGTCTTGCCGAGATAACTTACGACTCATTACCAGAAATTCATGCCGATGCCACTCAAATGACGCAACTGTTTCAAAATTTACTTGGAAATGCGATTAAATTTTCTAATGGTAAAACACCGCAAATTTACGTTGGTGTTGACTATTCCAGCGGACATTGGCAGTTTTGGGTGCGCGATAATGGCATTGGCATCGAATCTCAATATGCCGATCGCATCTTTCTAATTTTTCAGCGCTTACACGGTCGGCAAAAATATCCCGGTACTGGGATCGGTTTGGCAATTTGTAAAAAAATTGTCGAACGACACGGCGGCAATTTGTGGCTAGAATCTGAGCTGGGAAAAGGGTCTACATTTTATTTTACAATTCCAGAACGAAATATAAAAAAAATATAAAACTGACCTAAAATGTAGGAGTAAATAGTCTACGAATAATATAGTTATCAAAAATTGTGTGAATTATCGAGAAAACAGCAAACCAATTGAAGTCTTGTTGATCGAAGACAATCCAGGGGATGCTCGCTTAACTAAGCTAGCTTTAGAAGAGAGCAAAGTGTGTCTCAATCTTAATGTCGTTCAAGATGGTGTCGAAGCACTAACTTATTTACGTCGAGAAGAAGAATACACTCATGCTGTAATTCCCGATTTAATTTTGCTCGATCTCAACCTTCCCAAAAAAGATGGACGTGAAGTACTAGCAGACATCAAAAGCGATCGCCTCCTCAGACGAATACCTGTAGTCGTTCTGACTACCTCTCAAGCAGAAGAAGATGTTGTCAAAGCTTACAATCTGTTTGCCAATTGTTACATTACCAAACCAGTTGATTTCGATCGCTTTGTCAAAATCGTACAATCGATTGAAGAATTTTGGTTCACGATTGTCAAACTACCCTTGGAGTAGAAATTAATGAGCGAGCAAGCGATTCATATTCTTTTGGTTGAAGATAACCCCGGCGATGCTCGTCTGTTAGCAGAAATTTTAGGTGAAATTCCTTCGATACAATTTAAGTTGACACAAGTCGATCGCCTAGAGCTAGCTTTACAATCTCTCGAAGTGGACTCAACCGACGCAGAAAATTTTAACGTGATTTTTTTAGACCTCTCTTTACCAGACTCCCAGGGATTGGCTAGTTTAATTACCCTGCAAGAGAGAGAACCAACCATTCCCATTATTGTTCTGACTGGTTTAGACGATCAAAATCTGGCGATCGCTGCCATGAAAAAGGGAGCGCAAGATTATTTGGTTAAAGGAGAAGTTAGTAGCGATTTGCTCGAACGAGCGCTGCGTTATTCGATCGAGCGCAAACAAGCAGAACAAAAAATTCGCGAACAAGCTGCCTTACTCGATGTCGTCACCGATGCCATTTATGTCAAAGACTTAAACCGCAGAATTCTTCTTTGGAACAAATGTGCTGAAGATATGTACGGCTGGTTAGCAGAAGAAGTTCTCGGTCAAAATTGTCATGATTTCTTTTACCAAGAACAGTTAGTCGAACTAGAACAAGGTTGGATGAGTGTTTTAGAAAAAGGTGAATGGCAGGGCGAATTGCATAAATTGACTAAATCTGGCGACAAAATCGTTGTTTCCAGTCGCTGGACTTTGGTACGCGATCGTCATCAACAACCCAAAGCGATTTTAGCTGTCGATACCGACATCACCGAAAAAAAACAACTAGAAGCACAGTTTTTTCGCGCTCAACGTTTAGAAAGTCTTGGTACTCTAGCTAGTGGTATCGCTCACGACCTTAACAACATTCTTACGCCAATTCTAGCAGCCTCGCAACTGCTGCCGCTCAAACTCGTCGATGCAGATAAACAAACTAGAGATCTCTTAAAAATCGTCGAAGATAGTTCCAAACGAGGAGCCGATCTCGTTCGTCAAATTCTCTCTTTTGCTCGTGGCGTAGAAGGTAAGCGTACCAATTTACAACTCGGACACCTAATTTTAGAAATTGCTCGCATCGCTAAGAGTACCTTTCCCAAATCGATCGCCATCTGCAAAGACATTTCATCTAGAAGCTTGTGGACAGTTTCGGCAGATCCGACTCAAATCCATCAGGTATTTATGAATCTCTGCGTCAATGCCCGCGATGCTATGCCCAATGGGGGTACTCTTAGTTTAGCTGCGGAAAATGTCGTTCTCGATGAAAATTTCGCTAAAATTTATTTAGATGCTAAAGTTGGCTCTTATGTTGCGATCGCTGTTACCGACACGGGATGCGGTATTGCTAAAGAAGTCTTAGAGCGAATTTTCGAACCTTTTTTTACCACCAAAGAATTAGGTAAAGGTACGGGCTTGGGACTTTCTACCGCACTCGGTATCATTAAAAGTCATGGCGGTTTTGTCACCGTTGAGAGCGAACTCGATCGAGGAACTACTTTTAAAGTCTACTTGCCAGCAGCAGAAAAAATCGAAGACGAACAAGCAGAAGATTGGGGATTGCCTTGCGGAAGTGGCGAATTAGTATTAGTTGTTGACGACGAAGATTTAATTAGACAGGTGGCGGACGAGACTTTGTCAGCTTTTGACTACAGGGTGCTTACAGCTAGCGATGGCATCGAAGCGATCGCTCTTTACTTCCAACATAAAGATGAAATCAGTCTGGTACTCACCGACATGATGATGCCTTCTCTAGATGGTGTAACTACAATCCGCACTTTACGCAAAATTAATCAAGAAATCAAAATCATAGCTTTTAGTGGTTTAGAATCCAATAAAAAATTAGCCGAAGCTGCTGGGGTAACTAATTTTTTAGCAAAGCCTTTCACCACTCAAGAATTACTAGAAACCATCGCGCGCACGATCGATCGAAAATAAATGATATCATGTCCTGCTAAGTAGTCATGTTATTGGTGGGGGAAGGCAGAGGGCAGAGGGCAGAGGGCAGAAGGAAAGAGAAAGAATTAAGAAGAAAAGGTTATTGCTACTTATTAAACGGACTTGATATGATTTATTGTTCATGGTTTTTTGTTCATGGTTCATTGCCCATTGCCCGGTGCAGCGTTGCCCGTTGCCCATTCCCTTCCTAACTTGCTTCGCCTTAAACATGACTCTTCAACAGGAGATGATTAATTTATTTACCCTATCTTTAATTTCATCTCTGACACGACGAAAAGTGTTGAGGGGTTGTCCGTCTGGATCGTCTAGTTGCCAATCTTCAAATACTTCTCTCAATACCCATACATCGGGTAAATTAACACCGCACCCACACAAAGAAATGACAGCATCGTAATCTTCTGCTTGAAAATCGCTGAGTGGATTAGAAGTCTGATTAGTAATATCGATACCAATCTCTGACATCACTTCGATCGCAGTGGGATGAACGCGACTAGCTTCCAATCCCGAACTAGTAACGCTAATTTTGCCTTCACCCAAAATTCTGGCGAAACCTTCTGCCATTTGCGATCGACAGGAATTTTTTTTGCAGACAAACATTACTTTTTTCATTGTTTATTGTTCATGGTTTTTTGTTCATGGTTCATGATTCATGGTTCATTGCAGCGTTGCCCGATGCCCGCGATGCACTGAGCTTGTCGAAGTGTTGCCCCATTCCCTATTCAAAATCTTTAAAACCTTGGGAAATTACCCCATAAACTAATACTGCTAATTGCGCGCCGATCGTGGGTGCAACCAAATAAACCCATTGATGTTGCCAAATACCAGCAACTAAAGCAGGTGCGATCGATCGCGCTGGATTCATACTTGCACCTGTAATTGGCCCCATAAAAGCAGCTTCCAAACCGACAGTCAATCCAATTGCCAAACCTGCAAAACCACCGTGGGCGCGGCGATCGAGTCCAGAACCAAAAATAACAAACATCAAGATAAAGGTCAGAATTATCTCCAAAATGAATGATTGCATCCAGTTACCATTTAGAGGTTTGGTAGCACCCAAATCGGCAACATTTCCCAAAGCTAATAACAGCATTGTTGAAGCCGCGATCGCACCCGTAAATTGGGCAATAATATAAGGTAAAACTTTGCGAATGGGAAAAAAACCACTCGTCCAAAAAGCTAGAGTGACAGCAGGATTTAAATGCGCTTGACTGATATGTCCCGTGGCATAAATCAAAGCCGCGACAACCGCACCGAAGACAAAACTAATGCCCAAATGGGTGATGCTTCCCCCTGTCATGGTATCGACCATCACCGCACCCGTACCAGCAAAGATAAGGATAAATGTACCGATGCACTCAGCGATCGATTCTCGCCAGCAACAGGCAAATGATTGCCATAAAAATCTGCTGTGGTTCAATTTTGTCTTCTCTCGATGCGATTGTTTGAGCTTTTTTAAGGTCAGCATTTAAATTTTGATTCCAGAATAAAGTTCGATCGAACTTTTGATTGAGGCGATCGATTCTTCGGGAAATTTAGCTTTGCGTTCGCTGTATCTGTCTGTCAAATAATCGGTTTTATCGCGCAATAGTAAAGTGAATTTATACAATTCTTCCATCACGTCAACAACGCGATCGCGATAAGAAGATTCTTTCATCGTCCCATCTTCATTAAACTCTCGATAAGCTTTAGCAACCGAAGACTGATTGGGAATAGTAAACATCCGCATCCAACGTCCCAAAATCCTGAGAGTATTGACAGCATTAAAAGATTGCGAACCGCCGCTTACTTGCATTACTGCTAACGTCCTTCCTTGTGTCGGTCTAACCGATCCCAACGTTAGAGGAATCCAGTCGATCTGGTTTTTCATGATACCGCTAATATTGCCGTGCATTTCTGGAGATGACCAAACTTGTCCTTCCGACCACAAACTGAGTTCTCGCAATTCCTGCACCTTGGGATGGGTATCGGGTACGCTACTGTGAACGGGAAGTTCGCGCGGATCGAAAAAACGAACTTCAGCACCTAATTCTTCGATAATTCTGGCAGCTTCTTTTGCTAAAAGGTAACTGTAAGAACGTTCTCGCAGAGAACCATATAAAAATAAAATTCTCGGTTTATGGTTGAAATTTGTCATCTCCAATCAAATGTTTTCCTTTCTACGCTTGCATAAAGCATTAAAATGTTGCCTGTTTTCTCAATAGTTCGCCAATAGTCAGATTAAATTCGGATTTGCCACCAAAAACCGTCCCGACTTTACCTCGTTGAAAGTGAATTTTGGTGAGGTAGTAACCATCATCAGGTAAGGGGACGTAACCAACAGAACTAACCGTTTGCGGTGCTTTCTCAAGATAATATTCAACAAACTTTCTTAATTCAGGTTTTTTTTGTGCGGCACTGGAATTGACATAAATAAATAGTGGACGAGAAAGGGGTTGATACTGTGCGGCTTCTACTGTTTGGCGAGAAGGCAGTACTGCACCTTTGCCACTGTCGATCGCTACTGCTTTTAAATCCTTGGCGCGAGATTCATAGTAAGCTAAACCAAAGTAACCCAAAGCATTCGGATCTTGACTGACTCCTTTTACCAAAACGTTATCATCTTCACTGGCAGTATAGTCAGTACGACTGGAGTCTACTTTGCCGACAATGGCTTCAGTAAAATAGTCGAAAGTTCCCGAATCTTTACCCGGACCAAAAAGCGCGATCGCTGAGTTGGGAAAATTTGGACTAATTTGATTCCAACGAGTAATTTTTTTCTCTGCTGCTGGTTCCCAAATCTTTTTTAAATCTTCCGTCGTTAAACTTTTGAGCCAATCATTTTGAGGATTTACCACAATGGTAAGTGCATCAAAAGCGATCGGTAGTTCTATATAAGCTACGCCTGCTTGCTTGCAAGCTTCCATTTCTTTGGTCAAAATCGGGCGCGAGGCGTTGCTGATATCTGTTTCTCCAGCACAAAACTTTTTGAACCCACCGCTAGTTCCAGAAAAGTTAACGTTAAGGTCTACGGGTTGTTTGTTGCTGGTTTTGAATTCTTGGACTACTGCTTGAGTAATTGGATAAACAGTACTAGATCCATCAATTAAAATTGATGCATTTTGTTGGGAATCGGCTTTGGTAGACGCACTTAATAGAGCTGTAGCAGCTATACCTAGAGTTATAAAAATTAGAAAATTATTAGACTTTGGCGTTGTTGTTTTCATAAAAAGTGTCCCCTCGTGTTGTTGGGGTACTATTTTATTATTTCAAAAAAAGTTGATATGTCAAGTTAAAAAATAGTGAAACTATGCAACCACTGATTTTAAATTAATCGCAACAATTAGTGCTTTGGGAAATAACAGCATTGCGTCTAAATTCAGCTAAATACTGTTCTAAAATCGCAAATTGAGCGACATTAAGACTATAGTAAATCCAGCGTCCTTCTTGACGAGAACGAATTAAACCAGCTTCTTTAAGGGTTTTGAGATGAAAAGATAGTTTAGATTGACTGACATTGAGGCGATCGCAAATATCACAGACACATAATTCTTGAGATAGCAACAGTTTGACTATAGAAAGTCGCAAAGGTTCTGACAAGGCATGAAAACAAGCCAAAGCAGCCGTCGAATCGGAATTGGCAATAAATTGCATCAATTTTTTTTGAAGTAATATTTTTATTTCTAACTTATACGGCGACGTTTAGAAAGTCGATCGCGCAATGCCACGATAACGATCGTAATCATAGTCAGAGGAATGACAAATAATAACATTACAATGCTATAAACGGGAAGACTATTGTGCTGGAGAGAATCTAAAATTAGATAGCCCGTGTAAGCAAAGTAATAAGCGATAAATAAAAAGCCTTCCCAGCGATCGATTTTTTGTCCAGAATAAAAAATCGGCAAACAAGCAAAAGCTACAGCGATCGCAACTGGGGCATCAAATTGAATAACGGAAGAAGAAACATTAATACCATCTGGTGAGACTATTGCCGATAAACCCAAGACTGCTAATATGTTAAAAATATTGCTGCCCAAGACATTACCAACAGCAATATCTCTCTCGCCGCGAATCGTAGCAATAACAGAAGTCGCAAGTTCTGGCAAAGAAGTTCCCGCCGCGACAATTGTCAATCCGATTAAAAGTTCGCTAACTCCTAAAGTTTTAGCAATAGCGATCGCAGAATCTACCAACCAACGCGATCCTAATACTAACAAACCCAAACCACCGACGATAAAAGCAAGATTTTTCACCCAAACTATTGGCGATCGCGCTTCTGAATTTCCATACGCTCGATCGAACTCATCATCTTCTAATTCGGAGTTATTTTTCTGTTTGCTGCCTTGGTAAATCAGAGATAGCGTATAAACTACACCACCAACAAACAAAATAATTCCATCAACTCTGCCAATCTTGCCATCGAGTCCAAAAAACAACATCAAGATAGACACACCAATCATAA
>JBOFLQ010000219.1:0-71638 GCA_051657945.1 Xenococcaceae cyanobacterium | reverse complement strand
AACACATTGAAGATTTGGGCAAGAACGTCGCTCAATTTCACAGCCAAACTGTAACTAACGACTATATTACTAGCTTTGGTACGACAGAAAAAGTTCGTCAATCGATCGATGAAAATTACCAACAAACTAACAAATATATTGGTTTGGCACAAACGCAGCAACAATACGAAGAAACTAAAGCGTTTAGCGATCGTTTTTTTGCCGAACGAGAAGATTTATTAAAACAAAGAAGAGATACTCAGAAAATTCGTGAGTGTCACGGCGATCTTCATTTAAAAAATATTTGTCTTTGGAATGGTAAAATTCAACTGTTCGATCGCATTGAATTTAACGAACCTTTCCGCTTTGTCGATGTCATGTACGATGCTGCTTTTGCGGTAATGGACTTAGATGCGCGTGGAAGCAAAGATTTTGGCAATATCTTTTTAAATACCTATGTCGAACAAACTGGCGACTGGGAAGGTTTGCAAGTTTTACCTTTGTATTTAAGCCGTCAAGCTTACGTAAGAGCAAAAGTAACATCTTTCTTACTCGACGATCCAGGCATTCCCGAAGATGTGAAAAAGCAATCGGCTAAAACCGCCGCCGATTATTATAAACTTGCTTGGGAATATACTCAGGGTAAAAAGGGTAAATTAATTTTAATGTCTGGTTTGTCTGGTTCGGGTAAAACCACCGTCGCCAAACAATTAGCCAAAAATATTAATGCAATTCATCTTCGTTCCGATGCAGTTCGCAAACATTTAGCTGGCATTTCCTTAGACGATCGCGGTGGTGATGAAATTTATACCAGCGAAATGAATCACAAAACTTACGATCGCTTATTAGAATTGGGCGTACTTTTAGCCAGTCAAGGTTTTAATGTTATTTTAGATGCCAAATACGATCGCCTTAACTGTCGAAGTAACGCGATCGCGGCTGCCAATGCCAAACAAATTCCTTTACAAATTCTTCATTGCACCGCACCTGAAGAAGTAGTGCGCGATCGCTTATCTAAACGTAGCGGTGATATTTCCGATGCTACAGTCGATCTGATCTCTCGCCAACAAGCTGAAGCAGAAGCGTTTACAGAAGAAGAAAAAGCTTACGTTACAGAAATAGATACCAGTCGATCGGATTGGGAGAAATTAGACTTCTTACAGAAGTAGGGAATAGGGAATAGGGAATAGGGAATAGATTTTTTCCTGTTCCCTTCACAATTTTCAAACATTAGATTGCATTGAAGAAGGCGATTTGGTGCAGTATTCCTTCTGCCTCCTGCCCTCTGCCCTCTGCCTTTCTTGATAAAACTTGCTCGGATCTTGAAAAGGTTAAAAGTCTTTCTAACTCTTGTCGGCAATGCGTATCAGCAACAACTACTTTGGAAAAATTAGGCATTTCTTGACGGCAGCACGAGCAATACCAATAAACTTTTTTTTGGCTGAAATGACGAAGTAATCGAGAGGAGCAAGCGGGACAATTATTCATTCTGCGATCGGCGAAATAAAAAAACTTTCTCTTAAAATTTTCTCTCGATTATTAATTCAAATACCAGGGTTATTTTACTGACTTTTACTAATAAGATTTCTTAGCAATTTTCTTTTAACTACGAGCTTTTACGCAAATTTAAACTATCAAATATTTGTCAAAAAAACTTAATAATAATATATGTATGGTTATTAACGTATTTATCTGTAATCGCGCTCTTGTTGTTAAAAAACTTAAAATATGTCTTTCGATTATTGACATTTTTTTACTAACAATTGCTTTAAAAATTAGACCAAACTCTTACGAGGGGGGAAATCCTCCCTTTGGGATCGGCTTCTACCCATACATCAACTCAGACAAAAACGTTACATTAAACCTATGTCTAACATAAAGAAATATTAAGAAAGGAGTCGTTGAACAAATGTTCGAATATTTTAACGACAAAGCTATAAAAACAGTTATTTTGTCTCAAGAAGAAGCGCGTCGTTGGGGACACAATTTAGTCGGCAGCGAACATATTTTGTTGGGTTTGCTAGCAGAAAAAACATCGAGCGCTGCCATAATTCTGCAAGAAATGGGCGTTAGTATTACTCAGACAAAAAGCTTAGTTGAAGAAATTGGAAATAGAGGTTCTGGTTTTAGTCCTGCTAATATTCCTTTTACCCCAAAAGTGAAAGCAGTTTTCGAGCAAGCTTTTAACGAAGCGCGTCGATTAAACAATAATTATATTGGGCCAGAACACATTCTCCTCGCGATCGCCAAACAACCAGAAAATATTGCAGCAAGATTACTGGCTAGACAGGGAGTAGATTTAAACCAACTAAAAACGGAAATCATTAAAAAGCTAGCAGAACAAGAAGTAGTAGCAGTATCCAGTCGAGGAAATGCATCTGGATATGGGGCGAGTTCTAGCAAACAGCCTATGTTAGAGGAGTTTGGCAGAAACTTAACCAAACTTGCAGAGAGCGGAAAAATAGACCCCGTTATCGGTAGAAGCACCGAAATTGAAAGAACAATTCAAATTCTCGGTCGTCGTACCAAAAGCAATCCCGTATTCGTTGGCGAACCAGGTGTTGGTAAAACCGCGATCGCGGAAGGATTGGCACAGCGCATTGTCGATCGCGATGTACCAGAAACTCTATTTGACAAGCAAATAATTGCCTTAGATATGGGTTCGTTACTCGCTGGAACAAAAATGCGGGGCGACTTTGAAGAACGCCTAACGGGAATTATCCGAGAAGTTCGAGAAGCTAGCGATGTTATCCTCTTCATCGACGAAATTCATACTCTCATTGGCGCGGGCGGTATGGGAGGCGGTATGGATGCCGCGAATATTCTCAAACCAGCATTAGCTAGAGGCGAAATGCAATGTTTGGGCGCAACTACCCTAGATGAATACCGCAAACATATCGAACGAGATGCGGCATTAGAACGACGCTTTCAACCAGTTATGGTTGGCGAACCATCTGTAGACGAAACCATCGAAATTCTCTACGGTTTGCAGAGAACTTACGAAGACTTCCACAAAGTTAAATTCGATCGCGCGGCGATCGAAGCAGCAGCGACATTAGCCGATCGCTACATCAGCGATCGTTTTCTTCCCGACAAAGCGATCGATTTAATGGACGAAGCAGGTTCGCGGACGCATCTAAGACACTCGATGCACAAAAATGTCGATCGAGAAGAAGAAGTAGCCGAACAACCAATCATTAACCCCCAAGCTTTAACTCCAGTAGTTGACCAAGAAGAAATCGCTCAAATCGTCGCCGCTTGGACGGGTATTCCAGTCAATAAACTGACCGAAGGGCAAACCGATCTGTTGCTTAATTTAGAAGCTAACTTGCACGAACGCATTATCGGTCAAGATGAAGCTGTTAAAGCAGTGTCTCGCGCCATTCGTCGCGCCCGATCTGGTTTAAAAGATCCCCATCGTCCGATCGCTAGTGTTATTTTCTCAGGCCCGACAGGAGTAGGGAAAACCGAACTAGCCAAAGCACTGGCGAAGACAATCTTTGGTTCGGAAGAGGCAATGATTCGTCTCGATATGTCTGAATTGATGGAATCTCATACAGTTTCTAAGCTGATTGGTTCTCCTCCTGGGTATGTCGGTTTTGAAGAAGGCGGTCAATTAACCGAAGCAGTTCGACGCAAACCTTATACAGTCATCCTTTTCGATGAGATTGAGAAAGCACATCCCGATGTTTTCAACTTACTGTTGCAAATGTTAGATGACGGTCGTCTCACCGATGCCAAAGGTCGTATGGTAGACTTCAAAAACACTTTGATTATTATGACTTCTAACATCGGTTCTAAGGTCATTGAAAAAGGTGGTACGGGACTCGGTTTTAGTTCTTTTGAAAATGAAAGCGAAGCACAATACGATCGCGTTCGCAATCTCGTTAATGCAGAACTGAAAAACTACTTCCGTCCCGAATTTCTCAATCGTCTCGATGACATTATTGTCTTCCGTCAGCTTACTCGATCGGAAGTTGGAGAAATTGCCGACATCTTACTTCTTGAAGTCGCTCAAAGATTGAAAGAACAGCGAGATATTACCTTGCAAACTAGCGATCGCGCCAGAGATAAAGTAATTGCCGAAGGTTTCGACCCCAAATACGGTGCTAGACCTTTACGCCGTGCGATTATGAGACTTTTAGAAGATAGCTTGGCTGAGGCTATTCTTACAGGTCAACTCGAAAACGGAGATAAAGCTTTAGTCGATGTCGATCGCGATGGATTAGTTCAAATCTTGCCAACACACCAGCAAGTGTTTCAATATGCTGGCAAGTAAGTTTAAGTTCGGCAAATTAACGACAATCTAGCATTAGGGTAGGGTCACGCATTGTAAAGTCAAAACTAACTGTATTAACTTTGCAATACGTGACTTTTGTAGAGACGCGAAATTTCGCGTCTCTACGACTTTTGACTCTTAACTCTTAATCCTTAGTTTTTAAAACCTAATCATCCATCTGCCACGGTTCGACGAGATTGTTTTCGTCGAGAATTTTTTTCGGACGCAAAACTAAAATTACTTGACCGAGAATTGGTAAGTTAGGTTCTTCTGCAAACCATTGCAACTCTAAATTTTGATTCGCTTCTACCAAAAAATAACTATTACCATTCCATTGTTTAGCTTGACGATCGATCGCAACGATAACTGGTTCGGGTTTACCAGGCAGAGGTTTGGGTAGGCGATCGCTATCTATTAAAATCGCGATCGGATCGCTAGCAGCTAAAATAGCTTGCCAACCAGGAATAGGGACAAAATTACCGCCCCCATTGATTTCGATAATGCGAAAAGGTTCGACAGCGGCGATCGCGCTGACAGATTCGATATCTTGTTTGGTTAAAGGAAAAGTACCGGCAAAAGGAATAATGCGAGGTAATTCGTCTTCTTCTTCCAACCGAAAAATAGGTAATAATGGCGCGCTACGACTAGCTGTTGAAGTAAAATCGAGCAGCAGTCTTTCGATCGCCTCTCTCGCTGTTTGAGAATGCACGTATTTTAAACCAGCCGCAATTAGGCGCGATCGCTCGGCAAGTTCTCTTTTTTGTTTGGCGCGTCTCCAATATTGATAGGCTACCGCATCGCCTGGATGATTGATAAATCCTTCTGGAAGTTGCGAGAAACGAGAAAAATCTTGATAGGCGCGGGCGACTTCCTTTGCTCCATCAACATCTATTTGTTTTTGATGAGCTAATTCTGCCGCCGCTAGGCGTTGTTCTTGGTTGAGAATGCGAAATTCGTACAAAACATCGCTGCGAGGGCCGATAAAATAAGTTAATAATTCTTCTGATGCCCCACCTTTGGCTATACTTTCATAAACTTGCGCCGCCACGATAATCAAATTTTGCTGACTGCTTTGAAAACCAGTTTGCTCGAAAATAGTTTGGGCATTGTAACCTGCTTTTTGTAACCGAGCGCAACCTTGACCCCAGTTCACCCAATTACCTTCTTTGTGCAGCAGCGATCGCAGCAATTCGTTCGCTTCTTTTTCTGGAAGCTCTAGGGCAGCGTTTAAGTTTGATTCGTTCATAATTAGATTTTGCTTATTAATTAGATAAATAATTCCGTATTAGTTTTTAGATATTATTCTTTACCATTAATTTAGGGTTACCGAACCTAACTTTGAAATTCAAGCTTCGGAAAACTCTTAAACATTAATTAATTTTTACCGTTAAACTAGAGGGTAGAACTAAAGCCTACCATAGCCCCAATCTCTTTTAAGAGGAAAAAGGTATCTGATGTCCCGACTGGATCTCCGCAGAAACATACAAACCCGTCAAATTGATACTCAACAGCAGTATAGATTTAAAGATAGCGCGCTCGGTTTAGTATCGACCATTGGTTTTCCAGCGCTTGTCGGGACTGCCGACATGATGCTCAAGTCCGCACAAGTAATTATGGTTGGGTATGAAAAAATAGGTAGTGGTCATTGTACGGCAGTAATACGCGGAAACATTGCCGATGTTCGCTTAGCTGTCGAAGAAGGTGCTAAAGTTGCCGAAAAATTCGGTCAATTGATTTCTAAATTGGTAATCGCTCGCCCCATGCCAAACTTAGAAGCAATTTTTCCGATCGGCTCTCATTTAGTAGAATTACATCAAAGCAGAAGGGGCTACAGTCGTCTGAGCAATCAATCGGTTGGTTTGCTGGAAACGAGAGGGTTTCCAGCCCTGGTAGGTGCGGCTGATGCCATGCTCAAATCTGCTGAGGTACAACTAGCTTCCTATGAGAAAATTGGCGATGGTTTGTGTACGGCAATTATTCGCGGTTCGGTAGCTAATGTAGCAGTGGCGATCGAAGTGGGAATGCAAGAAGCAGAAAGAATTGGCGAATTTCATTCTTTGATGGTCGTTCCCAGAGTGCTTGAAGATTTAGAAAATGTTTTACCTGTGGCAAGTTGTTGGTTAGATGAACCAGAACCTCTACCAATATTATTACCGACAACGATTGAAGAGAAAGAAAAAGAAGTTATTGCCCTTCCTCAAGCTGACGTTAAACCACTCCAAATTGAAAGACGCGTTAAAGAAATTGAGGAACTTTAATTTAGGGAATAGGGGATAGGGAATAGGGAATAGGGAATAGGGAATAGGGAATAGTATTTTTTTGTAGGGTGGGCATGATGGAAGATTTTTTAAATAATTTGATGTCGATCGCCATCCAATCTGAAAACGCATCAATTTATTTTCTAGTTTAATATTGCGACTCAAGAAGCTAAAACAAACCGTACTAATAATTTTTATTTTAATCAATATATTTACTTATATTGGTGCTTATTTTTTAACTCACTTTAGCGTCCCAGGACAATTAGGATTTGGAAACAAACCAAGCAATTCAATATTTCCTAGTGATGTCGGACTGGAATATATTACCCAGAAAATTGCACTCGCGCCAACCGAATGGCTAGAAACTTGGTTGATTCCAACTCCCTCTTCTTCATCTCAAGGGACAGTTCTACTTTTTCCTGGTAACCGAGGCAGTAAAGGAGGACAACTTTTAGCACCAGCACGAGTATTTCATCAACTCGGCTACAACTGTTTACTCGTTGATTTTCGTGGTGTAGGCGGTTCTAGTGGCAACACAACTACTATTGGTGCAAAAGAAGCCAAAGATGTGGCGATCGCTCTAAATTACGCCGAACAGATTCAACTAACACATCCGTTCGTACTTTACGGTGTTTCGATGGGAAGTGCAGCAATATTAAAAGCGATCGCGACTGAAAAAATTCAACCCGACGCGATCGTTCTCGAACTTCCTTTTGCCCGTCTTGTTAGTGCTGTTAGAAGCCGATTGCGAGTTTTTCATTTTCCTGTCTTTCCCACAGCAGAATTACTTGTTTTCTGGGGTGGAATCCAACACGGATTTAATGGCTTTGCCCACAATCCAATCATTTATGCAAAGCAAGTTCGCTGTCCTACTCTAGTATTTCATGGCGGGCAGGATAAATGGACTAACATCAAAGAAATCGAACGATTGGTTGTTAATTTACAAGGCAAGAAACAACTAATTGTTTTTCCCACCGCAGGACACCAATTACTTGTCACCGTCGATCGAAATCTATGGAGGCAAAATATTCAGGATTTTCTTAAAAAACTTTAATATGGCTGACAACTAATCAATCTTATTTTGGTAGAAAACATCCGTCGTACTCTTAACAAAACCCGCGATCGGCACGGCAATTAATAGCCCTAAAATTCCACCAACTCTAGCGCCAATTAATAGAGATACCAAAACCCAGACTGGATTTAAACCAATAAATTCTCCTAACAGACGCGGTGCGATGAAATTATCGATAATTTGTTGAATTATTACTGCAACGCTTAATACCCATACACCCAACCAAAAGCTTTTCAAGGTCGTTAAAATGCTAACGATGCCAATACTTAGAGGCGCGCCAAAGGGAAATAGCGCCATTACGCCAATTACCATGCCAAATAGCAACCCGAAAGGTACTTTTAAAACTAAAAAAGCGACAGTCATGATAGCAGCAAAAATGGCAGCGATCGAAGCTTGACCGATATAGTAATTATGGAAACTTTGTCGTAGTAGGGGACGGACTTCAAGTGACCATTTCAGGGGCAACCAACGCCAAACTCCTTCCCATAAAATATCTCCGTGTAACAGTAAATAAAACGTCAAAACAATCGTCAATACCACACTAAAAACACTATCTACTGCACCCAAAACCACTTCAAGAGTTTTGCTGGGAAGAGTTTGTACCTGATAAGAAAGTCGTTCGATAATTTGACCGATTAAAACGCTAATATTAATGGGAATTTTGCGATTTGCTGCCCAATCGCTTAAAATTTTGATTTGGCGATCGCTCGATTCAATCCAACTGGGTAAATTTTTAGCTAATTCGTTGAGTTGTTCGAACACTAGCGGTGCTATAGTGATCGTTAATAAGACTACGCTCAGTACGGCAATACCGAGAACCCACATAATCGCACGATTGCGTTTAACTCGACGACGAACGAGGAACAAGACGGGATAATTTAAAATAAAAGAAAATAGCGTAGCAGTGCCAAAAATAGTAATTACTGATTGAAAATAGCTAAAAATAGCAATTAAAATCCAGATATTGAGAACTATAACTGGAAAGAGCAGAATCCAAAGTACCCAGCGAGGCAATTGTGGAAAAACTTTCATTTATGTTTGATTTTGGGGTGGAAAAAAGATTTTTGGCGATGCCTCTGTAATTAATTGCTGTAGGCGATCGAGATTAAAACAAGTTATAAATCCTCAATAAGATTCGTAGTCTCAATAAGATTAAGTCGATATTTTGCTTTATTTACAAATGTATCTCAACAAATTGCAAATAGACGACTACTTGTTCGGATTAAAAGTCAAATTTTAAATTCTCGTACTCGCTCGATTGACGAAGTCAGAAGTCACCGCCCTGTCGTTTTACGGCAGGGTCTCTCTGACTCAAATAAAATAATAATAATGAAATAATTAAATCTTTAAACCGATCGCCGAGTCATAAACCGATGAAAGCTATTGTTATGACAACTGCGGGTGCGCCTGAAGTACTGCAATTACAAGACGTACCAGAACCACAAATCGTACAACCGACCGAAATTCTGGTTCGATTAAAAGCTGCTGGCATTAATCCGATCGATACTAAAATTCGCAGTCGCGGAACATTTTATCCCGACGAAATGCCGGCTATTCTCGGTTGTGATGGTGCGGGCGTTGTCATCGCGATCGGGGATCGAGTTAGCAAATTTAAGCCAGGAGATGAGGTATATTTTTGTGCGGGTGGACTGGGCAAACAAGGAACTGGCAACTACGCGCAATTAACAGTAGTAGACGAAAGATTTGTTGCGGCTAAACCTAGTTCCCTTTCTTTTGCTGAAGCTGCTGCCGCACCTTTAGTTTTAATTACTGCTTGGGAAGCCCTTTACGATCGCGCCCGTTTGAGTGCGGGACAAAAAGTTCTCATTCATGCTGGGGCTGGTGGTGTCGGACATGTTGCCATTCAATTAGCAAAACTCAGAGGCGCAGAAGTTTGTACCACCGTTAGTTCTAATGATAAAGCAAGATTGGCTTTGCAATTTGGTGCTGACGAGACAATTGTGTACAAGCAAACCGATTTCGTAGAGAATACTCTTAAATGGACGGGAGGACAAGGAGCAGACATAGTTTTCGACACGGTTGGTGGAAAAACTTTTTTTGATAGTTGCCAAGCAGTTAAAATTTATGGCGATTTAGTTACAATTTTGGAACCAGATTCTTCGATCGGCACTTTAAAAATTGCTCGCAATCGCAATCTTAGAATTAGCCTAGAATTAATGTTAACTCCCATGTTGCAAGAACTGACCCAAGCGCAACAACATCAAGCCGATATTTTAAAACAATGCGCCCAATTTTTTGATGAAGGTAAATTAAAAATTCATCTCGATCGCACCTATCCTCTTTCTGAAGTTGCCGCCGCCCATCAAGCCTTAGAAATGGGTTCGACAACAGGCAAAATTGCTTTAGCGATGAACCATGAACCATGAATTTGTTACTAGACTGGTAACAAACTAACTAAAGTCTATGCGATTAATTAATCTATAAATTATGCAGCCAACTGTTCGTCAAAACTCGCCCCTCCCTAGGCGAGAAGATTTAGCCATACCTCAAGCACCAGATGCTCAGCAGTTGGATAACATCAAAGCTCATCTAGACTTAGTGTTATTAGCGCTCGAAGCCTTAGCTAATATTAGCTCTGAAGCTATTTTAAAAGCAGCCCAAGATTTGAACTTAGATGCAGTTATTGCCGATCGCGTCGCCCTTTGGCGTTTGCGTCAATCAAATCCTCTGCGTAAAAGTGCGGGAGGGCGAAAAAAATTAGACATAGAAGAAGCGCGATCGCTAGTTCTAATTATTTGTCATCTCGCTCGCGAACATCAAGAGTTAATTCGCCGTGCCGTAAGTCTTCTCGAACAGATGACCGAACAAAATTTAGAACCCCATCGCAGCGCTTTACTGGGAGACTATTTAGATAATTTTACCAATACTTATCAAGAACGCATGGTAGAAATAGAACTAGAAAAAACTAAAGATTTATACCAATTGGCATTTAAATTATTAATCGATTTATTGTTTTACGGTGCGGAAAACGGTCATCGTCGGCTTTGGTTGGCATTACTCGATCGCTCTCGTTAACTAGCTCCAAATCTCAATTTTTTAATAAATAATAAATAATAAATCATGTTGTCTTCGCATTCGGTTATCAGACGTTATACGCCCCCTACTTGTACTTTAGAGATTTTGGCAAAAAGTTCGCCTCTATCTTTTTGGGCGGGACGTACTTTACTTAAAGAATTGCGTTTTAAATTAAGTTTTGACGACCCTAGAATTATTCAAGAAAAACCAGTAACTATTTCAGGCAATCGCCAACAATTAGAAATGCTTGGCGATGTCGTTACTACCTATGTCAAAAACTTTTTGCAACAACCAGCTTTAACTGCAAAATCGAGTCTTCACAACGGCGATCGCAACTGGGTTCAAACCACTCCTGTTAAAGAAGTAGAATCAAACGAAACCTATCCTTTTATCAAATATCAAGGAATGCTCACTCACGAGTTATTTTTTGGTTCGCTCGCTTCAGCAACATCGGGAGAAAAGATCGGACTGAGCGCATTACAATTATTTGACTTAGCAACCGCTCTGGATAAATATGATTCCGAAATCGATGCACTACCAAATTTAGCGAACGGCGATCGCAAAGGTGCGCTACCAATTTGGGCGAGTGCGGCAGCCGCGATCGTTTTAGCGGTAGGATTAACCAGTACGGGCGTAAGATTGTTCGGACAGAAATCGACACCATCAACTAATTCTGTTGCTTCTTCTGACTCAAAAGGCGATGACAATACCGAGCGCGAACTATCCGATGTCATTCCTCCAAAACCAGCCGAACCTAAAACAACACCTTCACCAAAATTACCAGAAACTCTCGCTTCGGCAGAAAGGCTACCTCCTCCCCCGCCAGTCGATCTTCCCAAACCCCCACCAGCAAATGTACCCGACCCTTCAAAATATCCTATTCCTAAAGCCTTAAAAATTCCACAACCACCACAACCAACTGTAGCAATCGCTCCTAATTCGTCCAACAAAACACCCGCTCCACAACCACCGTCAGAAAAAGCTAATCTCGACGGAAGCGATCGAGAAAGAGTAAAACTTCCCGAATTACCGCCCTTAGTAAGGCAATCTCCCAATGTTAATTCTAAAATGTCAGAAAGCGGCGAGCGTCGTGGGGAAGATAATCTAGCTTCAGACTCACCCAAAGGGGGCGATCGCGTTAGATTAACTGCTGCTGCTAACTCTAACCCAGAAAGCGCTGTCGAAAGAATGCCTCAATTAGTCGAACTTCAAAACTATTTTCAACAACGCTGGAAACCACCATTAGGATTAACGCAAACCCTGGAATATCGATTGATTCTCAACACCAATGGTTCGATTAAGAGTATTATTCCTTTGGGGAAAGCTTCAGAAATCAACCTCGATCGCACTAATATTCCTTTAATGGGAGAATCTTTTATTTCGCCATTTCAGGAGCGATCGACTCCGATCGTTCGTTTGGTTTTGGGCCCCGATGGAGCAGTTAAAACTTTTACCGAATAGAAATCAAAGAGACGCGATTTACATTAGTTACATCGCGTTACAACTTACGTACTTGTTTTTCTTGCCACTGCAAACCGATTAAGGCGATCGTGTAAAGCATAAATCCAGGTTCTTCCATCTGAGTGAAAATTAAACCAAACATAAAAACACTCAGTACCAAAAATTTGGAAAAATTGTTGACACAAATATTGCGCCAAACTACAAACCAAAGATACAAATAAGCTACCAGTCCAAAAAATCCTAAATCTCCCCAAATTCCTGCCCAACCAAACATGGGACAGAACATGGTAGATTCCATCGCAATCCAGCTACTGTAATAGGCAACTTTGACAGCAAGACTAGCAGGATGCACGGTAGCGCCTAATGGCCCAAAAATAGCCCAGTTTTCTTGAAGTAGCCAACCTCCCAATCTACCGACGGTGTGTCCTGGACCAAGTCCCAACCACCAATTAAGCCACGACTCATAATAAGTAGAAATAATATTAAATGCCGCAATTTTGATTTGAGTGCCTTCACCATCGGGACCATAAACCCCTTCTTTATCTGCGTAGTTTCTAAAAGCGCCAAACGCTTCGACATTATAAACGCACCAGTAAAATATCAAACCAAAGATAACAATAACAATTGAATATAATAAAATCTTCTTAAAATCTTTAAGACTAGTCAAAACCACAAGTACCCACGCGGCAAACAGTGCAATCATCACTTGCTTTGAGTCAGAAAGTAACAACTGAAATAATGCAGCTAGTAAAGTCAGTATTCGTAGCCAGAGGGGAACTGCTTTGACATAACATAAAAAATACAAAGCAAAATAGGTGGAAATTGTAGCTGAAACATAATTTCCTGCTCCAGAGACAAAGAAAACTCCTCCAATACCATCTGTTTCATCTAGTCCGTTGGCAGAAATAATCTTGTTTTTGAGTAGCGGCCATTGAATAAATGCCAATGCCATATTAATAAAAGAAGACACAATTAACCAATTTTTAAAGCGAGCGACGCTTTCAGCTTGCATGGGAATGCAGACGATCGCCAGCAGTAAAATGAAAGGCTCACCCAGCATTAAAAAAAGGAAGATAACGTTGATTTCTCCCGCATCGTTTAACATAGCACTGGCTGTCATTACCGCCAATAAAAACAAAAGAGCGTAGATCAGCGACCATGAAAGTTGAATTTGTTTGCGATCGCTAGTGGGAGTTGTAATGATGGCAACTAAAAAGGCAAATAATACAGTAAAAAAATGAAAGTGAATCAGCGCCGAGGGGGCGCGGGTGAGGGAACAGAAAATACGGGCAAAAAAAGCTGTAGAAAAGGCAAGGATGATTAACGTTGAATTTTTTAAGTAGCCTTTTTTTGTTTTGGGAACGGCAGCTAATTGATTCATTGACTCGATCGATAAAGTTCCACGGTCAGAAAGTCTGGAGGAGTCACTAATTCATTTTTTTTATAATCTTGAATTTCTATAGCTTGGAGTCTTCTGGCTTTACCAGGATTCCAGGCATACTGAAGGTATGAAGCCGATACAGAAGCATTTTTAGTGACTAAATAGGGTACGGTCGGCTTATACTCGTCAGGACTGTAGTGATCGCGAAAAAACCCTCCTAGTAATTCGGTCTTTCCCCTGTTTTGAGTCAATACGTGAGTTGCAGGTGCTTCGGTTTTTAGTCCGAGTACCCATAATTTGGCACCGTTATTAACCGCATAGGTAACTTGAGAATAAGATTGTCCTGGAACAAAAGGATTGTTTTCAGGGTTCCATTGTCGCAACCAAGCAGAACCACTGCCATTTAATTGCAATTCTCCCAACCATTCATCTACGTAAATTTCTCCCGACCAATTTGGAGTTGTGGTAATTTTACCTTTAACTGCGGTGTCACCAAAATATTTAAGATAAACGGGGCGATCGGTTGTTACTTCAGCGATCGCACTGTGCGGCCAAGCAGATATGTTAAATCCTTCTATGGAAATTGGTTTTGAGGTTTTGCCCACAAAACGAATCATGGGTTGATAAATAAATCGATCGACCATTGATTCGACAACCCGAAGATTACCGTTAGGATATCTTTGAGCAACGATTCGTTGGACGGTATCTGGGACGTTAATGGTATCGGATATTTTATAAAGAATGTTTCCTGGAAAAAAGATGGTTTTTGCACCTGAATTCATTGCAGCTTGTACGGCGGCAGTATCATCTTCTTGGGAATCGTCTGGGATTATCCAATTGTCTAATGATTCTAAATAAGGTGCAGGGGGCTTGTTAATAGAAAGTTTTAAATGTCCTTGTGGACTCGGCGGCGTAACTTTAGAAAAAGTACTCCATTTTTCATCGATTTGTAGTTCGGGCAATAATTTGCCTCTATGTTTCAATGCGCCAGCATAACTGCCTTCAGCTTTAATTTGACGCAAGTAATAATGCCCTTCATTTTCGATCGCTGCCAAATTGGGATCGGATTTGTTTCCTAGCCCGGTCAACTTAGCGTCAATTAAAATTAAATGGGCGATCGGATCGGTGGTATTGCGGATGGCAGGCACTTTGTTTTCACTTATTAATCCCTCGATCGACACGGGCATATTATTTTCAAAACCGACTAGGTTTTGTTGTTTGAGGGTAATGTTATAAAAGACGGCATTGGAAGGCGCACCAGGGGTTTTAATACCAATATCGAAGCCTTTGACTGTCAAATTCCCCACCATGCTAGGCCCAAATTCGGTTTCTGCCATATTTAGTCCGATCGACCCAGAAAGATCTTCTGATTCGATGGTGACGTTTTCGATCGTGCCAGTGTTGTGAGTATTATATTGAATGCCAATTGCTTTTGAATTTCCTCTACCAGTATTAACGGTTAAATCTTTGATATAAACACCAAATGTTTGATTATTGTTATAAAAACTTCGAAGTACTGGTTGAGAAGTTTCGACAAACCCAGGGCTATTATCTTTGAGGCGAATAATGGTTTCTTTTTCGTTCGCCCCCTGAAGTGTTTTCATGCGACCCAATTGAATTGTATTGCTTACTAAGTAAGTTCCTTTGGGCATATACACTATTTGGAAATCTTGAGTAGTGCTGTCGAGCGCTTTTTGTAGGGCTAGGGTATCGTCGGTTACTCCGTCACCTTTTGCCCCAAAATCTTTAACGTTGAGATGATTGCCTTTAGTAGGAAACTCAATCTTAGAGTTTGCCATCGCAGGCTGGATTGTATTAATTATTGTTCCCAACATAAATTGAGCTAGTAAAATTATTAATACACCCAACAGAAAATAAAAAATTATTTTTTTCGATTTGGCTAGAAACATAAATTGATTCCTTTTTAAATACCAAACATATATTTGGCAATTAACTTATGTCTAATTAATTGAGATACAATCCACCAACTGAGCGCAAAACTTAAGGTAGAATAAACTAGCATTGATTCAATTGAAACTCGTTCTGTCAGTTGAGGTAAGCCTTTAGCAATAATTATTTCTACACAGCTTTTAATAATAGGATGAATTAGATAAATCCCAAAAGAACATAGTCCTAAATTAATGATTAATTTGTTCTGTTTTAATCGAGATGATAAAGCTATGGCAAAAAGTAGCAAAGAGTAGGCAATGACTATTTCAGTTATTGCTGTAAAAGGAAAATATTTGCTACTAATATTAAAAAGTATAAAAATTAAAAATATTAAAGTAATTTTTGAAATTTTACTAAATTTTAAATTGACTTTTTTTGTAATTAAAATATTTACAATCATTGCTGTTAGTAAATAAGGTAAGCATCTTAACAGCCAAGCAAGTGCAACTAAAATTAATCTAGCGATAGAATAAATTATTCCTCGAGCTGGTAGTAAATCTAGCAAACCTGGAAAAGCCAGGTTAGAGCTAAGAATAAATGAATTATTGGAAATTAAAATTAAATGAGCGATTAGTGTACTCAAACAAGAAAGTATAATTAATTTTCTTGTTGATATTTTTTTCTCGCGTAAATATATTCCTAAAGGGAGCAAAAAATATCCAGAAAATAATAAAGGCAAAAAATAAAGGTGATATGAAGCACCCCCAAAGAAAATAATCGCTAACGGATCTTGAATAAGATTATTTATAGCTTCAGTTTGGCTAGTTAAAGAAAAAGTAATAAATTTAAAAAGTAAATAAAATAAGCTCCAAAAAACATAAGGTATTAAAATACGCTCGATTCTAGAAAGCCAAAAATTCCAAGAAATATCGATCGTCGATTTACGAGTTGTTAAATAAAAAGATGTAGCTAAAAAGAAAGGAACGGAAAAATAAAATAAATGTCTAAATTCTACTGCCGATCGATCGACAGGAATGCCCCAAGTTTCATCGCCAGAATGTACTAAAATGACTGCATAGGCAGCTATTCCTCGACATAGATCGATACCTAATAATCTTGGTTGGTTTTTCATCGATCGAAATAATTTTGAATTACTTGACAATAAAGTTGGAGATATTTAGTCGCTATGTTTGCTTTGGAAAAGTGATAATTAGCTAAAGTGCGATCGCGAGTTGGAGATTGTTTTAAAGTATCGGCGATCGCGAGTTGGAGATTTTCAATCGAGTTTTCTTCTAATTGGAAGTAAGTACAATCCTCAGCACCAATTTCCCTAAAAATGGGAATATCGGAACAGACGACTCGACAAGAAAAATAAATTGCCTCAGCTAAAGGTAAACAAAATCCTTCAGTATTTGAGGGAATGACGAACAGTTCGCAGTTTTGATATAACCAACACAAAGCGCGATCGTCGATTGATGACTCTAGCAAAACCAATTCTTTGAGATTGAGAGTTTCGATAAGGGCATGAAGTTTTTGGGTTTCTGGCCCATTAGCACCGATAATAATTAATTTGGTAGTATCTTTTAATTGACCGTTTTGTCTGAGTTGAAAATAGGCTTGAATTAGTCGATCTAAATTTTTGTTTTTGCGATGCTGACCGACACAGAGTAAAAAAGAGTTAAGATTTTTGCGATCGATGTTTTGAGGAATGGTCGGTTCGATTCCCTTAAAATCCACATAGTTATAAATTACAGCCGTGTCGTGCTTTAAAAAGACATTCGGAAAGTATTTATACAAATTTTTTAAAGTAATTTCAGAAACGCAACTAAGACCGTCGCTATTTTCGATACATTGTTTTAAAAACCAACGATTGAACCAAACATTCGGATAGCCAAAATTCTCTGGAAATTCATAGGGGTAAAAATCGTGAATGGTAGCGACGACAGGACAGGCAAAAAATTGTCGAAAAAATGGTATGGGAAACGACAAATGAACGATGTCGGGATTGAGTCGTTTGGCTAGTTTGGATAATCCAAACAAAAACCAGAGATTGCGCGATCGCGAATTGTTTTTAAAATCGACCATAATTAAATCGATTTTTGGTGAGTCTAGCGCGAAAGCTCGTTTAAAATAATCTTGTTGCCAAGAACCGATGACTAAGGTAATTTTAGTCACTTTGTCTGTATCAGCAAGACATTGAGCTAGGTTAACAGCATGTCTGCAAACCCCAGTCGGTTCGATCGGTCGATGTAAAACAGCAATTAAGACGTGCATTTTTGTTTGTTGACGATTTCTTGATAAGCGATCGAGAGTTGTTTGCCTTTTGCTTCCCAACTATAAAATTCTCGGACTCGCTGTTGTCCCGATCGCCCCATTTGCAAACACAGATTTTTATTGCCTGCGAGTTTGACCATTGCTTGAGCCATAGAAGTAACAGCAGAATCTCGATCTTGAGCTATAATTTTGAACCCAGTTTCTGCCGTCACTTGTTCTGCTGGCCCTCCCAAATCGAGACAAATAACTGGTCTTGCTGCTGCCATCGCCTCCAGACAAACCCACCCACCCGAATCGTGAAGACTTGGATGAACCAATACAGAACACTGTCCTAACTTGACAAGAACTTCTTCGCGGGGCAATAATCCCCAAAATTTTACTCGATCGTTAATGCCCAAATCTAGAGCTAGCATTTGTAATTTTGCCATTTCTGGGCCATCGCCAACAATCCAGTAGTCGGCATCGGGTAAATTAGCCTCAGCAAATGCTCTTAACCCCAAATGAAAACCTTTCCAATGAAGTAAACGAGCAATTTCGATAAACCTGACAGGAGAACTATTTGGAGGTGACAATTGTGCGAGTAAATCGAGATCCAATCGAGATAAAGCTGTTTCCGAAGCAATTCGCACAGCCTTAGCCCCCATTTTCCGAACTCGCTGCGCCGTGTCTTCCGTAGTAGCATAGGCGATCGTGCTACGTCTGGCTGTTATTTGGGTAAATGGATCTATTTCTCCAAACCAGCGCGCTAGTAAACGAAAATTTTCATATAACTTGTTTTTCCAGGTAAAATCTTGCCAAAAATTTGCTGGTGTAGTCTCTCCTCCTCCCACCGAACCCCAAACAAAGGGAATGGGTAACAGTGACAGAAAACTGGGACTGGAATACTTGACAAAAGTGACGTGATGTACAAGATCGAAGTTAATCTCGCGATGCAGTCGTTTGGCGACAAAATAGGCTTGAATTTGCCAGAGATAGTAATGGATTTGCATTGCACCCGACTGTCCCCAACGCAAACTATCTTGCCAAAAAGGAAGGGTAAAATAGACAAACTTGAGATTGGGAATGGGATGACGCACCAATTCAGCTTCGATCGCCTCTCGACTCTCATCTGGTCGAGTGAGTACCCAAACTTGATGGTATTTGGCAATTTCGCGGACAACGTTCCAACCAACGCCGCGTTCGGAACCTTTGCCAGGTTCGCAGGAATATGCTGACAAAAGAACTTTCATCTTAACTTTTTTGAGCGATCGCTAAATAACTTCCATAGAAACTAAAAAAGGGAAATTGCTCGCCAAGAAAACGAGACATTTTACCGCTACCTAAAATTTCAATTCTAGTAAAACCAATTTTCTTTAGTTGTTGAGTTAACTTTTGGGGATAGTGTTGAGAAACGTGCGCTCCCCCCAAAACACTACCACCAGTCAATTTTAAGCGTAGATAATTGGGGTTTGGCGTGGTCAGTAATAGTTTCCCTTCTGGTTTGAGCAAGCGATAAAATTCTTGGAGAGTTTGCAAGACATCTTCGTCATATAAATGCTCGATAAACTCTCCAGCCACGATGGCATCAACCGATGCGCTATCGAGCGATATATTGGTTGAATAAGAGCAAATTTTGCGATCGTAAATTTCTGAGGGGAGCTTTTCTAGGCGACTTTCTAAGCAGTCTAAACCAATAATTTGCAACTCGCTGTTTAACTCCTTTAAAACTTTTCCTCCCCTTCCTGTATTGCAGCCAACATCTATTAAAATTTTGGTGCGATCGTTTAAGTGGCAAAAAAATTGTTTGTATCTATCTAATGTAAAGGGATCGGTTTCGCTGACTTTTTGTTCTTGATTAAGTTGTTGGTATTTTTTTTCATTGATAGTATTCATAAGTTTTTTCTCAAACCAGTGACCAGTGATTCGAATTATTTGATGTCATTGTTTTTATGACTCTGAACTTTCATTTTCAGTTATTTTCTCGCTCTTTTTTGCCAACTATCACTAAACCGGGACGAAATCTTGGTATTAATAACTGCGGGATGTAGAGTAGCCATTCATTCAATCTTTTTGGCAGATGATACCAAATAAAGTGGGTCTTTACATGGGCAAAACCTGCTGCATTCATGGCATCAATAATTTCAGCAGGCATATATTCTCGCCGATGAATGCCTTCATTCTCAAAAGATACGGGAGAGAAGGTTTTTTCGCCTTCAGCGAGGATGGGAAGCATTCGGAGCAACCTTAAAATATGCCAAATCGAGCCGAGATTGGGAGTGCTAACGATTAGATAGCCATCTTTTTTGACATATTTTCCTAGTTTTTTAAAATGGTTAGAAGGAGCTTCTGGAATATGCTCGACAATCTCCGAACTAATCCCGAGATCGAAGGGTTCGACTTCCCATGTCAATTCTTCTTTAGACAGGTCATCAGCAAAGCAAGTAAAACCCAAACTCTTGTAATATGACTTGTTTAGTTCGATTGCTTCTTGAAAATCTACAACAGTGACAGATGTATCTAATTCTTGCTTTAGCACTGCTTCGACAAAAGCACTACCCGCCCCAAATGATAAGATTCTAGCGCCTTTGTTAAGATATTTTTTACAGATATTACGTGTACTAAAGAGTCGCCAACTTTGCTGGGCTAAATAGCTACTGTCTTGATGCCCGAGCAGCGAGGTGTATTTTAAACATGTATTAATAAATTGTGTTTGATTCATAATTGCTTAGTTTTTAATTGTTATTCTCGTGCGGCGATCGCCTGTTCGTAAGTTCGTGCTACCTCTTCGGCTGTCCTCAGCCAAGTGTATTGTTTGACTCGTTCTAGTCCTTTGGTAACTAAAGTATTACGATAGCTGGGTTCGTCTTGCAAACGGATAACTAATGAGGCGATCTCTGGTGCATTTAAGGGGTCATCAACTAAAATTCCCGCATCGCCTACAACCTCTGGTATCGCTGAAATATTGGAGCCGATCGTTGGCGTACCGCAAGCCATTGCTTCTAAAGGTGTCAGTCCAAATCCTTCGTAAAGTGAAGGTGCTAGAAGAACATCAGCCCCATTATAGATATATAGTAATTCTGCTTGGCTGCGTTTACCAATCTGTTCGATCGCACCTTCCAAGTTGTGAGCCTCGATAAACGCTTTTTGTTCGATCGTAAAATCATCGCCTACTCTCCACAACCGTACCGATCTACCTCGATCGAGTAAAATTTTGAGGACTTGTAAGACTGTCATAATATTTTTACGTTGATGTGTCGAACCAACGTTTAACAGACAAATTGTTTCAGCTGAAGCTTTATAGCGTTGTCTTACTGACTCTATCTCTACTGATGAGAGGGGACGAAACAATCGATCGACACCATTCGGTATTGCCACAATCTTATCTGGATCGATACCTAGCATTTTGGTTATATCTTTGGCAGTATCTTCTGAGACAGCCATAACGCGATCTGTTGCACGCATACCCCCTACTGAAAACTTCCAAGATGCCAGACTTACAGCAGGAAATCGACACTGATCGCGAAGAATTTCAGGGCAGACAAAATGTACCATATCATGACAAGTGACTACCACAGGTCGATCGGTTTTCTTGAGCCAGTAAGCAACGTGGGCATTACTTTGATCGATGATATGAAACAGATCGGCACTTTGTTGTCTGACAGCACGGGGATGTCGCCAAAAACGTTCGTAGTATTTACGTAACCCTGTCCCTGAATGCCAGAGATTGGCATCTTTACTCCAGGGTTCTGGGGCAATTTCCTCAATAGCCCAGTTGGGACGCAATACCTTTAACCCAGCAATCAGATTATTGGCATAAACATCCATACTCAGCGCCACCCCTGGCTCTCGTCGAACGATCGACACCCGCATGACTATAATTCCTCCAAACTCTTAAACCCGATAAATTTTAAATTGACAAAATTCCATAGGAAGATTCCAAAATCTTAGGAATAAAACCTTCCGATCTCGGTCCATTTTTTAAAAGATATTCATATAGCCATTGATATTTGGGCGAACTTTTATCAAAATTTTTCAGACTTTTGAGTAACTTGATCCAAATTTCTCCTTTGAAACGATCTTTAGATCTCGTTCGAAAAAAATGATCGTGGATGCAAACTATTTCATCAAAGCTTTTGAATCGATCGGATTTTGGTAATTCATTATGAAAGTTGAGAGGATAATTATAACTTGGGGAAAAACAGCAAATATTTTCTGTTAATAAATCTGTAGTAGCAGCTAAAGATACTTGATCCAAATAATACGTCTTAAATCCCTCGCTCGGTCTAATTTCTGAATTTATTAATTTTTCAAAATTTTCTTTCCAAGCACTAAAAATACCAGCTTTTCTTCTGACAGCAACTACGCCTGCATTCCAATAAGTTCTCATTCTTTGGCGATCGACTGTAGCAGTAATAAAACGCTCTTGTTTGACTCCAATTAATTTGTAAACTTCTTGCCAGAACTCTTCATTAGGATCGCCAATTCCTGACGAGCCTATATTCTTTTTGTGTTCGGGACGTACTCCAATATCATATTCAGAAGAAAGTAAAAATTCTTTTGGGTCAGAAAAAAATACTATATCGCTATCTAAAAAAACCAGAATATCTGCATCTATATTTTTCTCCATTTCGGCGCATAATAAAGGTTTATTTGCCATTGGATATTCTGGATAATTGTGATTGAGGATTTTTGCTTCGTGAATAACATCAAAAGATTTGAATATTTTTAAAGTATTTTCCGAAATTTCTCGATCTTTTCTAACTTGAAAACTGTATATAGGAGTATCTTTTAAAGAACCACAAAATTTACGAATACTCTCAACTAAGAGCAAAGATTCTTGCTCTAACATACCTGCTTCGGTACAAACTATAAAAGCGATCGGCATTGACATTTTGATAAATCCTTTTTAATTAGAAATTTTAGTTTTATGTGTTAGATGTACTACTTAACCTGTTGTGCTGCACGCACAAAAGACAAGACCGCTTTTTCTGGTGTATGTTGTTGCATCAGTCGTGCTGACTCTTCCCCCATGCTGGCGATCGCATCGGGGCGATCGATAAATTGACACATATATTCAGCTAACTCTTGGGGACTAGTTGGATCGAAAACAAAACCATGTTTCTGATGTGTTACCAATTCCACTGCACCCGCCCCATTCGAGCAAATAACTGGTTTACCGAATGCCATAGCTTCAGGCAGTACCATACCCCAAATATCTTCATAAGTAGGAAAAACAAACACATCTGCTTGTTGGAAGTATTCGCCCATACAGCGATACTCGACCTTACCAAGCCATTTAACTCGATCTGTCAAGTTTTGTTCGATGGCGAAATTCTCTAGTTCTTGGCGTTGTTCTCCTTCCCCAATTACCAGCACAGTGTAATCTCGATCGCCTTTTTCTTTAAGTAAAACACAGGCTTCGAGCAAAGTTTTCAACCCTTTACGGGGTATCAATTGTCCGACAAATAAAAAGATCGGTTTTTGGAGTCGATCGCGAATTTGGTGCTTTTCTGTTTCCGAACATTGCAGTACTGCTTGTAAGCTAGCGACAAGAAAAGGAGGATCGAAAACTCGTTCTTGGTTAGCTCCCAAGACATCGGTAAAATACTTTCTGGCGACTTTACCGTTAACTACATAAGCATCTGCTAACTTAATCATCCATTGGCGAGAGCGTTGTCTTAGAGGTGAGTTGCGGTAGTCTACGCCTGGGGAGCAGCCTTCGTGGATAATAATTACTTTCCAGCGTCCGATTGGTTTGAGCAAAAGAGCGATCGCCGTCCAGATTGAGAAAGCATTGGCGAAAATTACTTTTGGTTTAAATTTGAGGAGTTTGCTGACGATCCCGAGTGAAGCAATGGAAAAGCCAACCGAATAACCTGTTGCTGTTTTTGCTAGTTCGATGTAGCGAGTCGCCCCTACTTCTTCAAAAGCAAAAGTATTATCGTAGCTGGGAGCATAACCAGGCCATTGTCCGGTAAAAACGATCGTGTTGGGAAAGATCTTGCTAAACTCGCATAAAAGATGTTGAAAGGAAAGTCCCCCAGTTCCCATAGCGGGAAGTAACCAAGCAACATGAGACTTGTCAATCTGTTCTTGTGGTTTGAGGTTTGTATCAGAAAGAAAGCTTGGTGAGTTTACTCTAATATTCATATTTACTTTTCTATTCGGAATCGATCTTTTGATCCCAGGCAGAAACAGAACAGTTTCTAAAATTTGTTGAGAAAGCTTGGGTTTGAGGTGATGATTCTTTAGGTATCGCTCGAACCATTTGTACTTCTCATTTTTTGTATCGAAATCTAGCATTTGTTTGAGAGTCTTCACCCAAATTCTTTCCCTGTAGTTTTCTTTTCTGTTTCGGAAAAAGTGGTCGTGAATGCAAGCAATTTCATCAAAGCTTCTCAACTTTTCAGAATTTGGCATTTGATTATGAGAATGAATTGGATAGTTGTAGCCAGGAGAAAAGCACCAGATCTTTGTGGTAGTAGCACAGATTGCTGCTGAAAGAGATGACTGTTCGTAATAATAGTTTTGTTGGTTGGTGGTCGCCCCTTCTTCGAGTAAGTTCTCTAGGGTATTCTTCCAAGCTGTAAAGATCCCAGCCTTGCGTCTGACCGAAATTACGCCAGAATTCCAAAAGGCTCTAATTTTCTGGCGATCGACAGTGGTTATCACGAATCGATCCCGATTTTTAACGCCAGCTATGTCATATAAATGCATCCAGTATCCATCGTTGGGGTCTGATTCTCCCGCAGAACCGATCGTGTTGTGATGTTCGGGTCGAATGCCAACATCATATTCAGCAGGAAGCAGAAATTCTTTAGGTTCTGAGAAAAAGACAAGGTCACTATCTAAAAAAACGATAATATCCGCGTCGATATTTTGTTCTATATAAGCACAGAGTAAGGGCTTATTTGCCAGAGGATAATCGGGATATTTATGGTTGAGGACGAGTTTTTGATGTTTGACTCCCAAGTTCGCTAAAGTATCGATCGTTTCTCTTGATGGATCGTTTTGTTCTCTGACGTGAAAACTATAAAGTGGTGTATCTTTTAAGCTACCGGCAAAGCGGCGTAAACTCTCGACCATCAAGATAGCCTCTCGTTCGATTAGCCCGCCTTCGGTACACATAATAAATACAATTGGTATGGACATTTTTTAAAAATGTGAAAATTAAAATGGCAAAAAAGAACAGTTCAAAAGTTAGGTAATGCTAAATCGATCGCCAAACTCAATTAATTTTTGAGATAACTTTAGAGAAAACCACAAAACAGTCAAAATTGATGGCAGCTAGACCGCGATAAAATATTTTTAAAAATAATGCTAGTGTATTTTTCGCTCTTGTTCTGTTCGGCAAAATACTTCATTTGCTCGCGATCGCCAAATGCTGCAGGAGATTTCAGCAACAACTGTGTCAATCTCTTAGTAATTTCTTTAGGGGCGGTCGCATCTACTGTTATGCCAAGTTGGTATCGACGAGTTATTTCTCCCATCAAACCGTAGTCTGAAGACAGCACTGGAGTTTGTGCAAAGGCCGCTCTTACCAAAATGGCACTCATGCCAACGTGACGTTGGTAGGGAGCTAAAATGACATCTGCTAGCTGAAAGTATGGTTCAATTTCGCGATCGGCAACAAATCTATTTTCGATAACGATTTGAATGGGTAGAGACTGATGAAGTTGGGTAATGATATTTTGCATCTTTTCTCGATCTTTTTCGTCAGCTCCCAATGGTCCGACCAATAATAGGCAAAGTTGGGAAGCGAGCTGGGCTGGCAAATTTCCGAGCGCCTCTAGTAGTTGATAAATTCCTTTACGTCTGTCTATAGCACCAAACAGCAGAAAAACTAGTCGGTTGGAGTCAATCCCCAATTTGTTTTTGAGTTGTTTTGGTTGAATTTTATACGTATCGTATAGTTGAACTGGATCTGGTAAGTAGACTGCTCTGGCTGTACCTCTAAATTGCTCTAAATACTTGCTTACGAAAGGATCTAAGCAAAAAAGGTTTTGCAGTTGGGGATGGCGCAAAATTCGGGACATGGCAAATTTCTCACGCCATTGTTGCAAGCTGTCTTTTCGGCTGGGAACATAGTCGGCAAAGTGGTTGTAATGAAAAGTAGGTCTAAAGTAGATACCAGAAAATGGACAAGGAGAAGGCATACCGATCGCTAGGGGCATTTCGTAAGTATCAAAGTACATTAGCAAGCCATCAGTTGCTTTTAGCGCCCTAGCATACTTACAAAACAATTGCCATTCTTGAAAGTTG
Source organism: Xenococcaceae cyanobacterium (assembly GCA_051657945.1). GTDB lineage: Bacteria > Cyanobacteriota > Cyanobacteriia > Cyanobacteriales > Xenococcaceae > CAZJTL01. The sequence continues at coordinate 45,767 of JBOFLQ010000219.1, read as the reverse complement.
CGAACGCTACGGCGAATAAAAGAGTTTCTGGTATTAAGATCGGGTACTTCTTCAGGCGCGATTGGGATAAAGTTAATTTTGGGATTTTGGTGTTTTAAAGCTGCATCAATGGTGTCGCTATGAATTTCTAAAAATTGAGGTAAAACTACTATGTCAAGACTTCCCGTCAAATCTCGATCGCACCAATAGTCAATTAAATGCTGAATGTAGCCTCCATGATGACCGCCAAGAGCTAGATCGAATAGCATCACTCGGCGATCGCTATTTAATTGTTGAGATTGACGATCTGAAAGCTTAATTTTCATAGATTTAGAAATGAATAAAATTTATGCTTGCTTGTGCAATACTATGAAATGTCCTGCAAATTGATGAGGTAATATCGTTTTGTAGCGATCTTGATGGCTGGCAATAAATTCATCTACTGCTGTTTTTGCACCAGAAGAAAAGAAGCCATAGTCATCTACAATGACGTAGCCGCCTACTGACAAATATTTGTCCAGAAAATTTAATCCAACCAAAATTGGGTTATACAGATCGAAATCAATGTAAGCAAAACAAACTTTTTGAGAAAGCTGAACTTTGGCAATCGTATCTTCAATAAATCCAGGAACGATTTTAACTTTGGACAAAGGATAAGAAATTTCTTTTAATCTAGTTTGTACTGATGCAACTGGATTAGACATAGCACCTTCATACTTGTCCATAGAACCAAAGTTATAAATATCATCGAGCAGCAAATCTTTTTCAGTAGGTTTAGAAAGACCTTGAAAAGAATCGAATAACCATAAATTTTTCTCAGTTTTTCTAATTTCATTAGCTATTAGTGCTGACGTAGATCCTTGAGCAATGCCAAATTCACATACGTCTCCTTCTAGGTTTAAAGATTTGTGAAGATATTGCAATATGTACATTGCTTCACTAATGTTTGTTCCTAAAAGTTTTGTCATCAATTCAATTCTGCCGTCACAATTTGGTAGATCGGGAAAGATCGTTTCTAAAAATAATTCATGAACTTCTTCGACTAAGCTCGCGTAATTTTGATTGATGTGATTGACTGTATTTGCCCTAGTAATACCGATATCTAATGGTTCTAAAATACCGTTTAATAAGTTTTTAACTTTCTTGTTCATGATTTTGAGAACTTAGTTGTTGTTAAGGATGCGATCGAATAAAGATAAATAGCGATGGGCTTGAAGTTCTATGGAAAAAGCTTTTGTAGCTTTTTGGCGCGCGCGATCGCGCATCTGTCGATGACGATCGCTATCTTCTAGTACCCAAGCAATTCCACGAGCTAAATCTTCTACTTCAAAAGGACGAGCTAAATAACCATTTTCTTGGCTATCGACAATATCTTTAAGTCCAGTTGTTTTGAATGCTACCACTGGAGTTCCACAAGCAAGTGCTTCCGAAGCAGTTTGCCCAAATGCTTCTTGTTTGGAAGGTACGACAAGAACATCAGCAGATGAATAAACTATTGCTAGAGAGAGATCGTCATGAAATCTGCCCAAATAATGAGTTTTAAATCCTAAATCGCTCTTAGACTGGGATTGTGATGAGCCAAAAACCACTAGCTCAATCTTGTCTTGCCATCCCGTTTGACTGAGTTGTTGTAAAGCTGATTCTAGAAAATGAAATCCTTTATTTGGCTCGGTAACTCCACCAGATCCAAAAGCAACAAGTTGTTTATCGTGAGGTAATTGAAGCATTTTTCGAGCTAATTTTTGCTCGATTGGTTGATATTTCTCTGTATTAAGTCCATGAGGAATAACTTCGATGGGAAATTTAGCAAAAATAGGGCTAGCTCTTGCACATTCAGCTAGCCATATACTAGGACTAACCAGGGTCAGATTTAATTGTTGCCAAGCTTTAAGTTTGCGTTGCCAAACCCAAGAAGAAAGGTCTTTGCTCTTGTTACTATTGAGCTGAGGACAAGCTCCACAAGAAGAGGTGTAGCGATCGCAATCTTGAGTATAGTGACATCCTCCCGTAAACGCCCACATATCGTGTAGAGTCCAAACGATCGGCTTTTTAAATTTTATTGGCGTTTCAATCTGCAAAAATCCATTACAAATCCAATGCAAATTAATGAGATCTGGGTCGATCTGCTCGACTTTAGAAGCGAGTGCATCTGGAAACCACTGAGGCGCAAACAGTTGACCGTTATGCTGGGGGTATAGTTTCAAAGGAAGATTGTTTAACTGTGGCCCTAACTTAGTAAGTGGATGTGGATCGGCAATGACGGTAGGATCGACACTATCTTTAGCTCGCACTAGCATCTGAGAAGTGACACCAAGATTTTGTAAGCCTCGATGTAGTCTATAGGCAGAACGAGCTGCTCCTCCCTCAAGATCGGAAGTACTTAAATGTAGTATTTTCATAGTATATATTTGATTCCTTCGAGCGATTTAGGAGCGTAATGAAATGTCATCGATAATGCTATTTAAAGATTGATGTACGGCTACATAATTGCCCATTCGATAATGTTCATCTTGAAAGAAATCATATTCTTTAAAATCTACACCCTTCGGATATAACCTCCCGATCGAATAACCATTAGGAGCTAAAAGATTATAGATATCTCCTAGAGTTGTTCTAGATGGAATATAAGTTTTTCCATACTCAAACTGAATCACCTTAATAGAGTTTGTGGCAAGAAATTGAGAAAATCCTTTTAATACCGAAAAATCATGTCCTTCTGTGTCAATTTTCAAGAGATCGATACGCTCGATCGATTCGCGTTTAACGTAAATATCTCCTGTAATTACATGACAATTAACTTGTTCTGATTCGATGTTCCAAGGCAGACATTCAATGCTGCTTCCAGAATTTTCGCTGGGATAATAAGTTACTGTAACTGTTTTAACACTATCTGAAAGACCAAAATTATTTAATTTAAAGTCATGGTAATTACTCAGATTAGATGATAATAATTCAAATGTTTTAGGAACTATTTCAAAGCAATAAACACAATTATTATTTAAGTTTTTTTTAACAGCTATTGACCATTCACCCAGATTAGCACCAACATCAAAAACAACTATTTTTTGAGATAAAAAATGTTTTTGTAATGATTGTAATAAGAAAATTTCTCCATTATTTTCCATGTCAAAATAGTCTTCGTTGTAATAAGCTATCAGAAAGTTATTGGCAATTTTTTTAAAAGCTTTTGCTAATTTTGTTTGACGATTATCCCTAATAATTTTACGAAAAATTTGATTGAATTGGCTCATTTTAACAACTCTAATTTCTGTTTAATAGTTATTTATTTAAAACAATTTTGTCATAAGAGCCTTCTTTAACTACTCGACTGTTTTCCATTAAATAAACGCGATCGCAATGTTTTAGAGTAGATAGACGGTGAGCGATGATAATCATTGTTTTCGTACCGCTTAAAGAGGCAATCGCTTTTGTCACCAAATTTTCTGTTTCGCTATCTAAGGCAGCAGTAGCTTCATCAAAAATGATGATATTCCTTTCGTGGTAAAGCGCTCGCGCGATGCCAACTCGTTGGCGCTGCCCTCCAGATAACATCACCCCCCGTTCTCCTACCATCGTGTTCATACCTTGAGGCAATTGTTCGATTAGTTCATTTAACTGCGCTGCGGCGATCGCTTTTCTCAACTTTTGTCGATCGATTTCCTCTTCAGAAACACCAAAAGCAATATTGTTTGTCAGAGTGTCGTCAATTAAAAAAATCGATTGAGGAACATAGGCGATCGTATTCTGCCAAGAACGAAGATCTTTATAGATCGATACGCCATCGACGGTAATATCGCCATTTTGAGGTGTTAAAAGACCTAAAAGCACGTCTACTAAAGTAGTTTTACCAGCTCCCGATTTACCGATCAAACCGATCGATTCTCCTTTTTTAATCGTTAGAGAAATTCCTGCCAAAGCTTCGCGATCGCTGTTGGGATAACTATAGGTAACATTGTCTAGAACGATGCGATCGGCATAAGATAGGGTGGATTTTGGCGATCGAGCCAATACTTCGGATCGATCGGTTTTTTCTGGCTCTAATTCTTTTAAATCGAGATAGAGGCGATCGAGAGAGTTAGAATTGTATCTGATGACATTAATTGAAGTCATTAAATTACCTGTCGCTGGCAGCAAACGAATTGAAGCAAGAGCAAAAATTCCCAAAACCGAACTCAGGTTTTTGGTGTTTCCCCGATCGAGCGAGATAAACAGAAAAGTAAAACCAATCAAAAAGGTAATCAAAAATGCTTCGATGACATAGCGCGGCAAGTTGGAAAAACCCAATGCCAAACTCGAACTGAGCGCATATTTGTCAATTTGTTGTCGAACCTGATGTTCGAAGTAGGATTCACACCCGATTACTCTAGTTTCTTTCAAAGCTCCCAAGCTATGATTGATCGAGCGAATCATCTCGGTACGGGCTTCGGAGCCTTCTTTTCCCCAGCGAGCAATTCGGTCTCGAAAGCTATGAAATAAAGCTAATGAGATTAATAGAATACCGAAAATGATCGTTATCGCCATGGCATCGGTTTTCACCAACAGCAATACTAAAGCAGATATGATTAAAACATTAGAAATCGAAGTTAACAGTGGCATCATCAAACCAGTGCTAAAACGTTCCGATTCGCCGATTAAATTCTGAATCAAATTGGCGCTATTTCTATTCAAATGAAAGGTGTAGGGAGCGGCTAAGTAAGCACGCATCAACTTAGAAGATAGCTCTCCTTGCTGATTAAAACCAAATTCAAAAATATATTTTTGAATGTTGAAGCTAAGAAATGCTTTTAAGTAAAAAATGGCAATCACTAGCAAACCAATCAACATCAAAAACTGACTTTTGGAATCGAGATTGAACCAATCGTAAATCGATCGCAACCATTGATTTCGATCGATCGAATCTGGGTCGGTTGCCAAGGCAATAAAAGGACCTATCGAACCAGCTCCCAATGTCTCAAGAATAGAGACAAACACAAACAAAAACAGCATTCCTAAGAGTGCTTTACGTTTTCCTTTGATGACATACAAAAATCTAGACCAATACTGAATCATTAAATTATTAAGGTCGAACTGTTTCTAAATCGATTGAATTTTACCCTGGACTAATTTAGCGTCTTTATCTTTACCTGTTATTTTTTGGTAAATACAAAACACTCTGTTTTTCCAGGTTCCATGGGGATGAAAAAGCTGCCATCAAAAACCAAGCCTCGTCTTTCAAAAAAATTAATGGTGTACTGCTTTGGCATCAAACAAGGATAATGTTGATAGCCGTGTCCAGAAGTAATCCAATTTTCTAGGGTTGCATCATCCAAACAGTCTTCAGTTACCATGTCAAAGACGACTTTACCGCCATCTCGAACCACGCGTGCCATTTCAGCAAAGTATTGACAAATCCACAGTGATGGCTGTCCCGATATCACTTTATGGGCTTGAATCAGGTCGATCGAGTTAGATGGTGTATAAGCTAAAGACTTTCCGTCCGATGGATGAGCGATGACATTATAGGTTTTGACCAGCCACTGTTCCCATTCCTTTGCTGTTTCGTAAATTTCGCAGTAACTAGGATTAGAGATTTTTAAAACTTTGTCTAAATAACGTCCCGATCCAGGCCCAATTTCACAAATGCGATCTAGTTTGTCTTTAAATACTCCTAGTGCAGCCATGCGATCGATCGTCTCTTGGGTTGCACCTGGTTTGTTGAATTTAGCGTCTATATAATCACCAACCGATAAACCAGCTTCTTTTGCGCCTGTAATGGTTTCCTCAAAAGGAATATAATCTCTATAATCTGTAAATGGTCGCTTGAGCTTTCCTACTTTAAGATTAACTGGAGCAAGCAAAGAATTAATACTTTTTCCCGCCACGTTTTTGAGTTTACCAATCATTGATTTTTATATTCCTCGTACAAAAAATAGTTTTTAAATTTTTTTCGGTTATTTGTTGGGAAGTCCTTTAATATAAAGCACCGCATCCCCATCAAAAGGAGAAGTAAAAATTCTCTGACCGCCGCCAGTTGTTTTAATATTACTAATTGTCTTGCCAGTAGCAGGATTGAGCCACTCGGCTGTTAATTCTGACTTGGTAGCAGAGAGATCGACGGTGACTCGATTACCTTCAGGCAAATAAACTAGATATTCGGCTTCAGTAGAATCGGGATTGGCTAAACAATATCCTGTGGAAGCCAAGTCAGAATAAGGTTTCATTGCTCCTAAATTCATTCGATTCGCATAAGTTAGGGCATAACCTAAATTACGGCGGATGCTAACCCAAGGCTGATAATTAAGCGGATTTGGAGGAATGGGAGGTTCGACTAAAGGCATTGCGCCATCATACACATCCATGAAAATCGGATTTTCTCCGCGAGTAAAACTTTTCCATACCCAAGCGCGATCGCCGCAAATGCCACATATATGATCTGTATCTGCCAAAATTACTTTACTACCATCGGCTTTGGGTCGATCGTTAAGATCTCCATTGGGGGAAATCCAATCGGCAGGACTATCAAACAGTTTGGAGTTATCACCATTGGGCCATTCGACTGTCATTCCTACGGGATGTTGCTTTGGCTTGCTTGACTCATAATTTTTGATATACTCGATCGCGTGGTATTGCCAATCGTGAGAACCAGGAGAACTTTCGTTGCTGATTTCGTAGAGGACGTTACTCCGATCGTTAAGAGTATCGATTACTTTACGAAGATAAGCTTCTTGCAAAGCAGTTACCGCAGGAATTTGTAATGTATGAGTTTCTTCTCCTCGTTCATTTCGATTGCGATCGCCATCAATTTTGTTGATGTTATTGTCGCGATGAAAGGGGTGTCCGCGCCAAGGGTTTCCTAATTTGGTTTTATCCTCTATACTCCAGCCGTTAAAAAGCATAATTGAAACATAAATACCACGATTTTCTGCCTCAATTACTCTTTGACGCAGGCGATCGAAGTAAGCTTGGTTAAATTTGGTGAGGTCAAATTTAGGCTTTCCATCTAATGCCAATTCATTGCCCGTTCTCTGGTAAGGCATTGGCTCAAACCAATAGTCTTTAAGTGTATCCGTATACCACTTGGCTTCTTCCCAAGTCCACAGCCGCAAAAAATTATGATTATTAGCTACCAGAAAATCTAAATATTTTTCATAATCGAACTTGGGAGGCGGATCGCTCAAACCATTATCGATTAAATTAGACCAGGTATGCGCCCCTGTCAGATAAATTGCCTTGCCGCTATTATCGCTAAAATAGCGTGGGTTGGTACGATGAACTCGCAATTGCCCTGTAGCTACATTCGTCCGAATTGTTTGTAGTGGTTGACTCGATCGCCTATCTCCTGCTTCAACCACAATTTTTGGGCTTAAGCCGAATTTAATCGTTCTGTAAGATGAATCTACAAACTGGGGAATCTTAGCCGCTTTTCTCTGGATTTTAGGGAAACCAACGGCAATAACGAGAGCGATCGAGAACAATACCCATAAAACTATAGTTTTTTGCCAATTCGATTTCCAAAACTTCAACATCTTATTGATAAGTTCTTTTTAAAAAACGATTTTGCGGGAATAAAAAGCTTCTGCGTAGCGATCGGGAGCATTGGATTCGAGTCCTCTCAATCTGAGCATTGAAGAAAAAGTTTCTTCTTCAAACCAATGTTTATTTGCTTGGGTTTCAAAATGTTCGATTAAGTATTTGATTTTTTTCTGGCAAATTGACTTATTTAAATGAACGAAAAAATTAGGCTGTCCCAAATCGCCATCGTATTTAGGAATTTCGTATTCTAAAATTAAATGATTGCGCCAAGTATTCCAAGTTAAATCGGAAATAAGACGGTGATCTTGATGGCGATCGTCTCGGTAATGAGTAAAAATCAGATCGGGGTTGATTTTTGGTTTGAGCTGTTCGAAATATTCTTTAATTTCACCGCCAATATAAGGAAAAAAACCATCTCGAAATCCTTCAATATAAATCTCGATATTTTCTGGTTTGACGGAACTCAAGAAAGTCTTAGCGCTTGCGATCGCCTCTTCTTTTCTCGATGCGGTGGCACTAAAAATTACCCAAACAACTCTCAAATCTGGATAAATTTCGAGCAGTTTTAAGATAGTACCGCCGCATCCAATTTCGATGTCGTCGCTATGAGCGCCAAGACACAAAACTTGGTGCAATGAATTTTTTTCACCTGTATTGTCAGAAAATAATTTAAACATCACCCAAGCGAACTAAGCGATCTTTTGTTTGTTTTTGAACTGCTGTGGAAGCATCATTGTCATCCAGCGTTGCCAAAACTCGATCGAGTTTTTCTAGAACACTGGTCTTGTCGGGATTAACAGTCGGTTCCCAAACCGTCCAAGGCGTATTTCCCTGTTCGTACATTTGGTCGAACATCATTTTTTCTTTGAGCGTATCCATACATGCCCAAAAGCCGGGATTTTTGTAGGCAATTAGCTGCTTTTCGGCAATTAAACGCTGAAAAGGTTCGATAACTAACTCTTCTCCAGGTTGAATGTAATCAAAAATTTCTTTTCTGAAGGCAAAAAAGCCACCGTTGATCCACAAATTAGATTCGCTGACGGGGTTAATTCTCTCAACTAAAGAGTTGTTGGCGACAGATACGACATGGAATGATTGGGAAGGTTGTACGCCGAGAAAGCTGGCGATTTTGTCCTGTTGGTAAAAATGATCGAGATAGAGGTTGAGATCGAGATCGCTCAGTCCGTCGGCATAATTAGCCATAAAGACTTCTTCTCCTTCCAGAAAAGGCTCTACTGCCATCAATCTCTGACCGATGTTAGTATTTAATCCCGTATCGACAAAGGAAATAGTCCAATCTTTGATGTCGTTATTGTAAAGATTAATGGTTTTGCCGCCATCAGACATAACAAAATTATTGGACAGACATTCGTTGTAATTAAGAAAATAATTTTTGATATAATCACCACGATAACCGAGACAGAGAATAAAATCTTTGTGTCCGAAGTGAGCGTAGTAGCGCATCAGATGCCAGATAATCGGGCGGTAGCCAATATCAACCATCGGTTTGGGAATAGTCTCTGAATGTTCCCGCAAGCGAGTTCCCAATCCACCACAAAACAAAACTACTTTCATAAATTTCCTCTTATTTAATTAGTTGAATTGTCGAAATACAGGTTTGACCGATCGCCCGATTAAATATTTTTCAACTCCATCTTCTAAAGCAAGACGATAAACTTTAAGTGCCTCGTCAATCGTCTCAACAGTGCGATCGATGTCATTATCGGTATGCGAAAAACTGACTACCAACGAAGGTGCGATAATTCCTCGTTTGATAATTTCTTGCAAGAATAAAGTCCGAAAAGCTTGCGATCGCTCGCGGTTAGAATCTTTCGTCGCGTAAACGAGATTGCAAGGTTTGCCAAAGACTTCAAAATAACCTTCTAGATGATTGTTAGCGATCGCCGCTTCGATTCCTCGTTTGAGCTTTTCCCCCTGTCGATCGAGATGCCCGATCACATCTTCTCGTTCGTAAATATTCATCACCTCCATCGCTGCTGCAAGAGAATGACTTTCAGCACCAAAAGTAGTAGAAAGCAAAAAGACGCGATCGCGATCGTGTTGCAATCCTCCTAACTCCATAATTTCCCGTTTCCCAGCTAATGCCGCGATCGAAAAACCATTGCCCATTGCCTTACCAAAAGTAGACAAGTCAGGAACAATTCCGTGTACTTTTTGCGCCCCATTTAAATGCCAGCGAAATCCAGTAATAATTTCGTCGAGAATAAACAAAGCACCGTTTTGGTGACAAACTCTTTTGACTTCTTGAAGGAAATTATCGACGGGCGCTACCGCCGTTTCTGTTTCCATCATCAGACAAGCAATCTGTCCTGGATAGTTCTCAAATAACGCCTTGACACTTGCCAAATCGTTATAGTTAAATTTAACGGTTAAATTGCGAATCGCTTCGGGAATTCCCGCCGACATCGCCGTAGAACCAATAAACCAATCATCGGTAGAAAAGAAGGGATGATCGGCACAAATTGCCACCATTTCTCTTCCTGTATGAGCGCGAGCTAGTTTAATTGCTGCTGTAGTTACATCCGAGCCGTTTTTGGCAAATTTAACCATTTCGGCTGCCTCAATTAAACTCAGGAATCGTTCGGCGTACTCAACTTCTAAAGGAGTAGGACGAGTAAAATTGATACCCAGGCGCATTTGCCTGTAAGCAGCCTCTACTACTGGGTCATAACCGTGACCGAGGGTTACTGCCCGTAAGCCCATACCGTATTCAATGTATTCGTTACCATCGACATCCCAAACGTGACAACCTTTTCCCCTAGTAATAAAACCAGGTGCTAATTCTGGATATTGATCGTCACCTTTAGCATAGGTGTGTGCGCCGCCAGGAATGAGTTGATGACTCTTTTGCTGGAGTTGTTTCGATCGCTTGAAATTAGTAATTGATTTATTTGGTTCTTGTTTTGGAACTATTGCGGTCATATAGTTAGTTATTAGTAATTAACTTTTTTTAATAATTTTCCTTGGATTAAAGCTTCAGCCGCATTCTCGATAACTTGAAAGTCTAAACCAGAGCGATCGGCGATATCCCATAAACTATGGTTGCCATCAGACAAATTCAGCACCCACAAGGTTGCCATTTCTTTTGTTTTCTTATCTTGCGTGCCGCCAAAAGTGCCGTATAGTCCTCGTTTGCCTAACTGAGGTTCGCAAAAAGGACTGGTGTTTAGATATTTGTGATTTTTTTCTAAAATATTGATAATTTTGAGATATTTATCTAACGAGTCAGCTAAAGATGCTGGTTTGACGAAATCTAAATTATCGGCATTGGTGTGATACTCCGGGTAGCGACCGAAAGGCGTTCTGGTTAAACTGCCTATTGGTAAATTGAATCCAGGCGAACAGTATTGACGTTCGTCATAACCGTATGGTGAAAATTCCTCGATCGCGTACTCGTCTCCAGAATGTTCGAGGACGTAATTAACTACTTTGTCAATCTCAGCATCGCCGCGACGACTTTTTTTGTAAGTTAATTTTCCAGCATCGCCGACACCAGCGACTACCAAACCGTGCTTAATTCGAAAAACTCGATTTTGGTTTAAACTCAGCCAGGCGATCGAACCGATCGTGCCGGGAACGAACAAAAATCGATAAGAGTAGCGCAGTTTTAGTGAACTGAGATGTTTGGCAAGAAATGTTACCAGAGATATGCCCGATAGGTTGTCATTGCATAATGAGGGATGACAGACATGACAAGAAAATAAAATTTCCTCCTCGGTTTCGCCTGGAAGAAAATACTCTCCGTAAGTTAGATAACCATCTTCGAGTGAAGAATCTATATAAACCTCGTATTCCCCATCTTCTAGTTCTTGCAGTTGGCGATCGGTCAAACAAAATCCCCAATTTTCACTGTAATAAGAGGTGCGATAGGGTATCCAATCAGGGCGATCGGGCATGGAAAATAAATGCTCTTTTAACTCCAACAGAGGCATTTTTTGCTGGATGGGAATACTGTAGTTGAGGACATGTAGGTTATGGGCTTGAAAATCGATAACCTTTTCCCCTCTGCTATTTTTCACCCAAGCATCGCGAATATTCCATTCTTTAGGAATAGTCCAATCAAAAACTTGCGTTCCTGTTGGCACTTCAAAAGTTTCTAGGGGAATCAGTTGCTTGAGAAGATATAAAGTTTTACGAACTCCATCGCCAGTAATACTACGACAAATTGGGTATAGCTGGGAAATCGATCGATGCATCTCTACACCCAACAGCTCGATTTCATTAGTTGTTAAATAAAGACTCATATTGCTTGTTGAGGGTGGCTCGATAATTTTGGCTGTGTTTGGCAAGCTGGGTAGCAATCTTTTCTCGGTTTGCTGCTAAAGAGATAAATTTTTGCTTTAGTTCCTCTACAGCAAAAGTGTCGATCGACACGCAGTACTCGGCTTGTTCTGTATCGTTCATGAGCATATCAATCTTGCGATAATAGGAAATCGCCAAGGTTGGCTTATGCAATACCAATGACAACAACACGCCATGAAAGCGAGAAGCGATCGCTATATCAGTTTTGACAATTTCAGTCATCAACTCGTCAACTGTGTTAATCGGTTGTTCGACGATCTGCCCTGGAGAGTAGGTTATGCCCTGTTGAGCGAGAATTGCTTTCAAATCTTCGAGTGCTGGCGGATCTTCCTGTGTACAACTAGTGAAATAGACAATTTGATATTCTTGTTCGATCAGCCAAGCGACAAACTCAGCTAGTTTGGTCAAATACCCCAAATATACAGAGCGATCGCGTTCCATCCAATAGCGCGGATCGAAATAACACATTGGACTGATACCAACAACCAAAAGTTTTTGTTGCCCAGTACGATTGCAATCTCGTTGATACTTTTCAATCGACAAGCTGTGAGCTAAATCGGGAAAAACAGAAGCTTCTTTCTTAAAGCCAACTACTCTGGCTATATATTTTTTAGAATCTTCATCTCGATAAGAGCGATAGTCTGCTAAAGATAGAGCATATTTAATAAATATCCGACTGAGTTTGGCATCGATCGGTCCTGCACCGACGCTGACAATTGCAAATTTAATGCCGCGCAATTTTGCCAAGGTTGACCATAAAAATAAAGTATAGGGATGACACCATGTTCCCCACCAATAATCATCGAGTTGACCGCCACCAGAAACAACGAACATGTCCAGATTGCCTATATTTTTATATGCCCTTGCCACGGCCATTATTTCTAATAATAAAGCAACTGAAACATATCCCATTTTTTTGATGAGAGGATTGGGATATGAACTAATTCGATCGATCGATTTAACCAGATTTGCAGTCAATTTACTGGGATTCTTTCCTAACCACCATTGCTTTCTGTCGCCCATTCTGGTGATAGAAAAACTGGGAATTCCATGTCTTGTTTCAGTATCTTTAGGATTAAGAGAAAAGCCATATATCTCTGCATTCGGGCAATACTTGTGGATATTTTGAATCGCAGCTTGCTGAATTGCCGCATCGCCTAAGTTACCAAAGCCAAAAGGACCCATCAAACCAATTTTTTGGATTGACTTAGATTTTTTAAAGTTTATTTCTTGTTGTTCTGGAGATAAAACCATTTATTTTACACTTGCTCTTAATTGTTGCTTTAAAATCCAACTATGAATCTACTTTTGATGAGATTGCCAAGATTTTGCTTTTAAAAAATAAGCTTTGTATTGTAAAAAAATTTTTTGACGTAAATTGCGACTTCTCTCAAAAACTATTCTGTATGTTAGCCAGCACAAAACGTAAAAATAACAATAAATGCGTTCGTTTAAAGTTAGAGAAGCGCGAGAAATGATGTGGAAATAATCTAAAAATTGGAGCCAATGATAATAATATGCAGCACCAACTAAATCGAACCAAGAAAAATGGCTTTTTTCTCGATCTGGTATTGCTGAATAGCGCCAAATCGCTATCTTTTCATAAAAACTAGAATAAAGAGAAGTATAGTTTGATTCTTGTTTTTGGTGATATCTTCTATAAAATAGAGGAGCGGGTATGCGATAGAACTGTCCGTACAAACTTAGTTCGCCAAGAAAGGCAATGTCGGATTCGGGATAATTAGATTGGAGTTCGGTTTGGCTTAAAATATTTGCTCTAACTAAACCGTAGGTAGGTTCGCAATCGTGGTGACTAGCAAAATCGCAAAATCTTTCTAAAGGTTTGGTAGAATGGGCAAGGTCTCTATCTAGCTTTCCGATACACTTGCCATTTTGGTCAATAATAATCGTGGTTGAATAACAAAGAATCACCGATGGGTTGCGATCGAGTACCTCAACGCATTTTTCCAGTAACTCTGGCGCTAAGATGTCATCATAAGCAGCTAAACGAAAATACTTTCCTTGAGATAGTGCAAAAGTTAAATTTTCGTTATTGATTCCCCCAATATTAGTGGCATTACGGTAGTATCTAATTCGCGAGTCACGCTCGGCATATTCTCGACAAATTTCTTCAGTGCGATCGCTTGAAGCATTGTCTGAAATAATCAGCTCAAAATCGGTAAAAGTTTGCGCCAAAATCGAGTCGATCGCTTCTTTAATATATTTTTCTCCGTTATATACAGCTAACCCAATACTGACTTTTGGAGATTTATCTTTCTCTGTCATGATTCACTCACACCAAACAATACTCTGGAATTTTTAATGGTTTAAGGCTTTGCTACAGACGCTCAAAGATCCGAGGAAACATCATTTCTCGCTTCCTCCCGTGGCGTAGCCTATTGCAAACTGAGAACTGCGAATTGCTTTATAATCTTCGTAATCTCGATCTTTGGCAGAAATAACGCTAACTTCTAAAGGCCAATTAATTTGGAAAGTCGGGTCGTTCCAACGAAAACCCCTCGCGCAATCGGGAGCGTAAAATTCCGAGATTTGATAGTGAACTTCGGTGTTATCTTCAAGAGTTTGAAAACCGTGAGCAAATCCTTTGGGAACATAAAGTTCAAGGCGATTTTCGGGGGTTAATTCTACCCCGATCCACTGCATAAAAGTTTCTGAATCTTCTCTAAGATCGACAATGACATCATAAATTGCTCCTTGGGTACAGCGAACCAGCTTGGTTTCTGCATAAGGAGATACTTGCCAGTGCATTCCACGCAAAGTTCCCTTTTTTTTGTTAAAAGAAATGCTACACTGCACTAGCCCGGCATCGAGTCCGAGATCGGTAAATTCTTGCTGACACCAAGTACGAGCAAAAAAACCGCGTTCGTCTTCTTTTCTGTCTGGTTCGACGATGTATGCGTTTTTAAGTTTAGTAGGTTGAAAAAACATAATTTATAATTTGCTAATAATTCATGGTTTATTGCAGTCCCTAGCCCCTATCCATAAATTTTTACTTCAGGAATAGGTACGACAAATTTTCCACCCCAGTCTTTAATTGACGACATCTGTTTGATGATTTCATCCTTAAAATTCCAAGGCAAAATCAACACGTAGTCTGGTTTGGTTTCTAAAATTCGGTCGGGATGATAGATGGGAATATGAGTTCCAGGTAAAAATTTGCCTTGTTTATAAGGGTTGCGATCGACTGTATAATCGATGAAATCAGTACGGATGCCGCAGTAGTTGAGTAAGGTATTACCTTTACCTGGCGCTCCATAACCAACGACTGTTTTTCCTTGGAGTTTAGCTTTAATTAAAAAATCTAATAACTTGCGTTTGGTTTCTTTTACCTGTTCGCCAAAGTTGGCATAGCAACTCATTTCAGTAAAACCAGCGTCTCGTTCGCGTTTGAGTAACTCCATGGCGCGATCGCTAACTAATTTTGAGTCATCTTCTTGATGGCAGGCATAAATTCGCAACGAACCGCCATGAGTTGGTAGTTCTTCTACATCAAATAGAGTCAAACCATGAGCTGCAAAAATCTTTTGAGTGGTAAGAAAACTAAAATAAGAAAAATGCTCGTGGTAGATAGTGTCAAACTGATTTTCTGCCATTAAGCACATCAGGTGCGGAAATTCTACGGTAATTACTCCTTCTGGTTTGAGGAGGATTTTCATCCCAGCGACGAAGTCATTTAAATCTGGAACTTGAGCTAAGACGTTATTACCTAATAACAAATCGGCTTGCTTTCCTTGCTCGACTAGTCTAAGAGCGCTTTCGACTCCAAAAAACTCGATTAAAGTCGGCACTCCCTTTTCGATCGCCACCTTGGCAACATTGGCTGCTGGTTCGATTCCTAGACAAGGAATATTTTTCTCAACAAAATACTGCAACAGATAACCATCGTTACTAGCTAACTCAACGACATGACTTTGTTCGTTGAAGTTAAACCGTTCTACCATTAAATCTGTATAAGCTTTGGCGTGTTGTAACCAAGTATCGGCGTAAGAGGAAAAGTAAGCATATTCTGTAAAAATATGTTCGGGGCTTACGTATGACTCTATTTGCACTAAAAAACAACTCTGACAAACTTGTACGTGAAGTGGGTAAAATGGCTCCATTTGATTGAGCTGTTCGGGACTTAAATAGCTCTCACATAGGGGCGACATTCCTAAATCGACTAAAGTATGTTCTAAATTTGTTTCACAAAACCGACATTTGGCGTGATGTAGAGAAGTTAATTTTGTTGTTAGTAATTCAAGCGTATTTTGACTCATTTTTTATTAGTTACCTCCTTTGGTTATAGTCGCTCGATTAGAACGAGAAATATTTTTATTTTCTGTATTTTAAATGTTTAAGTAAAATTATTTTGTTATTTTTATGCATAGTTAATGTAAAGGTTAATGTAAAGTTTGTATTCAACAAAAGGCTCGCTCGATACACAATTTAACTAAAAAATTAAATTAAATAAATGATACCTTATCTTTTAAAAGAATACTTTAAAAACAAAAAACAAATCTAGTTTGAAAGTTTATTTTGGGCGATTCGATCGATAAGCTTTTACACTTGTAATTCGCAGTTTTTTTTATTTACAAAATAAATTTTTTAATGTTGACAAACATTGCTCATAACTCTCCTTCTTCATAATCCTCATCTAAATCGTTGTCAGAAAACTGCTGGCTTTGAGTTGCCCAACGCAAAGTTTCAATACGGGCAGACAACTCTGCTATCGTTGGTAGTTCAAATAAGTTGGATAAAAGTATTTCGATCTGCAATGCTTGCCGCAACCTGGAAACAATCTGAATCCCTAATAGTGAATAGCCACCCAATTCAAAAAAATTGTCATGTATACCAACACTTTCTAAGTTAAGAACCTCCGCCCAAATTTCTGTAATTTGTCGCTCTAAATCGTTACGGGGTTCGACATAATTGGCTACAAGTTCGAGACGCAATGAATCTGGTTGGGGTAGTGCTTTGCGATCGATTTTGCCATTGGGCGTAAGCGGCATGGCATCCACTACCATAAAAATAGTTGGCACCATGTATTCTGGCAGTCTCTGTTTCAGGAAACGACGTAATTCTGGAATTTGTTGGCTAGCGGCATCCTTGTCTATGGCATTAGCAACAAAGTAGCCTATTAGTGTTTTTGCACCTGGAGTATCTTCGCGAACGATCGCCACGGCTTCTTTTACTGCTGAATATTGACCCATAATTGCTTCAATTTCACCCAGTTCGATGCGGAAGCCTCGCATTTTAACTTGATAGTCAGTTCTTCCCAAGCACTCAATCTGTCCATCAGGCAAGAATCGTGCTAAGTCTCCAGTTTTATAAAGCTTACTGTTTGGGTCGGAGCTAAAAGGGTTAGCAATAAACTTTTCTTTAGTTAAATTGGGGCGATTGAGATAGCCTTTGCTTACTCCTTCTCCGCCAATATGAAGTTCTCCTGGTACACCGATGGGAACTGGTTGTAAATTGGCATCGAGAATGTAAACTTGAGTATTAGAGATAGGTTTGCCAATATCGATCGCTCGATCGCCCGATCGAACTTGACAGCTAGTTGACCAAATAGTTGTTTCTGTTGGGCCGTAAAGATTCCAAAGTTCGGCAACCATTGGTAATAAGCGATTAGCCAGTTCTCTAGGCAAAGCTTCGCCAGTAGAAACCGCCTTTAAGTTAGAATTTCCTTGCCAACCTGCTTCTAAAAGTAAGCGCCAAGTGATGGGGGTAGGTTGCATAAAGGTTGCGCCAGAAGTATTTAAGGCTTGAAGCAACTGCATGCCATCGGAAGCGACTTGAGAACTGACTAAAACTAATTTTGCTCCTACGGATAAGGGTAAGAAAAGCTCGGATACGGCAATATCAAAGGAGATGGTTGTCACGGAAAGCAAGGTGTCTGCTGCTGTTAAACCTGGTTGCTTTTGAACGGAAGTCAATAAATTGACAGCATTACGGTGACGAATTAAAACTCCTTTTGGTTGTCCTGTCGAACCAGAAGTGTAAATAATGTATGCCAAATTTTCAGAGTTGACACTTTTTGATGTCAATGCATTTCGATCTGAATCAGAAATGTTTTTCCAATCGCGATCGAGACATACAGTAATTGCTGAGTGTGGAGGAAGTTGGGATTCTAAAGATGTTTGAGTTACTAAAACTCGAACCTGGGCATCTTCTAATACAAAGCTAATTCGTTCTGAAGGATAGCTAGGATCGATCGGTACGTATGCGCCGCCTGCTTTGAGGATGCCTAGTAATCCTACAACCATCTCAACAGAACGTTCTACACAAATGCCGACTAGTACGTCTGGTTTAACTCCTAATTCGATTAGATGGGCAGCTAGCAGATTAGCTTGGCGATCGAGTTCTCGGTAAGTAATTTGTTTATCTTCAAAAACAACTGCGATCGCGTCGGGAGTTTTTTCTACCTGTGCTTCTACAAGTTGATGGATACACAAACTTTCAGGATAATCTACTTGAGTTTGATTCCACTTTTGAAGTAATTTTAATTCTGTTTCTGGCAGTAAAGGTAAAGTAGCGATCGCTTCTTCTGCGTTGGCAACAATACCCAAAAGTAAAGTGGCAAATTCTGCCAAACGGCGGCTAATAGTTTCGCGATCGAACAAATTAGTGTTGTATTGACACTCTAGCGTTACTTTATCTTTTAGTTCGACAGCATTAATAAACAATTCAAAGTTTTCGTAGGTGCGGGGGTTGGTGTAAAACTCAACTTCTAAACCCTCAAAATTTAAACTATTAGTATCTAAACCTCGATCGATGTTGAAGACGATTGGAATTAAAGGAATGCGGCTAGGATCGCGGGGTAAATCTAATTTCTCAATTAAACTGCCAAAAGTAAATTGTTGATGGTCGTAGGCATCTAGTATACTAGTTTTACGAAGCTTGAGATATTCACTAAAAGCTAGTTTTCCATTGACGCGGCTGCGGATTGGGAGCAAATTGACACAGTGACCGACTAAATTGTACTTTCCTTTATCTGCTTGTCCTGCTGTAGGAACGCCAACGACAATATCTTCAGATCCTGTCAATCGATAGAGAAATACTTCAAAGCCAGCCAACAGAACCGTCATAAAACTACAACCGATTTCTGTCCCAAGTTGCTTTAAATCTCGAACCAGAGATGCATCCAGTTCCCAATCTTCGCGATCGGAATCAAAAGTTCGTAAAGGTGGACGGGGGCGATCGCATGGAAAATCTAAAACGGGAATATTACCTTGAAATTGTTTTAACCAGTAATTTTCGATTTCCAGAGTTTCTTCACTTGAAGCTTCTAACTCCAACATTCGAGCATAGTCACTAAAGCGATCGCTTTGTTCTAAATCGGGAGTAATACCCTGTTTGAAGGCAGAATATAGCTGACCTAAATCTGTGATTAACACCGCCCAAGACCAACCATCACATATAATATGATGAGCGGTTAGAATGATTAAGTGTTCCTGCGCTTCGAGTTTAATAATTTGTATTCGAAATAAAGGCCCTTTTTCTAAGTCAAACGGCTCGCTAACAGCCTGTTTCTGAGATCTAAGTACTTCTGTTTGTCGTGTTTGTAAGTCTAAGTCAGATAAATCGAGCGAGGCAAGATCGAGAGAGAGAGTATCGGCAATACATACACTTACTCCATCTCGACTAAAAGTTGTCCGCAAAGCTTCGTGGCGTTGAATTAATTCTTGCAGTGCGGCTTCAAATGCTTTAAAGTGTAAATTTCCTTTTAACTTGAGAGATTGAGATTCATTGTAAGCGCAGTTGGCTTCTTTCCCCATCTGTACCGATGCCCAAATCTCTTTTTGGGATTCGGTAGCTAAAGCCGCAAGTAGAATTTCTCCATCAGCAAAAGGGTCGAATTCTACTGGAGTAAAAATAACTTTTGATTCTGGGGATGTCATGTTAAATCAATTGAAAATAAATAGTTATTTAAATTGAATTTTTAGACTCGTCTGAAGCAACTGGTTTATAGTCCTCAAACGAAGTTTTTATATTTGTATTTGTATTATTTTTGCTGTTGTTAACTAAATTCGGATTATATGTAGCATTTTTTTTTAAAAAATACTGCTGAAAAAGTT
This sequence comes from Xenococcaceae cyanobacterium, assembly GCA_051657945.1. Lineage (GTDB taxonomy): Bacteria > Cyanobacteriota > Cyanobacteriia > Cyanobacteriales > Xenococcaceae > CAZJTL01. The sequence goes on along the minus strand of JBOFLQ010000219.1, from coordinate 25,878 downwards.
GTCGCAAAGATAGATACAAAAATGGTGGAATGGTGAGCAAATAACGATGCCAAAGTCGCTTTGGCTCTTGCATCAATCGATATAACCATTCAAATCCCCACTCTCTAATGTAACGAGGCGCTCTAGTATAAATTCCCGCGTAGACTGGAAAAACTGCCCCCACGCCAATCATGACAGCCTTGATTTGATTTCGATGTCTAGCTATCCACATTTCCTGTTTGGGACATCCCAAGCACACTAGTACAACTCCAGCACCACTTTCATTAATTCTCCGAACCAAAAGTTCGTCTTCCGAAAGTGTCAGCGGACGAAAAGGCAAAGACTCCATTCCAGCAATGTCTAGCTTGGGAAATTCTAATTTGACTTTTGCTTTAATTCTTTTTAATACTTCATTTTCAGAACCCAAGAAAAAAAGACTGACTCCAATTTGAGGAGTCAGTTGACATAGTCTTAAAAAGACATCCATCCCAGCTACTCTGTCTTGGCGATCGACTCCCATAAGTTTGAGCATCCAAACTAAAGGCATACCATCGGGGCTAACTAGATCGGCTTTTCTCAAAATCGATGCAAATTTATCGTTGCCATGTGCTTCCATCAACATATGTACATTTGCCAAACAGACTGTCCTACTCTCACGCAGTCTTGCCCATTGAAGAATTAAAGATATTTGCTCCTCAAAAGGTATCGAGCCGATGGGGATGTTTAACAAATATCTAACAGGTAGCTCAGATGTATATAGTTTCATTCTTTCACAGATTTTTGGTTGCCTAAATAAGGCTTTCTCACGCAAAGCCTCAAAATTTATGCATACGTGCTATTTTTGTCTGGGCTGAAAAATCACTGATTAGACCCGACAAAATTAAACCTAAAAGGGCGTTGTTATTTGCAGCAATGTGAAGGTGTCGTCTTCTTGCTAAGATTCAATAAAAGTGGCGCTCACAAGCTCCAAAAAGTAATTTTCTAAGGCATCTATTTGAGGTTCACTTCTTTTCTATGAATGTCTATGCCGCCTTATTTTTTTATAGATGCTTGGGGAGTTATTTCTTTTTTGTAGTCATTTTTCGATTTCACTCCATGTTGAGTTATGAGTAGATGCTATTACAACTTTGTTGCTCTTTTTAATCATACAGATTTTTGTCAAATTTTCTATTAAGCAATTTTACGTATTTTATTAAACACTTAAATAGGCAATCCAAACGTTTTCTTAAGCAATTTTACGTATTTTTTGAAACGAATGAATAAATAATATCGACCGAGCGTACAATTTAAAACTAAATCGTATCGATAAACTGTATGGAAAAATACTAAAGCATAAATAGTGAATTACCGCACTTTTTGGCAAAAGTCAAGTTGTTCGCTTTAAAATTTGCTCTCGAGATCGCAATCGAAAATATTTAGTTAAATGAACTATTATTTCTTTCATGATTATGATTTAGTATTTTGAACATATGTATCGACATATAATAATACGCGAAAAATAGTAAAAAACAATAGCAAGCTCAAACAAATTGTGTTTTAGGTAACTTGTTTGATTGAGTCAGATGTGCTAACAGTTTTGGACGAATGCACCCGACAGTGCGATCGATTAGCAGATAAGTGTTTGCTACCAAGCTACAGCCAAATTTGGACTCGAACTCTCTCACTAACTTCTCAGACGTGTCTAAATTTTCGAACGCCAAAATTGTTATGGAATCCAAACAAAATCATTCGGCTTTATCAGTAAGATCTCAGCATTGGGAATCCACTCAGGCTTTTTCTTCAGAATATAGTAGCGAAGGTGGATTAGACCTCAAACAGATTGTTGATATTATCCAACGTCGGTTCTTATCGATCGCTAGCATAACTTTAATAGTAGGAATGCTAGCTACACTCAAACCTTTAACCAGCAAACCAGAATATAGTTCTGCGTTTGAAATTTTTGTCGAACCAGTTACGATCGAAACAAAAGTTGCTTCAAGAGAAAGCAAAAATTCAAGTACCGAAGAAGAGATCGTTTCTGTCAAATTGGATGATGTTCAATTAAAAATTCTCAAAAGTCAACAGATTCTCGAACCAATTGTCAAACAGTTACAAGCTAAATATCCAGATCTTAGCTACAGTTCTTTGAGCAAAGATTTGCTAATTAGTACCAATAAAGATGAAAATTTATTAACAGTTACCTATCGCAATTACAACGCTCAACAAGTTGAAGATACTATCGAAGCGATCGCCCAAGCTTACATGAATTATAGTTTGGAAACTCGCCAAACAGGAGCAAACCGAGGCATTAAATTTCTCGACGAGCAAATACCATTAATTCAAAAACAAGTTTATCAATTACAAGAAAAACTTCAAAAAATTAGACAAGAAAATAATTTTATCGATCCGAGAACCAAAGCAGAACAGTTATCAATTAGACTCGATAATTTAATCAAACAACAACAAGATATTCAAGCTCAAATTTCCGATTCAGAATTATTTGCGATCGAACTAAAAAGAGAGTTGATAAGTAAGCCAGATGAATCTGATACTGCTTCCCAAATGGCAACTCCTTTTTATAAAGAATTAAAAGAACAGCTTGCCAAATTAGACATTAAAATTTATCAACAATCAGTAACATTTTCTGATGAAAGTAACGAGATAATCGATCTAAAAGAAGAACGAGAAAGATTAGTTAACTCGATCGCCAAAGAAAGCAAAAAAGCAGAATTAGTTATTACCAAAAGAATTGCAAGTTTAAAAAATCAAAACCAAATCATTACAAAAAAAATTGACAATTTAAAACAAGAAATTCAAGAGCTATCGGTAGTTACGCGTAAATTTGACAATATTGTCAGAGAAATAGAAGGTGTCAGCGGAAATGTCAATCAATTTGCCGTTGAAAAAGAAGGTTTGCGAGTTTATGCCGCTCAAAGAACATCTCCTTGGAGTTTGCTCGCTCCGCCAGGAAAACCACAAGAATACGTTCCCAGTCTATTAAAATATTCATTTTTTGGCACATCTTTGGGCTTTTTATTGGGGTTGGGAGTCGCTGTAGCTTTGGACAAACATAAGGATGTTTTGAATAGTTCCCAAGAAATTAGAGACTTAGCAAAGCTTACGATAATTGGCAAAATTCCTTTTAATAAAAAATATAAACAGCTACCTTATGCCAACAGCAAATTCCCCCGAATCCAACCATCTATAACAGAAGAAAAAAGCATAAAATCGGTTAGTATTACAGTAGAAACTTTTCCATTACTAGAAGAATTTAATTCTTTGTATGCAAATCTATGTTTTTTGAATGGAGAGTTATCGGTTCGATCGCTGGCGATCGGTTCGGCAACTTCTGGAGAAGGAAAATCGATCGTAGCAATTAATTTAGCTAGAGCAGTTGCTGCTGCTGGTCGCAAGGTATTATTAGTAGATGCCGACCTAAGAGGTTCTACTAAAATATGCGATTTACTCATCTCTAACAGCGATCTTGGTTTGAGTGACTATCTTAGCTTGAAAACCCTCGATTTAAAAGCTGTAATTCATTCTTCCATCGTCGATCGAAACTTTTTCGTCATGTCTTCTGGTTGGATGACTAATAGTCCAATTAAGCTAATTTCATCAGAAAAAATGAAAAATCTGATGGAGCAATTAGAAGCGAATTACGATTTAGTTATTTATGATACTTCTTCGGTGCTAGGTTTTGCCGATGTCAATTTGTTGGCTTCTCGTACTAATGGAATGATTTTAGTTACTGCTTTGGGGAAACTTCAAAAAGCACAACTTCAAGAAGCATTAGAACAATTGAGTATTTCTCGCATTCCTGTCTTTGGAGTGGTTGCCAATCGGGTAAGTTGAGGGAATAGGGATTAGGGAATAGGGATTAGGGATTAGGGAGTAGGGATTAGGGAGTAGGAAATAGGGATTAGGGAATAGGGAATAGAGAATAGGGAGTAGGGAGTAGGGAATAGACAACACAGAGATTTTAAATCAGATGAATATTCTTTTTTATCTAGCGATTATTTTTGTGTTTTTTTGTTGGGGAGGTTTGTGGTTTCTTCGTAGTCGCTTACAGGATGACTCTGTAACTGTTTTAGAAAATTTTCATGGGGAAAAAGTTATGTTAATATTTCCCCATCCAGACGACGAAATTACTTGTGCGGGAACGTTAAAAAAACTCGATTTGCTTGGCAATGAAACCATTTTGATTACCCTAACTCGTGGTGAGGCGGGTTCGACTAACGGATTAATAGATGAATCTGATTTACAGCAGAAAAAAATCAAACTCGGACAATTACGTCAACAAGAATTACAATCCGTCAGTCAATTATTAGGTATCGATCGCCTGGAAATTTTAGATTTTCCTGATGGAGGCATTCAAGATATTGCAGCCGATCTTATCGAAAAGGTAATTAGAGAAAAAATCGATCGCTACCAGCCAACTATTTTAATTACTTACGACGATCGCATCGGATTTTATGGTCATCAAGATCATCTTTTAATTGCTCGTTATACCAAAGAAATTTTTTTAAAAGAAAAAGATAGTTCTGGCTTTCCAGTCAAAAAACTCTATCAAGTGACTCTACCAAAACCAGCGATCGAAGTAGCTTTAAAAATTTCGGAAAGCTTTCGTCAAAGCTATACCGCACTGACTAAAAATGGACTGCCAGAACCAACTTTTGCCGTAAATATTGCCAAATTTGGCAATTATAAAAGAGATGCCATGTTACTGCATCGATCGCAAAAACCAACTTTTGATGAGATGCAACCCTATTTCGATCGTATTCCTCCGTTTATCTATTTCCGCATTTTTGATAAAGAGTATTTTGCAGAAGTAGGGAATAGCGATTAGGGATTAGGGGTTAGGGATTAAGAGGCAAAAAAGAATGAATTTTTGATTTCAACTCTCATTCTTTAAAATTGTTTTCGCGTTCTTCAACTCTAGTTTGTGGAAAATCTACGGGAATATTCAAAGGTTCTGCCGAATTTTGCTTATTTTTGGATGGCAAAGAATCTTTTAAATCGCGAGCTAATGTCATAAATTCAGATGGCATCATTACTAAAGTCGTAGTATTATTTTCTGCACCGATTTCGGTTAGCATTTGCAAGCGTCTTAACTCTAGCGCTACGGGATTTTCAATAATTTTTTGCGAAGCTTCGGCTAACTTAATTGAAGCTTCTTGTTCGGCTGCTGCTTTAATTATACGAGCGCGTTTTTCTCGAACTGCTTCAGCTTCTTTTGCCATAGCTCTTTGCATCGATTGAGGAATTTCCACATCTTTCATTTCAACTCGTTCGATTTCGATGCCCCAAGGTTCGGTAATTTCATCGACGATTTCTTGCACTTTAAAATTAATTTTGTCTCTATTTTGCAACACGTCATCTAAAATGTTTTGTCCGACAACATTTCGTAAAGTCGTCATCGCTGACTGATATACAGCCACATTATAATTTTCGACCTTATTAATTGCTTTGTTAGGATCGATAATGCGATAGAACAAAACGGCATTAACTTTGATGGTGACGCTGTCAGCAGTGACAGTTTCTTGCGGTGCAATATCGACTGTTTTGGTGCGAATATCAACTTGCATTTTTTGGTCGATCGCGGGAACAACCCAATAAACTCCAGGCCCTTTAGTACTATGATAGCGACCGAGTCTAAAAATCACTCCCCGTTTATATTCTTGGTCGAGTCTCAAGCCGCTAATACCTAAAACGATCGCCACACCTAAAATAATACCCAAAAGAGAACCCATATTTTTTCTGCCAACTTTTCTATTTCTTCCATTTTAGAAATTCATAAAAGAGGAAGAGGGGAGCGATCGTTAAAATTAAAAATAGGGAATAGGGCAACGGGCAAAATTAATAAGTAGCAAGTAGTAAGTAGCAAGTTTTTATTTATTACTTGCTACTCGCTACTCGCTACTCGCTACTTTTCCCTAATCCCTAACCCCTAATCCCTAACCTAACCCATCAACGACCGGATGGAAGTAAAAAGCAAGTCCGAGAATTGTATAAGTCGCGAGTAACAAACTACCTTCTAACCAGTTAGATTTACCATCGGCGCTAATTGAATTAGCTACTAAGACGGCTACAGCTACAGCAACTAATTCAAATGGATTAAAATTTAAATCCATAGGTTGCCCCATTATCCAACCTGCAATGACTAAAACGGGAGCGACAAAAAGAGCGATTTGCATACTCGAACCGACTGCTACCGATACAGAAAGATCCATTTTATCTTTCATGGCGACAGTAACGGCGGTAGCATGTTCGGCAGCGTTACCAATAATTGGTAGTAAAATTACACCTGTAAATAATGGGGTTAATCCTAATTCGGATGTGGCTGATTCTAAAGATTCTACAAGTAACTCCGATTCGATCGCGACACCGAGAGTGATAATTAACAACAAGGGAACCCAAAGCCAAAGATTGGGTTTTTCTTCGACTTTACCATCGATCGGTTTACCTTCTAATTCTTCAGCAATTTCTAAATCTGCTACGCCGACATCATAGAGATAGGAATGAGTTTTCATCGAAAACAGCAAAGTTAAACCGTAAACCAAAATCAAAACTACAGCTACCGCTACAGAAAGATTTTGTAGAGTTTCCTCACCTATACCAGTAGAAGTGTATTCAACTGCCGTTGGTAACAAAATAGCAACTACAGCCAAATTCATCGCAGACGCATTTAATCTCGCAGCGATCGGCTGAAATTCTTGTTCTTTGTAGCGAATGCCACCTAAAAGCATAGAAAAGCCCATTACTAGCAGCAAATTACTAATAATCGAACCGCTAATTGTGGCTTTGACAACACTAACTAAGCCACCTTTAAGGGCAATGAAAGCTAAAATTAGTTCGGTAGCGTTACCAAAAGTAGCATTTAAAAGTCCGCCCAAATTCGGCCCGACTACTACAGCAATTTCTTCAGTAGCAGTTCCCATAAATGCTGCTAGTGGAACGATCGCCGCCCCCGCCGTCAGAAATACGACTGTTTCATCCCATTTCAAAAAATGACCCGCGATCGAAACGGGAATAAACAGCAATAAAATAAAAAAAATTGTGTTTTTGTTGAGCATTTAAAATTATCCGTTCGGTTTTCTTAGCCTCTAGGATAATTTCATAAATGTCAATTTGCTAATAGTTCATTGGGCATCGGGCAACGGGCAACGGGCATTGGGCATCGCTGCACTGGGCAACGGGCATCGCTGCACTGGGCAATAAAACTCTAAAGTAGACGAATAAAGTTAAAGCATAGAATTAGAACAGTGATAGAGAGAATAAATGTAACCGTCGATCGCGGGTAAAGATTGAGAGTCGATCGCGCAATTATTGAGTTCGATCGCGGCGTGAAAATTGACTGTCCAAAGATCGAAAGGATGTTGTTGTTGAGAGACAATGCGAGCAAGAGTAGCTGTGGAGTTGGGAGAATATTTTTTCGGTTGGTGAATTAGCACAAAATTTGTGTTTGTTTTGGTACTGTTGTTTTGCATCGACCAAGCAATCCCCATCATTTCACCCGTTTGAATCAACGTTTGGTGTGTAGTAGCAATCAAAACAGGAACGTGAGATTTAGCTTCGATCGTCGGAATTAATAAGTCGGGACGATAATATTTTTGATAGCCCAAATTTGAAGCAACCGCGATCGCGCTGGTAAATCCCATCAACCAAATTAGAATTACTGCGATCTTCTCACGTTTTTTAGCATAAAATAATTTAGCTGTTTTGGGAACAGATAGCCAAGATAATAACTGTTCGCCAAAAAGTTTGTTTAGCTTAACTTCTCTTCGCCAAAAAGTATCGAGACTGGCAGCTACAAGAACGATTACGGCAGGAAAATAGACGAAATTATAACGCGCCCCTCTAGTAATATCAATACTAAGAACATAAGTAATAGCAAAAAACAAAGCGACTGCACCAAACAAAAAGCCAACTAAAACGGTAACAGTTGCACGAGACTGACGGCATTCCCATTTAACTCTCAATCCTCTTTTTAAAAGTGGTAGCGCCCAGATAAAGAACAAAAGCATGATCGACCCAGAAATAATTACTACTGGGATAGACGAAGCTTCTACTGGCAAAAGAGATAGCATAGTAATCCAGGCAGCCAGCATTTGAAAGATGGGATTGACTAAATTCAGCAAAGTCGAGCGATCGTAGCGAATCCATTCTGTCATGCCCGTTCCATAGTTTGGCGGCAAAACGGTAAAAACCCAAATTAAGCCACAAGTTGCAGTACCAGCTACGACCAGACCCAAGCGTAGCAAATTCTTGTACAGACACAAAGGTAGCATTTTGAGGGCAAATGTTGAATTTTGAAATTTAGAACGTAAATTGAACCGAGAAAGATGAAGAAAGAAAGGTTTAAATTTATGCCAAACAATAAAACTCAATCCGATCGCCTCAGCAGTTAAAGTAAGGCTGAAAAAGTAATGCACGGTTAAACCCAAACTGTTAATTCCTATCCACAGAAAAATTAACTTAACTGGAATCGGGCGATCGCACAACAAGCGCTTGACAGCGATCGTCAAACAGCAAAGAGAGGCACTCGTAAACACAACAGCTAAACTATACTGGCGTGCTTCTTGGGAAAGAAAGATAGCATAGGGAGAAACTGCCATCATCGCCGCCGCTATTTGGGCGCAGGTAGAAGATTCAAAGGCTAATTTAGCCAACCAGTAAACCGCCAGAATCGCTAAAATTCCGAATAAAACAGCAAGCGATCGCGCCCCCCACAGAGAAATATAGCCGTTGTTGAGGGGAAATAATTTCAGCCACAAATGAGAGAGGACGAAATATAAAGGCGGATGGGTATCTTCATAAATCAACAAAGAAATAACATCTTTGATTCCTGCTTCTGAATTTGGTTGTAGTGGTTGCAGAAGTATTGAGGGTGGAATAACCTGGTTAAGCGGTACGGATCTATAGTCGTTACCCGCACTAAAAACCAACGTGGCAAACTCATCAGTCCAAGGAGACTTTGCCGTTAATTGGTTTAATCGCAAACAAGCACCAACGACGAGCCAAAAGCAGAGTAAGAGTGATTCAGCCAAGGATTATAAATTATTGATTATAAATTTACAAATTAAGAAAAATTATCGGCTAACTTTCATAAAAAAATACTAGCAGCGAAATTTTCATGTCTGACGCTTTTAAACAACAATTCAGTATCATCTGCATAAATAAAGATTAAGGATTAAAGGTCAAAGAATTAATAAGTTATAAATCATCTCTAAAAAACTTATCACTTATCACCTGTTCCAAGACGCGAATTTTAACAGTTTCTCCGACACCGATCGCGCTGTCTATGTTCTTTAATTAAAACCGTGAACACAATCAAAAATTTACGAGATATTTTTCAAAGTCGCAAAATGGCAGCGTTGCTAATGTTGGGTTTTGCTTCGGGACTGCCTTTATTTTTGACCAGTAAAACTTTGCAAGCGTGGATGACTACCGAAAAAGTTAGTTTAGCTACCGTAGGTGCTTTTAGTTTAGTCGGTTTGCCCTATTCGCTCAAATTTATTTGGTCGCCTTTATTAGATTCCTTCGTACCGCCTTTTCTAGGGCGTAGACGAGGTTGGTTAGTATTAATTCAAATTGCGTTAATTGGTGCGATCGCCACCATGTCCCTACACAATCCGCAACAAGCGATCGAATTATTAGCCGTTAATGCCTTCATCATTGCCTTTTTGAGTGCTACCCAAGATATTGTCTTTGACGCTTACCGTACCGATATTCTCGACGATCGCGAAATGGGTGCCGGTGCGGCGATTGGCGTTCTTGGTTATCGAATTGCTTTGCTAGTTACGGGTTCATTTGCGCTTATTTTAGCAGATAGAGTTTCTTGGTCTTCAGTTTATCTGTTAATGGCTGCTTTAATGTCAGTTGGTTTGCTTGCTTCATTTTTTGCACCAGAACCAAAATTGAGCGATCGCCCTCCCTCTTTATCTGAAGCACTCGTTCTTCCATTCCAAGAATTTTTTGAGCGATCGGGGGCGATTCAAGCCATTCTGATTTTAGGTTTTATCGTTCTCTACAAATTAGGCGATGCTTTCGTTAGTAATTTGTCCACTCCTTTTTTGCTAAATATTGGTTTTACGCAAACTGATATCGGGGCAATTCAAGGAGGAATGGGATTGCTAGCAACAATAGTCGGAGTTTTGGCAGGGGGAGCAATTCTCGGTCAAATTGGCATCAATCGTTCTCTGTGGGTTTTTGGTGTCTTGCAAGCAATAAGCAACTTAGCTTATTTTATGTTATCTCTAGTCGGTCGCGATTACTCGGCGCTGGTATTAACCATCAATATTGAAAACTTCTGTGGTGGTTTGGGTACAGCGGCTTTCATTGCTTTTTTGATGAGTTTGTGCGATCGCCGTTTTTCTGCCACTCAATACGCTTTGCTTTCTAGTTTGATGGCAGTCAGTCGCGATATTTTAGTCGCACCAGCAGGAAGATTAGTAGAAATAACTGGCTGGCCGCAATTTTTCTTAATTTCGATCGCCCTAGCTTTACCTGGATTGTTATTACTGCCAATTTTTGCTCCTTGGAATGGTTACCAAAGAGTTGCACCCATGCCTCGTCCTGGTTTAGATGATGAAGACATTTAGTGTAGAAAGTCACTCATTCAAGGTAGAGACGCGAAATTAGCCTAACGGCACGGCTTCGCCTACGCGTCTGTAAAAAAGTCAAAACTGAGGATATGCGAACAAAAAATACGATCTAAAATCAACCAACCAGGGAATTGTTTTCAAAGACTCAGAAGGTAACAAAATTGGTACAGTTATCTAATCAAAATAAAATATTTCTATTATTTACAGAAGCACAAAAATAGGTAATTTTATTTTTACTCAAAGTACGGCGATCGCTCTTCGATTTGTATTTGTAAAATCAAAGTTGAAAGATACGTTAGCCTTTGAAAGCATCAAATATTTTATAAATAATCTTCCAAGAGTGAGAAATTAAAATACTCAAACCTTAATTAATATATCGCTCTTGCGATCTGGCAAAGAAAAATCCGCTATCATTTCTACTAATTTGGTCATTAATGAGGCGATCGCTATGTCTAATTCTTTTCCAGAACTACCAACTCCACCTGAATCTAGTTCGGACAGAAATAGAGCGAGGAATACCACACCACCTTCAAGAAGAAAAATCTTAAACGATGATGAAAAAATAGCTCTCTTAGTTGCTTTTACAACTATCGGCGGAATTTTCTGGTGGACATTGGGCGGTAGTCTTAAAAATGCTTTTAATCTCGATAATTGGCAAAACTTTTTTGCTGGTTCGAATCTTCAAGAAACTGCCAAACAACAAATTAAGAGCGAACCAAACAGATTTCAAACAACACCTGAATCTGTAACACCGACACCAATCGAGTCAGAAGCACAGCCAGAACAATTTGCCTCACCAGAAGCAACTCAACCAACTCAAGCCAGACAACCAAGAAAAATATCTCCTAGAACTGCGATCGCGCCTCCAATTATTGTACCCATCCCCGCTCCTCAAACACAAACACCACCGCAACCTTCACCTTCAACACCAGAGGCGATCGAGCCAACACCACCCCCAGCCGCAGAAATACCACCAACGCCAATTACGCCCCAACCACCAGCAACCCCAGAAACACCAAAAACACCCGAACTTGCTTTCAACGACGTTCCCAATACTTTCTGGGCTTATCCTTTTATCGAAGGACTTAGAAATAAACAACTAATAACAGGAATATCTGAAAGTAACTTCGAGCCAGATAAACCAATTACTAGGGCGCAAATGGCTAGTTTAATCGACCAAGCTTTCGATTTACCCTCCCAACAGAAAACAATTGAATTTAAAGACTTACCTGTCAACGATCCTGCCACTAACGATATTGAAAAAGCCATTCAGAAAGGCTTCATGAGGGGATATACACCAGATAGCTTCCGTCCTCAAGAAAATATTCCTCGCTATCAAGTTTTAGTTGCCCTAGCAACGGGATTAAATCTCAAACCGACCAAAGACCCCAAACAGACTCTAGATAGATATGATGATACTGCTAAGATACCAAAATGGGCATTAAATAGCGTAGCCGCCGCAACCGAAAAAGGATTGGTTGTCAACTATCCCAATACCAAATTACTTAACCCCGATCGCCCCGCTACCCGCGCCGAAGCAGCAGCAATGATGTATCAAGCGCTCTCAAATCTTGGTAAAGTAGAAAAGCTGCAATCTGAGTATATTGTTCCATAAGGGAGTAGGGAGTAGGGAAACACTTAAATAAAATTTTGAATGACACCTGAAATGTTGTCGTTGCCATATCCAGAGGCGATCGCCGAGCGATAGATATCTTGAATGGCGGTAGATGCTGGAGTTGGGGCATCAACGGCTTGTGCTGTTTGAATGATATAACGAAAATCTTTTTCCACCAGATCGATCGGAAACATTGGGGCATGATTATTCGTTAGCATTAGATTTCCTGCGTTCTTGGCGGCTGGACTGATGACGGGCAACTCACCGAGACATTCCATCGCTTTTGCGCTTGTGACTCCGTTCTTGGTTAACATACCAATGACTTCTGCTAATGCTGCTACTTGAATACCAAACAGTGCATTAACTGCAAGTTTCATCGCCATTCCCTGCCCAATGTCACCGATATGATGGATTGTAGAACCACCTGCTGACAATAAGATATTTTGAGTTTGTGTTAAGATTTCTGCGCTGCCTCCAACCAAATAGATGAGTTTCCCTGCATCTGCTTGTGGACGAGAACCTATCACTGGCGCATCTAGAAAGGCTACCCCGCGACTCTCTATTTCTGCCGCTAATTCTTTCGTCCAGTTCACTGTTAACGTACTTGACTCGATCGCGATTGTATTTTTTCTAAGTCCTATCGCCGCACCTGTTTCTGGATCGAGCCAAACTTTTCGTGACACATCGTCATCAGTAACCATACTAATCACTAGATCGGCTTGCTCGGCTGCTTCTCTGGGTGTGGCAGCATAAACAGCCCCTTGGTTCAACAAGGGCATTACTCTATCCATGGTGCGGTTGTAGGCGATAACTCGATGATTGGCATTGAGAAGGTTCTGCACTACACGAGATCCCATCGATCCAGTCCCCAAAATTGCAATTCGATTCATAATTTATTTCCTCAATTGAATATTGACATAGGACTACTATAGTTATTGCAAAATAAACAATAAATACTAATCAAGGAATAACTCTCGTGTAATTTATACATGAATTGATGAAGCACTGATAGATCGTGTCTGCTAATATTTGTACTAAATCTCAAAGACTAACTGGCATCTTGAGAATAAGGAGCAATTGCAACCAATGATTAGTAAAGAAGAGGCAATAGCAAAGGCAGAAAAAACTTTTAATACTGCGGCGGACTACTTTGATGCGCCACCAATGTCCTTTTGGAATCGCTTTGGACAACAGACCATCGATCGATTATCACTTCATCCAGGCGATCGCGTTTTAGACGTTTGTTGTGGTAGCGGTGCTTCTGCAATTCCAGCAGCAGAGAGTGTGGGTTCAACTGGATACGTTTTAGGGATAGATATTGCCGAACGACTGCTCGAGTTGGGACGAAAAAAGGCCGAACAGAAAGGTCTTAAAAATATTGAGTTTCAAGTTGGAGATTTTGAAAATCTGGGTATACCCAGCGAAAATTTTGATGCAGTTGTCTGTGTGTTTGGGATTTTCTTCGTTCCAGATATGCTTTCAGCCGTTCGAGAGTTATGGCGAATGGTTCGCCCAGGCGGGAAACTAGCTATTACATCTTGGGGAGTCAAGGTGTTTGAACCTGCTAATCGAGCTTTCTGGGATGCTATTGAGGCGGAACGTCCCGATTTATGTAAGCAATTTACCCCTTGGGATCGAATTAGCGATCGAGCGTCGCTTCAAGCACTGCTTCAATCGGCGGAAGCAACCCAAATAGAGGTTGTAGAAGAAGCGGGCATGCATGAATTAGCTTCTCCTGAAGATTGGTGGACGATAGTGATGGGTGGAGGACTCAGAGGTACGATCGAGCAACTCGAACCATCAGTACGGGAACGAGTTCGACAAGCAAATCTGCAATTTATTCAGAATGCTAGAATTCGATCGCTCGAAGTCGATGTCTTATATGCTACAGCAAGGAAGCAATAACAATTTTTACATTCTAATTCATGGATCTATCGGTGCTGCAAATTTTTGTTGAGGTGGTGAGACAGGGTAGTTTTGCCGCCGTAGCACGCGATCGCAATATCGATCCATCTTCGGTTTCAAGAGCGATCGCGGGTTTAGAGGAAGAAATTGGAGTTAGATTATTTCAGCGGACGACACGTCAACTGTCACCAACTGAAGCTGGCATGACTTATTTTGAGCGCGTCGAATCACTTGTCGAAGAGATGCAACAAGCGATCGACGTTGCCACAGATATTTCTGGAAAGCCAAAGGGAACTCTCCGCGTGACGGCTTCTGTCTCGTTTGGACTCAAGTGCATCGTTCCGCTACTACCTAACTTTAGTGAGATGTATCCCGATCTCACGGTAGATTTGTTACTCACAGATGCAGTGGTAGATTTATTCGCCGAAAGAATTGACGTTGCGGTTCGTCTCGGATTACTGGCAGATTCGACCTTAATCGCCCAACAACTCATGCAAACTCGCTATTTTGTCTGTGTTAGCCCAGATTATTTAAAGCAATGGGGTCAACCGCAGAAACCAGAAGATGTCGAGCAACATAACTGTCTTCTTTTTCCTCTAGCAGGTTTTCGATCGAGATGGATATTTAGAGATAGAAATGGCGATGAGAGCGAAATACAAGTTCGTGGGCGCACTGTTATTTCCAATGCGATCGCACTTCAGCAGTGCGCGATCGCGGGGATGGGATTGGCATTGCTCCCACACTGGTTAATTGACGAAGATTTACGTGCTGGAAAACTCGTCAACGTATTTCCAGATTACCAAGTGACGGCAACGGATTTTAACACCGCAGCTTGGCTTGTCTATCCTTCTCGTAGTTACGTTCCTCTCAAAATTAGAGTTTTTATCGATCGTCTCAAAAAATATATTTCAAGTTAGTTATAGTCCGATCGATTTTAGAAAGAGGTAGGGGTTTTGCATTGTCAAACCCCTAGTCCGAACTGCCAAACCCTTACTCCGAACTCAATATATTTTGATCTTGCTCGGTTCGGTATGAGAAGCAATAATTCTGTGACAACCAGATTTGGGTTTTGCCCATTGGTAGCGATATTCTTGAGGATTGCCCCAACAAGCGCCGAGATGAACTTCCGTTAAACCCACATCAACTTCCAACCATTCAGCATCGTTAGCTAGTTTTTCAACATATTCGATCGATGTTTTTTGAGGTGGAGATCCAGCCAACCACATACCCATGTTCTCTGTCGCGTTGCGCCAAAAAGTCAAGACTGATTTTTTGGTACGGATGAGAGTATTTTTATCTTCTGCGATCGCAATTAACTGATTGTGGACTTCTGGATAGCGTACCGAATTACCTTCAAATGAAACAGATCGCCAAACCAGCCCCGAAACTTGATGATTTCTTTGATAGTCGTGGACTTGCTGGCGAAAATCTCGATAGGCAAACACTTTCCCTACCTTTTCCATATCGAGTGCTTTAGCTATAACTGGAATGTCAATGCGATCGGAACAAGAAAGTAAGACTCTCTCTCCTTTCCAATTCGCTTGTAACTCGCGATCGAGAATTTTAATTAACTCTTCGGTGGTATATGGCATGGCATCAATTCAGTTAAACCTATTGTCGTAGGTATTTTTGCCCTTAACTGAAATTATAAACAGGATATTAGGCTTGCAGAGTAAATCGACATACAGAATGCCGATCGAAAACTCTAACTCTGAAGAAATCTAACCAACTCTTCCAACTTCAACCAAGCCGCACCGCTATTGATAATTTCTCTTGCTTTGGCAATACCATCAAGATTCTTACCAAAAGAAACTGCTTCTCCTACTTGAAGTGCCAAAGATGCATTTAAAATTACTGCCTCTTGTTGTGCTTGCGTACCTTTTCCTTGCAAAACATTGCGTAAAATTGTTGCGTTTTCTTCGACTCCACCGCCTTTTAAATCGGCGATCGCTGCTTCTTTTAAACCCAACGCTTGCGGGTGAATGCTGCTGATACTGACTTTTCCATCCAATAATAAAGCCAAATCCGTCCCATCCCCTAAGCCTGCTTCGTCGAGTTTCTCTCTACCGTGTAAGACGATCGCCTTGGGTACATCCAAAAGGGCTAGTGCTTCGGCGATGGTCGTTACAAATTTGTGGTCGTAAACGCCAATAACTTGCCCTGTGGGGCGCAAAGGATTAACTAATGGCCCTAAAAGGTTAAAAACTGTTCTAATTTTCAAAGTTTGTCGAATTGTTGCCACGCTTTTCATGGCGGGATGCCAACCAGGGGCAAACAAAAAGGTAATTCCTACCTCATCTAGTGCTGCTTTCGCTTTAGAAGAAGGTGCAGCTAAATCCACACCCAAATATTCTAAAACATCCGCCGAACCGACTTTACTAGAAGCGGAACGATTGCCGTGTTTGGCAACCTTCACGCCAGCAGCAGCAGCAACAAAAGCAACGGCAGTAGAAATATTAAACGTAGAAGCCCCATCTCCTCCCGTACCGCAAGTATCGATAACTGGGCGATCTCGTTGGATTGTTCCTCGATCGATTGACTGTGCTTGCAACACTTGTGCCATTCCTGATAACTCTGTTGCGGAAACACCTTTAGCTTGAATGGCAGCGAGAATTGCACCTGAAAGTACTGGTGAAATTTCTTCACTCAACCATCCTGTCATTAATTGCGAAGCTTGCTGTTGAGAAAGGGATTGCTTGTCTAGTAACTGTTGCAACAAGCTAGGCAAATTGAGACTGCGATCGATTGAGTTTGTTTCCATCGGTTTTGTGGTGGTGAGGTTAGCTATTTCACCAAGAGATGTAAAAGAAGCACTACAATTAACGATCGTACCTTTTCTTTGCATTTTCAACTTACAACTGGGCTGGTTCATCCATGAGGTATTTTTTGCGACTGTGTGCTTTTGTATTAGCAATAACTATATTAATTTTCCCATCTTCGGCAGTGGCAGCTAGTTCTACCGCCGTTACATCTACTTACGAAAGCAGCGATCTTAGTGGAAAGGATTTTTCTTTTGCAAACTTACAGGTTGCCAATTTTACTAAAGTAAAGATGGAATCGGCTAATTTGAGCAATGCCGATCTGCGCGGGGCTGTTTTTAATAGTGCTAATTTGAAGGGAGCTAATTTTCACGCTGCCGATTTCACTAACGGCTTTGCTTACTTGAGTAATTTTGATAATGCGGATTTAACCGATGCAATTTTTCAAGAGGCAATTTTAAAATTTTCTACTTTTGACAATGCCGATATTACTGGTGCCGATTTTACTTTTGCCGCGATCGATCGCGTACAGCTCAAAAAACTGTGCGCTAAAGCTTCTGGCACAAATTCTAAAACTGGCGTAGATACCCGCGATTCTTTGGGGTGTAAATAGGGAATGGGCAACGGGCAACGGGCAATGGACAACGGGCAACGGGCAACGGGCAACGGGCAACAGTAGCAAGTAGTAAGTAGTAAGTAGTAAGTAACAAGTAGTAAGTAAATATTGGCTGTTAACTCATTACTCATTACTCAATGACGAGTTACTCATTACTGTTCCCTAACCCCTAACCCCTATCCCCTACTAAAGGTGATAAAATTACCGATCGCGCCAATGGTTTTAAAATTGTGATCGGGAATTTTAGTAGTGTAAATACTAAACAAAAAAAAGTTTTGGCGATCGGTATTGCGATCGAGAAAAGATTCAACTAAATCTTGAGTTGGATTCAAACTCAATCCCAATCCCAAATTGCATAAACTTATTATTTTCGGCGCAAAATCGCCAAAATAATTATCGAGCTGTTTGCTTTGACAAATTGCTTGTGGAATTTCTTTGGCAAAGCGATCGCTGGCATATCTAGTATAAGTTTTCTGTTCTGGATTGGTAAAAAACATCACTCCAGAAATAATAGTAATTGTTAACAAACTTAATTTATTTTTGATGGACATTTCTCACTTAGTATTTAACCTAAACTTAGATTTTTATCCCTAACCCCTAATCCCTAATCCCTATTTTCTAACCCCTAATCCCTATTCCCTATTCCCTATTCCCTATCCCCTAATCCCTAATCCCTATTCCCTAAAAATGTCAAACAAACGAATTGGCGTAATTGGTGGTGGACAGCTAGCCTGGATGATGGCTGATGCTGCCGAAAAATTAGGCATCGAAATATTCGTGCAAACACCCAGCGATCGCGATCCGGCTGTCAGTATCGCTACTGATGTCGTGTTGGCAAAAGTTGATGATGTTGAAGCAACAGCTAAGCTAGCTAATCATTGTGATGTCATTACTTTTGAAAACGAGTTTGTAGATTTAAAGGCTTTAATGTTATTGGCAAAGACGGGAGTGATTTTTCGTCCCAACTTAGCAGCATTATCACCCTTATTAGACAAATACGAACAACGTTGCTATTTAAAGCAAATTGGTATTGCGGTACCTGAATTTACTAAAGCGCGATTTTCCGAAGGAAGTGCTACGCAATCGCCAGAAATTCAAATTGAGAATCGATTTGGATTTCCCGTTGTCCTCAAAGTATGCCGTCATGGTTATGACGGACAAGGAACTTGGATTGTCAAAGATCGCGAATCGCTACAAGCTATCTACAAGCGCCGAGGCGGGACAGAGATTCTTGTTGAAGAGTTTATTCCTTTCGAGCGCGAACTGGCGGTTATGGCAGCTCGTAGCGTTACTGGAGAGATTGTTGTTTATCCAGTAGTAGAAACTAAGCAAAAAGACCAAGTGTGTCGCTGGGTAATTGCACCTGCTGAGGTTTCTCAAGAAATTCAATCTCAAGTAAAAGCGATCGCCACTCAAATCTTAGAAAAATTACAAGTAGTAGGAATTTTGGGGATCGAACTATTTTTGACAGGCGACGGAAGAATTTTAGTTAATGAAATCGCACCGCGCACACACAATTCAGGTCATTATACTCTAGATGCTTCGGAAACTTCTCAGTTCGAGCAGCAACTTAGAGCCGTTACTGGATTGCCTTTGGGTTCGATCGCTCTGTTATCTGAGGGTGCGGTAATGGTCAATTTGTTAGGATACGAAAATGCTTTCTCTGATTATCCAGAAAAACGCGATCGTCTTGCAGCTATTCCTAATGCTTGTGTTCATTGGTACGGGAAAACCGAATCCCGTCCAGGCAGAAAATTAGGTCACGTTACTGTTTTACTATCCGCAGAAGATTTACCCAAAGCTCAGGCGATCGCCCAAGAAATAGAATCGATTTGGTACGAAAATTAGAAAAATAGTTCATTGCCCGGTGCAGCGTTGCCCATTGCCCATTCCCTATTCCCTATTGCATTTCTCAAAAAAGATATTAATATAGAAAAAGTTTCACTGCGGCGTTGGTGACTGCCGACATAGTTTATTGATCTATGCTTGACTTATACGGGCGTTAACAATCTTTCGCGGTAGTATACCGAGCTTAGTACTCGGAAACGGAAGCTGAAAGAGTTTAGCACCCACCTGGTTTATCCAGGTCATAAGCTGAGGTAAAACGGCGTAGCGGTGAACGAATAAATCAACAAAAATCCCCCTATCGATACAGAATTAGGGGGATTTTTATTGAAAAATGAGAGAGTAGGGGATAGGGGATAGGGGTTAGGGGTTAGGGGATAGGGGTTAGGGAACAGTAATGAGTAATGAGTAATGAGTAATGAGTAATGAGTAATGAGTAATGAGTAATGAGTTAACAGCCAATATTTACTTACTACTTGCTACTTTTGCCCGTTGCCCGCGATGCACTGAGCTTGTCGAAGTGTTGCCCGTTGCCCGTTGCCCGTTGTCCATTGCCCATTGCAACATAAACAATTTACTTTTTGTAGCAATAAACACAAAATAGTGGCAAGAAAAAGCTAGGATTAGGTATTACTGAGAACATTTGGCTATTGTAGAGATTGCAAAAACTATCAGAGCGTATTAATTTAACTCAATTTCCTGCCAATATCTTTAGATTAGAAAACGGGTTGACAGTTATTCATCAATATTTAGCTGCAACGCCTGTAACGGTAGCAGATGTTTGGGTGCGTGCGGGAACTGCTTACGAACCTGAAACTTGGTCGGGAATGGCTCATTTTCTCGAACATTCAATTTTTAAAGGTTCAAAACGTATCGCTCCAGGAGAATTCGATCGCCTGGTAGAATGTGCGGGTGGAGTTGCCAATGCAGCTACCAGCCACGACTACGCTCATTATTTTCTGACAACAGCCGCGCAATACTTACCCGATACATTACCTCTACTAGCCGATATTTTAATAGATGCGGCGATCCCAGACGAAGAATTTCTTAGAGAGCGAGATGTAGTATTAGAAGAAATTCGCTCTAGTTATGACGATCCCGACTGGATCGCTTTTCAAACTTTGTGTCAAAGCCTTTATCAGTATCATCCCTACAAACGTTCGATTTTGGGAGAAGAAGAGTTACTACTCAATCACTCTCCCAACCAAATGCGTTGTTTTCATCGCACTTATTACCAACCACAAAATATGACGGTGGCGATCGTCGGCGGAATCGAGCAAGAAGCAGCGCTATCGCTTGTTAATGAATGTTTTGGAGATTTTAACGCTCCTTCTGAGTGTCCGCCTGCGATCGTCGAAGCAGAGCCACCTATAATAGAAATACGCCGCAGTGAATTGTATTTACCACGTATCGAACAAGCTCGTCTTTCGATGGGTTGGTTGGGTGCAGGAGTAGAGCAATTGCGAGACGCGATCGGCTTGGATATGTTATCTATTATCTTGGCGAGTAGTCGTTCTTCTCGATTAGTTAGGGAGTTGCGAGAAGAAAAACAGTTAGTACTTGATATTTGTAGTACTTTTTCTTTGCAGCGCGATTCTAGTTTATTTACGGTTAATGCTTGGTTAGAGACACAATATTTAAACTTAATCGAAAAAATTATTAGCGAACATATATTTGCATTACAGACAACGAGCGTTACCGAAGTCGAACTAGCCCGTACCAAACGTCTACTTATTAACGATTACATATTTTCTAGCGAAACTCCAGGTCAACTAGCGGGAGTTTATGGTTACTACAATACGATCGCCACTGCCGAATTAGCAGTTAGTTATCCCGCTATTATTGAAGAATTACAAGCGATCGACTTGCAAAAAATCGCCAGTCAATATCTTTCTCCCGAACATTATGCGATTAGTGTTTTAAAACCTTGTTAGGATTGGGAACTAGGGGCTAGGGGTTAAGTGTGCCGCGTAGCAAGTAATAATTTGTTCTCTATTCCCTTTTTAATATGACTTTAATATCTACACCAAAAAATCCAGCACAAAAGCTCGATCGCCTCGTTTTAGATAATGGCATTACGATAATACTGATGGAAAATCAAGCAACAGATTTAGTTGCTTGTCGTTTGTTTCTAAAAAATGCGGGATCGCGCTGGGATAGTTTTGAAAAAGCAGGTTTGTCTCATTTAACTGCTGCTGTACTTACCAAAGGAACAGGAAAACTCTCTTCACAAGAAATTGCCGAACGAGTCGAATCGGTTGGTGCAACCCTTAGCGCCGATACTTCGACAGATTATTTTTTAATTGGGTTGAAAACAGTTTCGGCTGACTTTGCTGAAATATTGCAATTGGCAGGAGAAGTAATGCGATCGCCAAGTTTTCCCGAGACAGAAGTAATGTTAGAAAAAAAACTAACCGCCCAAAACATTCGTTCTCAGCTAGAACAACCTTTTAACGTTGCTTTTAACAACCTTCGAGAGATGATGTATCCCAATCATCCTTACGGAATGTCAATTCTCGGTACAGAAGAAACAGTTGCGTCTCTAAGTCGAGAAGATTTGGTTGAGTATCATCAAACTTATTTTCGTCCAGATAATTTAATTGTCAGTTTATCTGGACGGATCGATCTCGATCGCGCCGTCACACTAATCGATCGAGTATTTGGCGATTGGCGGGTTTCTAATGCTGTGAATGCCAATCTATCCGTATCCGATCTACAATCGCAACCGACCACAAAAACCACCATTCAAGACACACAACAGGCGATCGTCATGTTGGGTTACTTAACTGCATCGGTAAATAGTCCCGATTATGCCGCCCTCAAATTGTTAAGTACTTACTTGGGTAATGGTCTTTCTAGCCGTCTATTTGTCGAATTGCGCGAAAAAAGAGGATTGGCATACGATGTCTCTGCTTTTTATCCCACTCGTCTCGATCGGGCGCAATTTGTTGCTTATATGGGAACTGCGCCTCAAAACAAAGAAACGGCGATCGAGGGATTGCGAAGTGAAGTAGAACGTCTTTGTCAGACTCAATTAAGCGAAGAAGAATTAACGGCAACTAAAAATAAAATTTTGGGTCAATATGCTTTAGGCAAACAAACCAACTCGGAAATTGCCCAAATTTACGGTTGGTACGAAACTCTAGGCATAGGGATAGACTTCGATCGCGCCTTTCAAGAAAATGTTGCGGCGGTAACTGCTGAAACGGCACGAGAAGTTGCTTGTAAGTATTTACATCAACCCTATTTATCCTTAGTAGGGCCAGAATAAGCTGGTCTTTATACTGATTGTATGGTATATAGGGGCAACGGGCAACGGGCAACGGGCAATGGACAACGGGCAACGACGGCACTTTGTATTCTGAGGAAACCTCGATCGGCCGTGCCTTGGCAACGGGCAACGACGGCACTTTGTATTCTGAGGAAACCTCGATCGGCCGTGCCTTGGCAACGGGCAACGGCGGCACTCTGTATTCCGAGGAAACCAGCCGTTCGCGGCACGGCTTCGCCTACGGAATCCGTGCCTTGGCAACGGGCAAAAGTAGCAAGTAGTAAGTAAATATTGGCTGTTAACTCATTACTCATTACTCATTACTCATTACTGTTCCCTAACCCCTAACCCCTAACCCCTATCCCCTATCCCCTTTTAAAGAGGTTGTTGAAATTGCTGGCAAAAGTAGAATCAAAACTGGTAATAAATACGGCGATCGCTTTTTTTTTTGTTACTCTTTTTCTAACTCTGCATCGGCATTTTACATTTAATTCATCTTACGACCAGGGTATTTTCAATCAAGTTTTTTGGAATGGAATACACGGTCGTTGGTTTCAAAGTTCTCTTTCTTCGCAGCTATCCACTAATGTAGTTCATGCTGGCGAAGTTCCCAATGTTTCCTATCATCGTTTGGGACAGCATTTTACTCCTGCTTTATTGCTGTGGTTGCCCATCTACTCTATTTTCCCAAATCCAGCGACGCTGACAGTACTACAAGCGAGTTTTGTGACTGCTGCGGGAGTAGTACTTTATTTTCTGGCAAGACATTATCTAGAAGTCAGAGTAGCAGAATTAATTACAGTTAGTTTTTATGGCGCGATCGCAGTTGTCGGCCCTACTCTAACTAATTTTCACGATATTTCACAAATTCCCCTGTTTGTTTTTAGTTTGCTGCTGGCAATGGAAAAACGTTGTTGGTGGCTGTTTGGCATTTTTACCGTTTTTATCTTAGCTGTTAGAGAAGATAGCGGTGTCATTCTCTTTGGTATTGGCGTGTATTTGACGCTAAGTAAACGATATCCTCGTCTCGGTTTGTTTTTGTGCGCCTTTAGCTTTCTTTACATCGTGGCACTGACTAATTTAATCATGCCCGTCTTTTCAGAAGATATTGCCAAACGTTTTATGTTAGAGCGTTTCGGGCAATATGCCCAAGGAGAAGAAGCTTCGACGGTGGAAATTATTTGGGGTATGATTTCCAATCCCTGGCGTTTGCTAGTGGAAATAGCTACACCCGTTCCCGATACGCTTAAATATTTATTGGGGCAGTGGTTACCTCTAGCTTTCATTCCTGCCGTTGCACCAGCTTCTTGGGCGATCGCAGGTTTTCCTTTGCTAAAATTATTTATGGCTAATGGCGAGAGAGTACTTTCTCTGTCACTGCGTTACGCTATGAATGTCGTACCGGGAATTTTTTACGGGACGATTCTCTGGTGGGCGGGACGAGACTGGCGTAATTTTAGTAAACCAGACATCAAATTAACACCGAAAAAATTACTGCCTAAATTTCGTCGTTTTTGGGTTTTTTGTCTGGTTATATCGTTATTTATTGGCGTAAGCGACACCAAAAACCGCACCTTATCTTTTTTACTGCCCGATTCAATTCAACCTTGGGTTTATATATCTTTACCAGAGCAATGGCAACATAGTAAAGAAATTCGTTCGATGTTGGCACAAATTCCTGCCAATGCTAGCGTTTCTGCTACTACTTATTTAATTCCCCATTTATCTAGTCGGCGCGAACTTTTGAGATTACCTCTGTTAGAGTTTCGTGACGATCGCAAGCTTATTGTAGGAGTAGATTATGCGATCGCAGATCTGTGGAGATTACAACGCTATCAAGTGGCATTTAAACGCGATCGAAGAGAACTAAAAGAAATTATTGAATTAGTCAAGCGAGAAATTATTGAAGGCAAATATGGAATTATCGGTTTTAATAATGGTGTAATTTTATTGGGTAAAGGAGTTCAAACGCCACAAAAAGCCGCGATCGCTTGGCAGACATTTCTAGAAAAAACTAAACTCGATTATAAAGATAATTGAACTCTAGCGATCGACATTCTCAAACTAATTCAAAAAATTAAATTAATTATTTTGGATAATGTTTGAGGAGTGTGTCAATTTGTAATCATAGATAAAATTTTAGGATGGGAGTTAATGAGGATTCTGGTGCTTGCTTGGGAATTTCCGCCTCGCATTGTGGGAGGAATTGCTCGCCATGTCTGTGAACTTTATCCAGAAATAGTCAAGCTAGGACATGAAGTTCACTTGATTACGGTAGAATTTGGTGAAGCTCCTCACTATGAGGTAGTAGAGGGAATTTACGTACACAGAGTCTCAGTTGCACCTGGAAGTGATTTTTTTCACTGGGTAGTTAATCTAAATGAAAGCATGGGGCATCATGGGGGTAAATTAATCGTCGAAGAAGGTGGTTTTGACCTAATTCACGCTCATGATTGGCTGGTTGGAGATGCGGCGATCGCCCTCAAGCACAATTTTAAAATTCCTCTAGTCGCTACCATTCACGCTACAGAATACGGTCGTTACAACGGCATTTATACTGAAACACAACATTATATTGCTGGCAAAGAAAAACAGCTTGCTTATGATGCTTGGCGTATCATTGTTTGTACCGATTACATGCGTCGCGAAATC
This sequence comes from Xenococcaceae cyanobacterium, assembly GCA_051657945.1. GTDB lineage: Bacteria > Cyanobacteriota > Cyanobacteriia > Cyanobacteriales > Xenococcaceae > CAZJTL01. The sequence continues at coordinate 653 of JBOFLQ010000219.1, read as the reverse complement.
GAAAGAGCGCTTCATTCACCCTGGGATAAAATCGACGTAGTTTATAACGGCATTCGCGCCGAGAAAAAACATACTCATCCCGATTTCGATCGCTGGAGTTTTCGCCGTAAGTTTGCCGAAGATGACGAAAAAATAGTTTACTATGTCGGACGCATGGCATATGAAAAAGGCGTTGCCGTATTGCTTAACGCTGCCCCAAAAGTTTTGTGGGAAATGCATGGCAAAACCAAATTTGTTATTATTGGTGGTGGCAACACCGATCGACTCAAACAACAAGCCTGGAATTTAGGAATCTCGAACAAGTGCTATTTCACTGGTTTCATGTCCGATGGCGACCTCGATAAATTTCAAACCATTGCCGATTGTGCTGTTTTTCCCAGTCTTTACGAACCTTTTGGCATCGTTGCTTTAGAAAGTTTTGCGGCACGTGTTCCCGTAGTTGTTTCCGATACTGGCGGTTTGCCCGAAGTTGTCAGACATACGAAAACGGGAATCGTTACTTATACCAACAATGCTGATTCTCTCGCCTGGGGAATTTTAGAAGTTCTTAAAAACCCTGCTTACGCACAATGGTTAATTGACAATGCTTATGAAGATCTCGAACATCGCTTTAGTTGGTCGAAACTAGCTCGACAAACAGAAGCAGTTTACGG
>JBOFLQ010000218.1:0-14864 GCA_051657945.1 Xenococcaceae cyanobacterium | reverse complement strand
TGTTGTCCCCGTCCTAAAGGCAAATTCTCACGCGTTACTCACCCGTCCGCCACTAAATCCGAAGATTCCGTTCGACTTGCATGTGTTAGGCATACCGCCAGCGTTCATCCTGAGCCAGGATCAAACTCTCCATTGTATTAATGAATTCGTTTGATTAGCTCCCCGATTATTCTTTAATCGGTGAATAATCTTTTCTATTTCAACGAGTTGAAATAGAAACTTTAGTTTAATTGTTTTCTTAACAAGGGTGTTAAGTTATACTTAACAATAAAGCTGTCAAACTATTGTTTTGTCTAGGTTCGGTGCGCTTTGTTGGAGCGACTGCTTCAACCGCGCATTTACCAATATATCCACTTTCTCTTTCTGTGTCAACTCTTTTTGGAAAAGATTTTTTTGAGTTTTCGGATACTTGCCTCAAAGTCCTTTGTGCTAGGGTTTGGAAGCAGCCATAAATTTTCAAAATAAACAAAGAGGCTAGTCGAGGTGTCGATAAATTTTCAAAGTATAGTTGCTACATTGGATCGGTTTTGGAGCAATCGGGGTTGTTCGATCGTTCAATCCTATGACACTGAAAAGGGTGCGGGTACAAAAAATCCCAATACATTTTTAAGGGCATTGGGACCAGAACCTTGGTCTGTCGGTTATATCGAACCGTGTAGAAGACCGACAGATGGAAGATATGGAGAAAATCCCAATCGAGTTCAGCATTATTATCAGTATCAAGTTCTGATTAAGCCTTCGCCAGATAATATACAAGAGGTTTACCTAGATTCTTTAAGAGCTTTAGGTATTCAGCCCGAAGATCGTGATATTCGTTTTGTTGAGGATAACTGGGAAGATGCGGCGGTAGGTGCTTGGGGCGCTGGTTGGGAGGTTTGGTTAGATGGAATGGAAATTACTCAATTTACTTATTTTCAACAGTGTGGGGGTATAGATTGTCGTCCTGTCTCGATTGAAATTACTTATGGATTGGAAAGATTGGCGATGTATCTACAAAATGTAGACGCGATTATGAAAATTCAATGGAACGATCGCGTTAGCTATGGGGATATTTTTCTTCAAGGAGAAATCGAACAGTGTACTTACAACTTTGAGGCATCTAATCCAGAGTTACTGTTTAATTTATTTGTTCTTTACGAACAAGAGGCTAAACAGCTAATCGATCGCACGTTGGTTATGCCGAGTCTGGATTACGTATTAAAGTGTTCTCATACTTTTAATTTGTTGGATGCCAGAGGGGTAATAGCGGTTACGGAAAGAACTAGATATATTGGCAGAATTCGCAATCTAGCCAGACAGGTGGCGCAGTTGTATTTACAGCAGCGAGAAAAACTGGGTTTTCCACTGTTAGTCAAAACAGCAGTTTAGATTAGATTTTAAGGAGAACAGACAAAAGAAAACTAAATAATAACGCAGGCGTAGGATAGAGAATGTTTATTCTCGATTGCACGCCTGCCGCTAATTGTTAAAGATGTTTGCACTCTACCAAAAAAGCATAGACAATCGCCGAATGTCGGACTAGAGTAAACGAACTACTTTAGACTGGTTGAGCTTGAGAATTAACCGAATTTAGACGTATTGTTGTTCCCGTGTATTCGGGAATCCAACCTTCTGTAGTTATAAAATAGCGTACTGCTTTTACTCGTTTGGAATCGGTAAGATGAAACCAATGTTCGGTACCTGCAGGTACATTTATATATTCTTCGGGTTGAATTGTTAATTCGACTTGCGAACCATCGGGACGAACAAATCCAAAAACAGCTTCTCCGTCGATAATATAACGAACCTCGTCATCTGCGTGAGTATGACAAGCAATAAATTTAGCTAACAAATTATCTAAGTTAGGCATGTCTGGATGCAAAACAATTAAGTCGCGAGATTGATAGCCTTCAGTTGCTTTGAGTTGTTCGAAGTAGTTATCTAATGATTTGAGGACGGTTTCTTTTTCTTCATCGTTCAAGCTATCTTTGGCAATTAATTGATGTACTGCGCGATCGTCACTTACGCGCCATCGATTTAATTGTACCTTCAGGTTCGCTAATTCCATGGCTATCGCTTCGAGTTCGGTATAAGTTGTTCCATTTTCTAAAGATAAAATTGCCATGTTATTTTTTACTCTTAACTTGATGACAAAAATTGGCTGACATTCTTATAAATGTAATGTTACTAACGAGTTTGAGTCTAAGTTAAAAACTTTACCGACTTCTAGCCAAATAGTTACACATCTTGATTTTATTTCAAATTTAAGTGTTACCTGGTTAGCTGAGCTTGTTACTTTAGAATAAATACATAGGCGATTGCCTGAGAGAGCGAATATGAGCAGTAAGAGCAGCATGGAGAGCGAATTAAAAAAACAAGCTACTGTTTTATTTGGATTAGTTGCTATTTTTTGGCTGGTGGAAATTGTTAACGTCGTTTTTTTCCACAGTTCATTTAACTCGCTCCAACAATATGGCATTATTCCTCGCAATCCGACGGGCTTAAGAGGAATTCTTTTTGCACCTTTTTTGCATGGAGGTTGGGGACATCTAATCGCCAATACCATCCCTTTTCTTACTTTGGGCTGGTTGGTAATGTTGCAAGAAACTAGCGATTTTTATATCGTTACTATTATAACGGCGATTGTCGGCGGCTTAGGCACATGGTTATTTGGTGCTAACAATTCCGTTCATATCGGTGCGAGTATTTTAATTTATGGCTATCTTGGTTTTTTGTTATTGAGAGGTTATTTTCAACGCAATCTACCTTCTATTTTTTTATCGGTAATTGTTTTCTTTATTTACGGTGGTGCGCTTTGGGGCGTTTTTCCTTCACAAGCGGGTGTCTCTTGGCAAGGACATTTATTTGGTTTTTTGGGTGGTGCGATCTCTGCTTGGACGATCGCTAGGGAAAAAAACGTTTTTTCTCGTCATTAAAACATCGATAAAACCTTAATTGGGATGACTTTGCGGTCATCTTTTTTTATGAAAGTTTTTATGACTTCAAAAAATTTTTGAGACATATACTTTAAATAATTTATTGTTTTGCATTCGTTTTTTTATTTACTTAAACAGAAAATTTTTTCGGCTACTTCGTCTGAGACTGGCATAACTGATAAACGATTGCCTTTTTTAACTACTAAAAATTCGGTGTTGGCAAATTCTTGTTTGAGTATTTTTAAAGAAATTAGCTTTGAAAATTTTTTAATAAATTCAACTTTGACAGTTTGCCATCTAGGTTGCTTTTGACTGGATTTTGGATCGTAATATTTGCTGTTTAGCTCAAATTGAGTAGGATCGATAATATTATTTTTAGTAATTTTCATCAAACCGACAATACCAGAAAGATTGGTATTTGAATGATAAAAAAAGACTAAATCTCCAATTTGCATTTGTCGCAAAAAATTCCGAGCTTGATAGTTGCGAACTCCATCCCAAATTGTTATTTTATCTGTTTCGAGATCTTCAATACTATATACGTCTGGCTCTGATTTCATCAACCAATATTGCATGAAATAAAGAAAAAAATAGGAATATATTTAATCATAAGTTGAGATGGATGAAGCTTAGTTATGCGATCGCAATTAAAGGCAAATAAATGCTACTAACTATAGCGCTATAATTCAAATGTACTAAATTGATGAGATGAAGCTTAAATATGCGATCGCAGATCGATTTAAATTTGGTACAATTCTTTACATCTGTCAGACGATCGCTACAACTATAATTTCACTGACATACAGATCGATAAAAATTTTACAAGCGGGTTAACCAGATTTTTCGTCGCATATTATTTACCTTTTGAAAAAGGTAAACCCGCTTTTATATCACCAACAACTAACAACAAATGAACGCTTTTCGTGTGGGTATTGCTGGCCCTGTAGGTTCGGGAAAAACAGCTTTACTCGATGCTTTGTGTAAAAGTCTCAGACAAGAATATCAAATTGCTGTCGTCACCAACGATATTTATACCCAAGAAGACGCTCAATTTTTAGTGCGATCGCAAGCTTTACCGAGCGATCGCATCTTGGGTGTCGAAACTGGTGGTTGTCCGCATACAGCCATTCGGGAAGATGCTTCGATCAATCTGTGCGCGATCGAGCAATTAGAAGATCGTTTTGGCAATTTAGATTTAGTTTTTCTCGAAAGTGGTGGCGATAATCTGGCAGCTACTTTTAGTCCAGAATTAGTAGATTTGACCATCTACGTCATTGACGTTGCGGCTGGCGATAAGATTCCTCGCAAAGGTGGCCCTGGTATTACTAAATCCGATCTTTTGGTTATCAATAAAATCGATCTCGCTTCTTTGGTTGGCGCAGACTTGCAGGTTATGGAAAGGGATGCTAAAAAGATGCGTGGCGAAAAACCTTTCGTTTTTACCAACTTAAAAACTCAAGAGGGATTGGATACTGTCAATCGCTTTGTTCGTTACCGTTTGGTTTAAGAATGCTTTAAGTATTCTTAATATATTCTTAAATTTGCTTCAACGTCACGCAGACTAAGGCATATATCTTTTATTCGCGCTCGATACCATGGGTACTTTTTGTAGTTTAATTTACAATAACTAGTCAATAGTCACACTAATATCTGCTTTGGTTTGTATTTATTTTTACCAACTAACCAAGCGCACTTATCAAGAAGGTAACCAAAAATCATATGTCAAGATTAGGAAGAAGAAGGTTTATCATCTTCGGTTCGGCAACTTTAGGAACTAGCTTACTGCTTAAAGCCTGTGGTAGTTCTCCAAGTACTCAGACAGAAAATTCAGGTGGTTCGACTGCTCCAACATCTCAGGCTGCTGGCGGTGGTGGCGACACCATTAAAGTAGGTATTCTGCATTCTCTCAGCGGTACGATGGCAATTAGCGAAACTACCGTAGTTGAAGCTGAAAAACTGGCAATTAAGGAAATTAATGAAGCTGGGGGAGTTTTAGGCAAGAAAATCGAACCAATTGTCGAAGACGGTGCTTCTGATTGGGATATTTTTAAAGAGAAAGCAGAAAAGCTGATCGACCAAGATAAAGTTGTTACCATTTTTGGTTGTTGGACATCTGCAAGTCGTAAAGCCGTTCTCGACGTTTTTGAGTCGAAGAATCACATGCTTTGGTATCCAGTGCAGTATGAAGGACAAGAATGTTCTAAAAATGTCTTTTACACTGGCGCGGCACCAAACCAACAAATCGAACCAGCCGTAGATTGGTTGCTGAAAAACAAAGGTAAAAACTTCTTTTTAGTAGGTTCGGACTACGTTTTCCCGCGTACTGCTAACACAATTATCAAAGAACAACTTAAAGCTAAGGGTGGTAAAACAGTCGGTGAGGACTATTTACCTTTAGGAAATACCGAAGTTACGGCTATTATCACCAAAATTAGGCAAGCTCTGCCACAAGGTGGAGTTATTTTTAACACGCTTAATGGGGATAGTAACGTCGCTTTCTTCAAACAACTTAAAGGCGCGGGATTAACACCAGATAAATATCCTGTTATGTCGGTGAGTATTGCTGAAGAAGAAGTTAGACAGATTGGGGCAGATTATTTAGTCGGTCACTATGCTTCTTGGAATTATTTCCAATCTGTCGATACGCCTGAAAACAAAAAATTTGTTGAGGCATTTAAAAAAGAATACGGTGCCGATCGCGTTACTAACGATCCGATGGAAGCTGCTTACATCATGGTATATCTCTGGAAGCAAGCAGTAGAACAAGCAAAAACTACCGACTTAGAAGCCGTTCGCACCGCCGCGATCGGACAGAAATTGGCAGCACCAGAAGGATTAGTAACTATGGATGCCAGCCATCACATCTACAAGACTGTGCGTATCGGTGAAGTTCAACCAGATGGTCAATTCAAGATTGTTTTTGCTAGCGACAAACCAGTTCAACCATTACCTTGGAATCAGTACGTACCCGATACCAAAGGTTTTGCTTGTGATTGGAGCGATTCGAACAAAGGTGGAAAATACAAGATCTAAGTTAGAAGTTATCATCTGTACCTTCTAAAACTAAGCAATTTAAAATTGATAGTTTTTATTTGTTTCTCCTCACACTTCTTTTTTTTATTATTTTCTCGAGCGCCTTTTTGACTATCCATTCGATCGACTGACTATTTTTTAATTAAGGAAATTTAACATTACAAATTACAAATTACAAATTGTTATTAGTAATTTTTGATTCAGAATTTAAACAGTGAAAGTGCTTCGATTGGTAGCAAAGACTGTCGAGCGCACTTTTTTATCGGTCGAAGAGTTCGGTTTTTAACAGATAGCTGAGATGGGAAAAACTCATTTTATAAGATCGATCGTTTTGTACTCTAAACCAAGAAAGTTAAAGTGCTGCAATTAATTGAAGGAATTTTTAATGGCGTTAGCATCGGTTCGGTATTGCTAATTGCTGCTTTAGGACTAGCCATTGTCTTTGGATTGATGGGAGTCATCAATCTCGCCCACGGCGAATTAATGATGATTGGTGCATACACTACTTTTGTGGTGCAGAATATCGCTAAATCTTTTTTAGGTGGCGCACTGCTACCTATTTATTTTATTTTGGCAATTCCGATCGCCTTTATCGTCACAGCTTTAATCGGACTGCTATTAGAAAAAGGGTTAATTCGCCATCTTTACGGACGACCGTTAGAAACACTTTTAGCAACTTGGGGAGTGAGTTTAATTTTACAGCAGTTCGTCCGTAGTGCTAATTGGGCAATGATAATTAGTGTCGGCATTTTTTGTTTGTTATTTTTAGTACCGCGATCGCTGCTGAGTCGTCTTTCCAACTGGTCTAGTATCGGTAAACTGACAACAGCCATTCTTTTTTTATTGTCTTTAGCGATCGCGCTTTCTGTTAACGCAGCCTTAAACAAAGATACAATTTCAGCGATCGCCAAGCCTTGGTTTGGTGCTAGAAATGTAAATGTAACACCACCGAGTTGGATGACAGGAAGCGTATCTATAGGTGGTTTGCAACTGCCTGCCGCACGACTGTTCATCATTGCTTTGACTGCTATTTGTTTAATTGGTACTTATCTTTTCCTACAACGCTCTAATTGGGGTTTGCGAATTCGCGCCGTTACCCAAAATCGAAGCATGAGCGCTTGCTTGGGTATTCCCACCGAAACAATAGACGGTATTACCTTTGCGATCGGTTCGGGTTTGGCTGGTATTGCTGGTGTAGCGATTAGTTTGCTCGGTTCGGTCGGCCCTAATGTCGGACAAAATTATATAGTTGATACTTTTATGGTAGTGGTTGTCGGTGGAGTTGGTAACTTTCTAGGAACGATTATTGCAGCAGGTGCGATCGGTACGATTAGTTATTTAATCGGTTCGGGTACTTTAGGTTTAATTTCATCTTCACTTCCATCATTACAGCCTCTGACGGACTTTTTTACTTTTTTTGCTACAGCCAGTATGGCAAAAGTAATGGTATTCGCTTTAATTATTGCCTTTTTGCAAGTCAAACCTTCAGGCATTTTTCCTCAAAAAGGTCGTACTGCTGAATTGTAAATTTGTTCATAGTTCATTGGGAAAAGGGCATCGGGCAACGGGCATCGCTGCACCGAACATCGGATAATTACTTATGACTTTTCCCTATTCCCTATTCCCTTAATTAAATTCTATGACTCAAGATCTACCCAAATTTATAAAAAAAAATAAGCGACAACAATTAGTAATTGAAATTGCCATAGTTGCAGCGATCGTCCTCGTGTTGGCAGTAGTAATGCCACTACTACTGCCAGTTTTTCGTCTCAAATTGTTGGGACGGATTTTAGCATTAGCGATCGTCGCTTTGGGAATTGACCTTATTTGGGGTTTTACGGGGTTACTCAGTTTGGGGCATGGCATCTTTTTTGCCCTCGGTGGTTACGGGTTGGCAATGCATACTCAGTTACAACCCAAAGGCGAATTACCAGATTTTTTCAGTTTGTATGGAGTAAACCAACTACCTTGGTTTTGGCAACCTTTTAATTCTTTTCCAATAACAGTATTGGCAATTGTTTTTGTACCGATGCTTGTAGCTGCAATACTCGGTTATTTAGTTTTTCGCAACCGCATTAAAGGGGTGTATTTTTCAATATTGACTCAAGCAGCATTATTGGTTTTCTTAAATTTCTTTAACGGTCAACAAAAACTAATTAATGGAACTAACGGTCTAAAAATAGATACAGACCAAATTTTTGGGATAGAAGTTAGTTCTCAGCCAGCTCAACGAACATTCTATATTCTGACGATCGTCATTTTAATACTGACTTATTTTTTATGTCGATATTTAACTAGCGGACGTTTTGGTAGGTTATTGGTGGCGATTCGTGACGATGAAAATCGCGTGCGTTTCACAGGCTACAATCCTACTGGTTATAAAGTACTAGTTTTTGCCATTTCGGGAGCGCTAGCAGGATTAGCTGGAGCGCTTTATACCGCTCAAAACGGGATTATCACTCCCAGTACATCAATGGGGGTAGCCTTTTCGATCGAAATGGTAATTTGGGTAGCTGTGGGCGGTAGAGCAACATTAATTGGAGCAATTATCGGTACTTTGCTAGTTAGATTCGCTCAAACTTTTTTAAGTGAAAAATTTCCAGATTTTTGGGTATTTTTTCAAGGAGCGCTGTTTTTAATAGTTGTTACCGTACTGCCAGATGGAATTATTGGTTGGCTGCGTTTTCGCGCACTAGACGACTTGCGATCGCTCTTTAATATACCCAAGCAAGCAGTTACTTATCCTAGTTTAGAAGAAGACCCAGAAGTACAAAAAGAAAGAGAAGAATTTAATTAAGGCAATAGGCAATAGGGCAACGGGCAATAGATATTAAGTTGCCATGAACTATGAACTATGAACTATAAACTATCAAATATGAAAATTGTAGAAACGAGAAATTTAACAGTAAGTTTTGATGGTTTTAAAGCAATTAATCAGTTAAATTTTAGTATAGACACTGGTGAATTGCGAGTAATAATCGGCCCAAATGGTGCGGGAAAAACCACCTTTCTTGACTTAATTACAGGAAAAACCCAGCCCACCGAAGGACAAGTTTTATTCAAAGGATTGGATATCAAAAAGCGATCGGAAGATGAAGTTGCTCGTTTGGGAGTCGGTCGTAAATTTCAAACGCCTAGAGTCTATCTAAACCTGACCGCAAGAGAAAATCTAGACTTAGCTTGCAATACCAAAAAGAAAGTTTTTCCTACTTTGTTTGCCAAAGCTTCCGATGCAGAAAAAAGGCAAGTTGGGGGTTTGCTAGAAACGATCGGCTTAGAAGCTAAAGCTAATTTTAAAGCTAATTTACTTTCTCATGGCGAAAAACAGAGATTAGAAATCGGTATGTTAGTAGCACAATCACCAGATTTATTATTAGTAGACGAACCAGTTGCTGGTTTAACCGATGAAGAGACAGAAAATGTTGGTGCATTACTTCTAGCTTTGGCAGAAAATCATTCTATTATCGTGATCGAACACGATATGGAATTTGTCAGACAAATTGCTCGTAAAGTAACCGTACTGCATCAAGGCTCTATTCTTTGTGAAGGAACGATGGATGAAGTGCAAAACGATCCCCGCGTCATTGAAGTTTATTTAGGAAAACAAGAAGAATAAAGAACAGATTTAGATAGAAATGAGGAGATTTTTGTTTACAGCTTCAAACCCTAGCCCCTAGCCCCTAACCCCTACTCCCTAATTATGCTAAATATTTCTAATCTTAATGTTTACTATGGCGAAAGCCACATTCTTCGTAATGTCGATTTGAACGTACCGCGAGGACAAATGATTTGTTTGATCGGACGTAATGGAGTAGGAAAAACCACCCTACTTAAAACAATTATGGGGTTGTTAAAATCTCGTGGCGGAAAGATCGTTTTTGACGATCGAGATATTACTAGTTTAGCTACCAATAAGCGAGCGAGAATGGGAATTGGTTATGTTCCCCAAGGGCGAGAAATTATTCCTCGTCTGACAGTTAAAGATAATCTGTTGCTAGGTTTAGAAGCACTTCCCCATGGTAGAAAAAATAAAAAAGAAATTCCCGAAGAAATTTTTCAGTTATTTCCCGTTCTTAAAAACATGCTATCTAGGATGGGAGGAGATTTAAGTGGCGGACAACAACAACAACTAGCGATCGCACGCGCTTTAATGGGTAAACCTCAGTTACTCGTCTTAGATGAGCCAACCGAAGGAATCCAACCTTCAATTATTTTAGAAATTGAAGCTGCGATCGAACGGATTATTCAGGCGACAGGAATTTCTGTACTGTTGGTAGAACAACATTTACATTTCGTGCGTCGAGCAGATAAATACTACGCCATGCAAAAAGGCAGCATTGTCGCTTCTGGTGCTACTAGCGAACTGAGTCAAGACGTAATTCAAAAATTTTTGGCTGTTTGAGCTTTGTTGGCGTAGGCGTAAGCCGAGTCGTTAGACATCGCTAGCTCAAACTTAATTTTATATAAATTTGAGCCAACTATAGGTAAATAATTACTAGCAAATAGGGAACTTTCTAGATTAGGACATTTGCTATTTATTTATACTGGTTTGCTCTAAGTTATGTTTTATAGTGCTAGCGATATTTACAATCTTTTAATTGCAGACGAAATTACAGCCAGCGAAGGACAAATAGCTTTTACTTTTCTTAATGTATCTGTAGAAATAAATAATAATGATGCTATTGGTGATTTGTTTCAAGAGTGGCTTGCAAAATGGATGAATTCAAAAGGAATTAAATTTAGAAAAGTATCAAATTCTCAAGAATTTCCAGATTTTATATTAGATCCTGAATCAAACCAAAAAAGTTTATTAGAAATAAAAACATTTGACTTCAACAATTCACCTAGTTTTGATGTCGCCAATTTTGAAGCTTATTGTAGATCCTTGCGCTCTCAAGCTTATCGTTTAAATGCAGATTATTTAATATTTGCATATGAATTAAAAAATTCTAAATTTAAAATTCTAAATTTTTGGATAAAAAAAATTTGGCAAATTACAGGTCAATCAGATAAGTATCCAGTAAAATGTCAAGTAAAACAAGATGTTATTTATAATATAAGACCTGTTTTATGGTACTCTGAACGCGCAAAGTTTAAACCTTTTAGTAGTAGAAAAGAATTTGTTTTAGCTTTGTATAGTACATTAATGCAATATCCAACAACTATGAATAGAAGTATAGATTGGTTTGAACGAGTCCAAGAAAATTACTTAGAACACACAGGAGAAAGTTTATAGTCTTGATTTGGGATTGAAATTAACTGTTGAGAAATTATTCTTTCCGCTATTGCTTTTACTACAGGAACAACTACTGTATTACCTAATAAATCGAAAGCTTTTTGAATAGGTATATTCATACAATAATATTCTGGAAATCCAAATAATCTCAATCCTTCTCTTATTGTTAATGTTCTTAACCCATTACCATCAACAACTGCTATCCTACTCATATCTGTAGCTACTAGTGTTGGTGCAATATCGTAAGGGTCAAGTATTTTGTTAATTTCAAAACTGAGTTTACCAACAACAATATTGTATCCTTTCGGTAAATCATAACGATATTCTCTTTTTTTGATAACTTTTCCAGTTTTAGTGATATTTTCTATTAAATCTTTTGGATGTTCAAATCTTAAGTAACCTTTAGCAACCAGATCGTCAAGCATTTCTTGTAAATTGTTATATTCAAACAAAGTATTAGGATTATAAAAACTACTAATTTCATTTAAAGTTAGTGGCATTCCATCCATCCATTGAATACCTTTTTTTTCTGCCCAAATTTTTTTTCTTCTTTCTTTAAGCAGTAAGTTTAAAAGTTCTTTTTGAGGAGCGGTAACAATACCTTTTAATTCTATATCCCAACTATGTATGTTTTCGCTTCCTCCTCTTTTGTCTTTAATAGCTTTTCCGTATAGTTTTTCAATAGGATAATGAGATAGTATTTTTTGGATCAAATCACTTTCTAAGAAAGGCTGACCTTTTTGAAGAATATTTAATAAGTTGGTTGGTGGATTTTTTGGAAATTTTAAAGAAATTGAATAATTTTTAGTTCCAACTATATAAATTCTTTTTCTATCTTGAGGAATTTCAAATTCTTTAGCGTTTAAAACTTTCCATGCTACTTGATAATCTAATTTTTCTAATTTATTTAAAATAGTAATTAGTGTTTTTCCTCGATCGTGTTCGACCAATCCTTCTACATTTTCTAACAAAAAACCAAACGGTTGTTTGTCTTTTAAAATTCTCTCAATTTCAAAAAACAAAGTGCCTCTAGTATCCAAAAAACCTTGTCTTGTTCCTGCATTACTGAAAGGTTGACATGGAAATCCTGCTAAAAGTACATCAAAATCGGGAATAGATTGAGATGAAATTTGTGTAATATCTCCTTTGATATGAGATTCACTAAAATTTTCTTGATAAGTTTTAATGGCAAAAGGTTTAATTTCTGATGTCAAAACACATTCTGTTTCAATTCCAATAGATCTAGCAGCTTCTTCTAAACCTAATCTCATTCCTCCTAAACCAGCAAATAAGTCTATAAATTTTAGCCTGTAACTCATCATCTAAACAGTATATTTGTACCAAATTATAGCATTATCCATGTTTACATAACTTGTACAATACATTCACAAGTTTGAGGCATAAATGCAAACTAAAGTTTATCCTAGATTTGGACACCGATCGCCTTGCAGATAATTGTTTTAGCTGTAAAAATGATGAAATTTCACAACAAGCACGCCCTTGTTACTGGCGGATCGAGTGGTATTGGTAAAGCGACAGCTAAACTACTAGTCAGTCAAGGCGCGAATGTTACCATTATTGCTCGCGATCGCGATAAATTAGAAACAGCAAAACTGGAAATTGAAGCAGACAGAATCGATCGAACTCAACAAATAAATGCGATCGCTGCCGATGTATCCGATCGCATTGCCGTTGAAACAGCTATACATATTGCGATCGAACAGTTAGGAACGATAGATATATTCATTGCTTGTGCGGGAATTGCCCGTCCTGGTTATTTTCAAGAAATACCTATGGAAATCTTCGAGCGATCGATGGCAATTAATTATTTTGGCACTCTCTACAGCATCAAAGCTGTTTTGCCAGCAATGGAAAAACAAAAAAGCGGTCATATCGTTTTAATTTCTTCTGGCGCTGGCTCGATCGGCATCTTCGGATACACTGCTTATAGTCCCACGAAATTTGCAATTAGAGGTTTGGCTGAGTCTCTGCGTGGAGAATTAAAGCCATTGGGAATTAAGGTTTCTGTCGTCTATCCACCCGATACGGATACGCCGCAATTAGAAGAAGAAAATAAGACTAAACCAGCAGAAACCAAAATGATTACTGGATCTGCTCAAACTTGGACTGCCGAAGGCGTAGCAGCAGAAATTATTAAAGGAATTATCAAAAATAAGTTCGCGATCGCACCAGGATTGGAAATGAAAGCTTTGAGTGTATTACATAGCGCAATCACACCTCTGCTTAACTGGTATTTCGATCGCCTTGTCGCAAAAACTCGCGATCGCTAAGCTACGACAACAAATTTCTTCCGTTAACGCAACGGTTTTATTGAGAAAAGAGCAACTCGGTCATTGCTTCTATTCGATCGCCAAGCTACGACAACAAATTTCTTTCGTTAACGCAACGGTTTTTAAGTGAAGTCATAACGACTCCAATATAAACTGTTAATTTCTAATCTGAATCGAGAAAAGAGCAACTCGGTCATTGCTTCTATTCGATCGCTAAACTACGACAACAAATTTCTTCTGTTAACGCAACAGTTTTTAAGTGAAGTCATAACGACTCCAATATAAGTTGGTTCTTCTTATTAGAAATGCGAGGAGTAAAAACTTATCTACTATCTCGAAGGCAATTTGAAACTCTCTACTGTATCGCAATAGTTAATAAAGTAAACTCATGACGACTCCAATATAGACTATTGACTTGTAGTGGACTGAGATAGAAGCGATCGTTTCACATGCGCGGATCGCAATCGCATTCTATTAGTGACAACAATCAAACCCATGCATTGACTCAGATCGCTTCTTTGGGGGTGTCAGTCAATTTATAACTGAGACATGGAAATCAAACAAAGCAAATAAACGACCGAAACAAATTTAACTAACACCTAACAAATTCGGTCAACCCATAACTGCCAGATGCAAAACAAAAAAAAACAATAAGGCACTGACAGAGCGGAATTTTGCGTCCATTTATAAAACATTTGTACTAGTGAGCGAAAAGAATTATGACTACTAACACCAACCCCATCAAATCTCTTAAATACGAAATCATTAACAACTGGGACGGCGGTTTCGTCTCGGAAATTAGCCTTGAATATGGCGATCGACCCATTGATGGCGAAGCAACATTTGAATTTGTTGCTCCTTTCCAAATTACCGAAATCTATGGCGCAGAAATCGTTAGTCAAGATGGAAACCACTATGTAATTAAAGATAACTGGTGGAATGCTGACGAAACAGCTCCTAAAACCTACTCTTTTGCTTTTAAAGCTGAAGGTAACAGCACTGAAACCCCTAGCAACTTTGTTTACAACAACTTTGCTCTTGAAAACGGCGAAACGCAATCAATTACTCAACCTACAATCGGGACACCAATTACTCAACCTACGATCGAGACACCAATTACTCAACCTCTCAACAATAGCAACCCCGAAGGATCTGGACAATTTAAATACGGCGAAGCACTACAAAAATCCTATTTATTCTACGAAACACAACGTTCTGGCGACTTAGCAAATGATAACCGCATCGACTACCGTTCTGATACTGGTTTAAACGATGGTAAAGATGTTGGCAAAGATCTCAGTGGCGGTTACTACGATGCTGGCGATCATATGAAATTCGGTTTGCCCATGGCTTACTCGATGTCCATGTTAGCCTGGGGTGTAGAAGAAT
>JBOFLQ010000217.1:0-13433 GCA_051657945.1 Xenococcaceae cyanobacterium | reverse complement strand
GAACGGCTCAAAAAGTATATCCAGCCTGTGGACTCACCTACAAGTTAATTTGGCGATTCCACTTCGTTTCATCGCCGCGAAGCACCCTCCCCAGTCCGCCGTTGACTGCTGAGACTGGGGACACCCGCGCAGACGTTGTTGGCGAATCGTCCATTCTAATAAAGGACGACTGCACGTAAAAGAGCTAACATCAGAAGATGAGAGTTCGTCAGACTTGGTGTTAGCACTCCAACTACTTCTCGAATGAAAGTAAAATTCTCTAACCCAATCGATTTGATGAGCGCCGCGATCGATTAATTGGCGATCGATGTCGGGAAATAATTCTTTGAAGATTCTATAACCTTTTGTCAATAAAACGTGAGGTTGGACGGATTGAGGAACACCTCGACGTGCTTCTGGTCGATCGGGTAGTTTATCTCTGTCGATAACTGTTACCGTTTCAAAGCGATCTGCTAATACACGAGCGCTTAATAGTCCAGCGATGCTACCACCAATAACAATAGCGCGTCCAATTAGTTTGCTCGAATTGTTTTGTTTATTTCTCATGTGAAACAGGAAACAGGCAACAGGGAGTTTAGAATTTAAAAGACTTGTGATTCGCTAATTTATATTTGGCTGACTAAATTTATAAACATCTTTAATAACTTTTACCCAACCATCAGAAACAGATTCTAGAATGCGATCGCCTTTCTCTTTAGTGGCGATTGTAGCATCGCCCAACACGCCGCTAGTGCTGATTTCGTTAGTCAACCATGCAAAAGGAAGTTTCCCCTCCATCGTCAATAAACTATCGAATGGCAAACCATAAGGAAACTCACAAACCGCTTTATCCATTTTGACTTGTTCTGGCAGCAAAGATAGCATGATACTAGTTTCGGCATCGCCAGCATGAATACCAAATTCTTTTTCTTTGTCTGTTAGTAAATCTTTCGTAATGTGGGGAACTCGCCAAGTAAAAAAAGGAAACACTAATAAATCTCCATATTTCTGGTGTAAATCCCGCGCCGCAATTTCCATAACTTGGGGCTGTCCGCCATGAGAATTCATCAAAACTAGCTTGCGAAAACCCGCCCGATAAATACTATCTGCCATTTCCATTATCACTGCAAGCAGAGTTTGAGCGCTAAGGGTTATCGTCCCAGGAAAATGCCAGTGTTCGTTAGATTTACCGTAATACAGACAAGGAAGAGCATAACTAGGAATGTTTGCTTCTAATTTTTCCAACGCCACCCCCAATACTCCCATGCTAATCGCACAATCCACCACAATCGGTAAATGAGGGCCATGTTGTTCGATCGCGCCGATCGGTTGAATAATCACAACATTTTCCTTGTCGGGCATTTCCTGAATTTCCGTCCAAGTTAGATAAGGAAAATAACGTTTTGGAGGAATAAAACCATGCATCATTGTGGTTACTAGTTGTTATTTTTTAGTTTTTTACTACTCAGTCAAAAATAATATTTTTTTGATTATCTGTGTTTATCTGTGTTTATCTGCGGACTCATTTTCTTAAATATATCGGTAACTTTTTTCCAAAATTTTAAAACTCCTGCTTCTTTGCTAAATAGTAACGCGAGCGAAAAAACACAAATAATTATAATGACAATAGCCGCTCCAGAAGGAACATCTAGATAATAACTAAAATACATACCAAACCAAATAGAAATAACACCAATAAATGAACCCAAAATCATCATATGATGTAATTCATTAACTAATAAATAAGCCGTAATAGCTGGCCCAATTAAAAGAGCAGTTACTAGAAGTATTCCTATAGTTTTAATACTAATAACTATAGTTATAGCGATCGCACTAAGTAAGCCAAAATAAATAAGCTCGGTAGGCAATCCGTAAGCTTTAGCACCTTCAGGATTAAAAGTATAAAAAAGTAATTCTCGATAAAAAATTCGAGTAATAACTAAAATCATTATAGTAATTAAACCTGTTTGCCAAACATCAGTCGTGCTAACTTCTAAAATATCGCCAAAAAGAATACTACTAAGATCGATTTCCTTAGTTTGTAATATTTCTATTAATAAAATTCCTAACCCTAAAAAACTAGTTAAAGTTAATGCCATCGCCGAGTCAGTTTTAATGCGCGATCGCGTAGTAATAATTCCAACTAATAAAGCACTGACTAACCCAGATAAAAAAGCACCAAACAATAAATTTAAGCCAAAAAAATTAGCTAAGACAATTCCAGGAAAAACCGCATGAGCGATTTCTCCTGCCATCATGCTCATCTGTTGCACAATTAGATAGCTACCCGCTACAGCACTAATAATTCCCAAAAAGAATCCGATCGCAAGTGCATTACGCATAAATTCTAATTGCAGTGGTTCAACTAGCCAATTAAAAAGCACCAATAATAAAATTTAAAAAATACATACTTATACCATTACCACAAGCCGATCGAGAATAAAAGCACGCGCACGATTTATACTTCATGAAAAACAAATCAATTCTTTAAGAAAAATTTATTTATACTTCAACAAAAAAACATGAATGTCTTGACTAAAAACATGAATAATTTAGTAAGAATCAAACAAGTTTTCAAACTGAAAATATGAATAATTCGCGTGTGGCGATCGGTTTGCCTGTATATAATGGAGCGAACTATATCAGTAAAGCATTAGATTCAATCAGGGCGCAAACCTTTACGAATTTCTGCATCATCATTGGCGATAATGCTTCAACGGATGCAACCGAAGAAATTTGTCGAGAATACTTAAAAAAAGATAACCGCATCATCTATTATCGACATTCCGAAAATTTGGGCGCTGCACCGAATCATAATTTTGTCTTTAAACAAATAGATTCAACCTATTTTAAATGGGCAGCACATGACGATATGTTAGAACCAGACTATTTGCGTCAGTGCGTGCAATTGCTAGAGGAAGATCCAACGCTGGCGATCGCTCACAGTCCAGCCTACGAAATCGATCCACAAGACAATAAAACTGGTACTTACGATTATGACATTAGATTGGACGGAAAACGTCCTAGAGATAGATTTTGGCGCATTTTATGGGTGAGGCATTTTACCGAACCTTTCGCCTTGATGAGAAGCGAATTTATCGACAAAACTAAATTATATGGCAGTTATGTCGGTTCCGATCGCAATTTAACAGCCGAAATGTTGCTACAGGGCAATATTGCTTACACTAAAGAACGTCTGTTTTGTCGTCGCAGTCATCCCGAATCCTATATGGCTTCAATTCACGACAACCCAACCAAATTAAAATGGTTCGACACCAAAGCCAAAAATCCCTTTCTCCACAAAGGTATTGTCACTTTTCAAGAGTATTTATCGGCAATTCTGCGTCTTCCCCTACCAATGGATGAAAGAATTGCTTGTCTTGCTATTTTGACAGATTGGGCAAATAGAAGGGTAATCGATGTTGCTGGCGGCGATCGCGATGTTTACAGAGACAAGATTGCCCAAATTTACGCACCAGCTAATCTTTAAGCGCAATCTTATCCGATCGAAACTTACGCACCAAATATGTATAATTTACGCTCGATTTGCGTAAGTACGATCGATCTAAAAAAATTACTTTTTCCAAGATATAAAATGCAGACAGATCTTCTTAAAATTGACGCAAGTCAAAACTTGGTAGATTTAGACTTATTTACAAATTCGATCGCTCGACTCCGCAATAACTCAGAATCTTTCCAAAAAGACTATTCTTCGCCTCAGCCTTATTCTCATTTAGCGATTGAGGATCTCTTTGCCCCTGAAATACTCGATCGAGTTGTGGCTGAATTTCCACAAGCTGACAATAGAGACTGGATTGGCTGGGATACCATACATGAATTAAAGGCAACCTCGCGGGGAATTGCAGGGTTGTCGATGTTTACCCAACTCTTCTGTCTTTGGCTTAACTCCGCTGAATTTATTAACGAGATAAAAAAGATTACAGGCATTGACGACCTAGTACCCGATCCTCTATTTTTTGGCGCTGGGTTGCACGAAATGTATCGAGACGGTTGGCTAGACGTACATGCAGATTATACCAAACATCCTACCTTACCTTTGATTCGTCGTGTTAACCTGCTTATCTATTTGAATAGAGACTGGAATGCTGATTGGGGAGGCGATCTAGAACTTTGGCATCATAGCGATCGAGCTAATCGAGTTAGTTATGCTCCCAATTTCAATCGTTCGTTGATTTTTCCGACTACCTCAGAAACTCTGCACGGCGTACCAAATCGCTTGTCTTGTCCACCAGAATGCAGTCGCAAACTAATTTCGATCTATTATTGGAGTCCAGCATCTTCTTTAGTTAAAGCTGGTACTCCAATTATTTGGGCAAACGAGCAAAGCTGGCAAAATAGGATTAGGAATGTATTTAGAAAAATGGCAACAAAAATCAGTAGAGACAAAGGCAACGGTTTTGGATTTTAACGGGCTTCGCCCTTAAGGCAGAGGGCAGGAGGCGTGACGTGCAGAAGGTTAACAGCCGCTTCTTCCAAACCCTGATTCGTACCATTAACCTGAGTAGAACTTCCTTCTGCCCTCTGACCAAATCGCCTCCTGCCTTCTTTTAATTGACTTTTTATTTCATGTCGAGTTAAATGCTTACTATAAACTTATTCCTTCTTTCTTATTTCCTCATAATGCCCTCTGCCCTCTGCCCTCTGCCCTCTGCCTTCCCCCATCGATACCATGGCTCTTAAGCAAGACATGATATTAGCTAAACATATTCATGAAACGGCGATCGATCCAATCTTTCCAATACCAAAGTAAGGGCGATCGCCAAGCTAATTTCCCCCAATTCGCGATCGCATTTTTATCTCCAGTACCAATTAAAGACAAATATCTTTTTTGTGGGATATATAGCTGAAGGGGTTTTTTTGCGATCGATCTTTCCCAGTTAGTAAATAACGGTTTTCCTTGACGCACGGCAAATACTCCTGCTTTGGGAATAAGGCGATCTTGCATAGTAGCAATATCGCCTACAGCAAAAACATGAGCATGAGAAACTGATTGAAGTGTATCGCCAACCAAAATAAAACCGCGATCGTCGGTAGCCAATCCAGATTCTTTAATCCAAGTGGGTGCAGACGCTTGCGTCACCCAAAAAATATAGTCAGCCTCGACTGTTAATCCAGATTGACAATTAATTTTGTCAGCCGATACAGACGCGATCGCTTCTTTTAAATGTAATTGAATTCCTCTGTCGAGCGCAATTTTCTCTACTTGTTTACTGACGCG
The DNA here is from genome assembly GCA_051657945.1 of Xenococcaceae cyanobacterium. Classification (GTDB taxonomy): domain Bacteria; phylum Cyanobacteriota; class Cyanobacteriia; order Cyanobacteriales; family Xenococcaceae; genus CAZJTL01. The sequence goes on along the minus strand of JBOFLQ010000217.1, from coordinate 8,215 downwards.
ATCGTTGTGTTTTGGTAATAATTTTTCGCCGCGATGAAGTAAATCAATTGAGAGAAGATCGGTTTTAGTAAGTATCTTTTGCAAGCGAGATTGCATATTAAAAGCCAATTCTACACCTCCCGCACCACCACCAACGATCGCAATCGCGATTTGTTTTTCTGGTTGTTCGATAGCTCGATCGATAATTTGATTCCAAGCATCTAAAAACTGAGGGACTGGTTTTGCAGGGATAGCATAAAGATTTGCACCAGGAATTGATGCTGTGGCGGGTGTGCTACCAATGTCGATCGACAGATAATCGAAACTAACTGGTTGACGATGCTTACAAATAACCAGATTTTTTTCTAAATCTAATCCGATCGCTTTATCTAAATATAATTCTGCACCAGCACTCCGAGCGAGACGACACAAATCGATATGAGTTTCATCGTAGCTGTAAAAACCTGCAACATGACCTGGTAACATTCCAGAATAAGGTGTTTTTGCTACATCGGTAATTAAAATTAAACGCACGCTCGGAATCGGTTTGCTGCCAAAAAGTTTTAAGGCGATCGCGTGAGAATGACCACCACCAATTAGAGCTAAATTTTTGATAACATCATTAGTGTTTGCTAGCATCGATCGCGGTACTCAAGTCTTAGTAGATTTTTTATTGTTCTGGTTTGAGCAAAGGTTCTAGCAAATTACGTTCTTCGATGGCTTCGCACGACCGAAAGGAGATTGCTTTTTGTTTGTTTATAGCGTACAGCAGTGTTTAAAAATCTTAGAGGAATTTGAAATTCAGGGCGACTCGATCGCTTACCATTCTAACTAAAATATCTAAAATAACACCACTGCTATACCAAGCTGAATTATCGTCTGAATTTTTTTCTATGATGCGATCGAAAATATTATTTGCTTTTTCAGATTGCTTTTATTTACGCAAAGCAAATTCTTTTTGAAGTGCAAGCTCTATATCTTGTCTCTCTAATATATCTACAACTTCATTTAGTTCTAATTGCTCTAAATATTGAGGATAGAAAAAACCATAAAAAGGACATTTTTTTTGTTTAACTCCATTAAATAAACTCTGTATTGTTGCCAGAATTGTTATGTTGGTACGACCTCGATCGCGAACGAATTTAAAAAGTATTATATAAAACTAAATAGTGACTTAAATTACTAAGCAAATTTCCAATTATCGATCGTCAATTTTCATTAAGAAGCAAACTCAAATTTATCTTCGTTTGAGAAGAAATACATATAATTGAGTTGTAAGGACAAGGTACTAAGACAATATATCTTTTAAGTCGTAATAAAGTCTAAAAAATTGTCAATCTTAGTTCAATTTAAGATTATATCTATCCTTTCAAAAAAGCTTTTCTTAAAAGCAAAATGATTTAATTTTCTTTTTAAGAACAAGTAGGAAGTTAGAAAGAGGTTAAATTTAGAGTTAGTCATAACCTTATCGACACAACAAACTACTAAAAGCTACAAAAAAGCCGATTTTTCATTTTTGACGATGCAAATAAATAAAAATCGCTCTCTGTTGTTGTTAATAGTATCTTTTGAAAGTATGGTTTTGCGAGATTAAAGAGAGAATTAATTATCGCAACGATCGCTGAAAGTTTCGATCGAACTTTAGCGTAATTGACATTGAAAAACTAGAAAGATTAACGATCGATTAAAAATACCTTTCCTTAGATTGGTGAGAGTACGAGCATGATGCGTTTCTAAAGCAAAGATTGAGTGCTTTTGTCTATTTAAGATGCTTAATAAAAGATCGAAAATCATCTTCGCTCTACAAAATTGCGCTGCTTAAATTTCTCACCTTAAGTTAACAACGCTTGGCTGAGAGAGTAAAAGGAGGTTTGATTTATGGTTACTGCAAACTACGGCGGAAAAATCTACGAAATTTACGAAGGAACAAATGGGGACGACCCTCCCTACATACTGAATAATCCTAATCCTCTTATAGCCCATGGCTACAATGGTGCAGATAATATTACGGGAGGCAATGCGGACGATTTGATATTCGGAGATGATGGTGACGATCGACTTCAAGGAGGTGGCAGCAGGGATACTCTCGATGGTGGATGGGGAGATGACAAACTCTTTGGCGAAGCTGACAACGATTTACTTCAAGGTTGGCAAGGCAAAGATGAATTATTTGGTGGTGCTGGCAACGATATATTAGTAGGTGGAAGTGGAACAGATATATTAAATGCCCACGATCCAAACGGAATAGGACTTGATACCTTATTAGGTGGTGCTGATTCTGACACCTTTATTTTGGGCGAGACGGGCAAGGTGTTTTATTTAGATCCTGCCAATGCTCAAGGTCAAGTAAATTATGCTGTCATAGGAAGCGAGCTAGACGTATTTCAACCTGGAATAGATAAAATTCAATTGGCTGGTGCGGCAGGTAACTACACATTTGCTTTAGAGGCAGCTTTCGGTTCTGCTACGACGGATATTAAAATCACTGAAAATAATCATCCTGGCGACGTAATTGCTTTTATAGTAGATGTACCATTAGCTAACCTAAACATTGCAAACGATGTCATCTTTGTCTGATTATTTGTAGGTGAGATCTCGATCTTTCGCGATTTAGAATCTCGTGTCGAATCTCTCAGTGCTTACGCCCGTCAATTTTGGGACAATTAAATAAACCCGATGTCGATGCAATTGAAGGTTTGAGTCCTGCAAGTTCTATCGATAAAATGTGCGATCGCTCGATCTAAATTAGGGGTTTGCGATCGCTTTTCTCAATCCATAGATATAAGTTAAAGCTAAGATCGTATAAGAATAGGCTAATAACAAAAAATAATTTGTCTCAATCGTAATATTTGACTTCAATATTTCAGAAAACTGAGATTTTGCATCAGTTGCAACAGCCGATCCTAGAATCAATTAAGAGTCTCATACATTAAGTCCATTTTAATGGCTAAAATTTCAGTCTAGTCGTCTTGAGACGACTTTGTATATTAGGCAGCGATTTCAATCGCTGACGGTCGATGACAATGGTGCAAGATCTTAGTTACAAAATCTTGGGGAAATAAATATGACAGTACACGATGAAACGATCGCTAAAATCAATCAACTTTCAGAACCACTCGTCCAAGAAGTTAATGATTTTGTTGATTTTTTATTAATGAAACAAGATAGTAAAAAATGGCAATTATGAATGCAGTTTGCTGAGTCTTTAGAAATAACAGAATCAGATTTTTCTAATTAATTATCTATCTAACCTAGAAGAATATGAAGAACGTCTGGCGCGTGGAGAAATTCAGTGGTAAAAATTTTACGAAAAGATGTTGTTTTATGGAATCTTAACCCAGTTAAAGGAAGCGAACAAGCTGGAATAAGACCTGTAACTGATTAATGGCAAATTTTTTAACTCTTTGGAAGATATTTTCTAAAAATAATATTTATTCACTATTTTTTTTGCTAGTTGCAATTTGTTATGATATTATATATATGGTGGAAAAGGTGCGCGCTTAAAAATGACTTTTCAGAACGAAAGATAAGGCAAGTGCGAACAAAAATTTAAAAAAACATTTTATAGCTCTTTAAGATTGCGATCGGTAATTGTGGTATTTTTTTTCTGTATTTTATTGCTCATCTTTAATATTGAAAGAGATACTAACTATAGCGATCGCAATTTCTAACACCACAACCAGGAGACAACGCTACAATCATTAAGAACGATTACGCTTTGTCTCCATGTCTCAATCTGCTGAGGTCGCACACTCTTCATCTTCTCACAACGGAAACGCTCATCAGTCTAATGGCGCGAAACCCAATAGTCAAAATACGATTCGCATACGCGGTGCGAGACAACATAATCTAAAAAATATCGACCTGGAATTACCGCGCGATCGCCTGATTGTATTTACAGGTGTATCTGGATCTGGTAAATCTTCCCTTGCTTTCGATACAATTTTTGCAGAGGGACAGCGTCGTTACGTAGAATCTCTTAGTGCCTATGCCCGTCAATTTTTAGGACAATTAAATAAACCCGATGTCGATGCGATCGAAGGTTTGAGTCCTGCAATTTCTATCGATCAAAAGTCTACTTCACATAATCCTCGTTCTACAGTAGGAACGGTTACCGAAATCTATGACTATTTGAGATTATTATTCGGTCGGGCGGGCGAACCTCATTGTCCGATTTGCGATCGCAATATTGCCCCACAAACTATTGATGAAATGACCGATCGCGTCATGGAATTACCCGATCGCACCAAATTTCAAATTCTCGCCCCTGTAGTGCGTGGCAAAAAAGGCACTCACAAGCAACTTCTCTCTAGCTTAGCTTCTCAAGGTTACGTCAGAGTGAGAATCAATGGAGAAGTAAGAGAACTTTCTGACGCGATCGAACTGGATAAAAATTACAAACACGATGTTGAAGTCGTTGTCGATCGCCTGATTAAAAAAGATGGTATTCAAGAACGTGTAGCTGATTCTCTTGGAACTTGTTTGCGTCTTGCTAATGGCGTAGCTATTATCGGAATACTAAACGATACGTCAGAGATAACAAATTCTTCAGAAAAACAACCACAAGATATTGTCTTTTCTGAAAACTTTGCTTGCCCCGAACACGGCGCGGTAATGGAAGAACTATCGCCGCGCTTGTTTTCCTTTAATTCTCCCTATGGTGCATGTCCAAACTGTCACGGTTTGGGAAACTTGCGAACATTTTCCCCCAATTTAATCGTACCCGATCCAGAAGCAGCAGTTCACAGCGCGATCGCACCTTGGTCGGAAAAAGATAATCCTTACTATCTATCGCTTCTTTACAGTCTCGGACAAGCTTATGGATTCGATTTAAATACTCGCTGGAATAAACTTACTGACGAACAAAAACAGATCGTTTTCTACGGTAGCGACGAACCATTTTTATTCCAGTCTGACTCGCGACAAGAATACTACAAAAAATATGCTGGCGTTATTCCGATGCTAGATCGAAATTATCAAGAAACTAATTCCGAAGCGATCAAACAGAAAATGGAACAGTATATTGTTTATCGCACCTGTGAAGTTTGTAGTGGAAAACGCCTCAAACCAGAAACACTCGCCGTTCGATTGGGACAATATCGTATCACAGATTTAACTGGCGTACCGATTCGAGATAGTTTGGAGAAGATCGATCGCTTGCAACTTTCTTCCCGTCAAAAATTAATTGGTGAGTTGGCACTCAAAGAAATTAAAGCACGCTTACAATTTTTACTCGATGTCGGTTTAGATTATTTAACTCTCGATCGCGCCGCCATGACTCTTTCTGGTGGAGAAGCGCAACGAATTCGTTTGGCAACGCAAATCGGGGCAGGATTGACGGGAGTATTATATGTTTTAGACGAACCGAGTATCGGTTTGCATCAAAGGGATAACGGTAGATTGTTAAATACTCTCAAAAAATTGAGAGATTTGGGCAATACTTTAATTGTCGTCGAACACGATGAAGAAACCATTCGCAACGCCGATTATTTAGTCGATATTGGGCCGAAAGCGGGAATACATGGCGGAGAAATCGTTATGCAAGGTGGTTTTGAAAAATTATTGCAATCGTCCACTTCTTTAACGGGGGCATATTTATCTGGACGTGTAGTTATTGAAACTCCCAGCGATCGCAGACAAGGTAACGGCAAATCTTTAATTCTCAAAAATTGTCATCGCAATAATTTGAGAAATATTGACGTTGAAATTCCTCTGGGTAAATTAGTTTCGATTACAGGGGTTTCTGGATCGGGAAAATCTTCTTTAGTCGAAGATCTTTTACATCCAGCATTGCAACATCATCTTACTAAAAAGACTCCTTTTCCCGAAGGATTGGAAAAAATAGAAGGATTAGAAGCGATCGATAAAGTAATCGTCATCGATCAATCGCCGATTGGAAGAACACCTCGATCGAATCCTGCTACTTATACAGGACTTTTCGATCCCATCCGCGATATTTTTGCCGAAGCGATCGAAGCAAAAGCGAGAGGTTACAAACCAGGTAGATTCTCTTTTAATGTTAAAGGCGGACGTTGCGAAGCTTGTAGCGGACAGGGAGTAAACGTCATCGAAATGAATTTTTTGCCTGATGTTTACGTGCAATGCGAAATTTGTAAAGGTGCGAGATACAACCGCGAAACCTTACAAGTAAAGTATAAAGATCGTTCGATCGCCGATGTTTTAGATATGACTGTCGAGGAAGCATTAGAAATTTTTCAAAATATTCCTCGCGCAGCAAGTCGCTTACAAACTTTAATCGATGTTGGTTTGGGATATATTAAACTAGGTCAAGCAGCGACAACTCTATCCGGTGGTGAAGCGCAGAGAGTAAAATTAGCTTCAGAATTATCTCGTCGCGCTACGGGAAAAACTCTCTATTTAATCGACGAACCGACTACAGGTTTATCTTTCTATGACGTGCATCATTTATTAAATGTATTGCAACGTTTGGTAGACAAAGGTAATTCAATTTTAGTCATCGAACATAATTTAGATGTGATTCGTTGTTCGGATTGGGTGGTAGACTTAGGGCCAGAAGGCGGCGATCGAGGTGGAGAAATTATTGCGATAGGAACGCCTGAAGAGATTGCTAATCATGAGAAATCTCATACTGGGAAGTATTTGAAAGAGGTTTTAAATGCAGTCCACAGATAAATTTCTACTAACAACCAATTTTCAATTGTTGACAATCTTTGTTTTCATCAAATATTTGCCAATTAATATTTTTATTGTCTGCAAGTTTTTTCGATGTCGATTTAGGACGCAATCGCAGTAAATAAAACCCATCTCGATCGATTTTATCTACAAGCGTTTCTTCTCGATCGATCGACATAGATTGTACTGGTAAGCTCGCTCGATTGTATAAAGTAAAATAAACCAAATAATTGTTAAATACAGAATCATCAATATCGATCTTCAAATCTTGTCCGCTATCTAAAAAATTATAAATAAAATCAGTATCTGTTGCGCCCACAGGTAAATATTCATTTTTAATAAAAGATTTTGGTAGCCAGTTTTTTAATTTTAAAATTGTAAAAATATAATAGTGCAAACAAAAATAAAACCAATTATTTTTTTTAGCTAGCTCTAAATAAAAGTCATTAACATTCGCAGGAACATTGGTAGCAGCGACAAAATCTCGACCATCTACTTTAATTGTAGGTAAATCAACGCGATCTACCGTAGGTAGTGCTTCGCAATCGAACCGTTCGTAATATCTCAAACCAATCGTGTATTTTCCTGGTTTAAGTAGAATTTTATGCCATTTATCATTAGAATTTACTTGACTAGATTCGATCGTATCTATAGTTTCATAGCCAGGAAAACTATAAAAAATAGCAATCCACGATCGCGCCGAATTATTAGCAGAAATTACATCTAATTCGAGATAATTTTTAACAGCAAATGGCCCAAGAGTTCCAATAATAGCATGAGTATTCCAACGCGGCCCTTTAGTCATCAATACTGGTAAACTTAAAGGCGAATCAATCACCTCTTGTGAAAGTACTCGCCATTGGTTCGCTTTTTCGCGATCGCGAGACAAATAAATTGTATAGAGATTGCCAATAAGAAATTTCATAACTTTGTAGAAAATAAATGATAACAAAGCCAATAAAATTTCCCAAAGAAGAGAGATTTTATTATTTTTCATGATTAAAAATTTTAATTTATAATTATGCTGTATTTAAATTAATCAAACTCTCTAATTATGTCTCAAGTAAAAATTTTTGCTTGAAAAGAACATTTAAATTTTATCAAAAATCGACTCTCCGATCTAATTCATAGTTGTGTAGTCGATGCCCTACAATATCCAGTCGATAAAAAGGCACATTGTTTTTTTCCGTTAGATTCATCCGATTTTTATACTAACGTAGAAGCTAAGATTACAGTCTGAACATTAAACCAAATTAAATCTAAATAAACCGCGCTCGCATTAAAGATTGGCGATCGATACCTAAAAATCCTCGATATCGACAGATGAGAAAAGTAGAAGTCCTTCCCCACGATCCAAATTGGCAGCATAAATTTGAGAGCGAATCAAAACTCGTCATCCAAGCGCTAGGCGAAAATGTTGTGATGGTTCATCACATTGGTAGCACAGCAATTCCTAAGATCTACGCCAAACCAATTGTTGACATGTTGGTTGAAGTCAATGACATTACTCAAGTCGATAAATATAACTCAGCAATGGAGGCGCTAGGTTATGAGGTAATGGGTGAATTTGGTATATCGGGTC
>JBOFLQ010000216.1:0-38501 GCA_051657945.1 Xenococcaceae cyanobacterium | reverse complement strand
GTAATGCAGCCATTAACATCAAACACAGGGCGGTGGGTCATCCCGTTCTTAAAGCTCAGGTAACGTCCTATGCTTTCTTCAGGAGTCACTGAGAAGCCTACACTGTATGCGATAGCATCAGTGTAGGAGTATGTCACTATTCTTCAGCAAAATTGCCAACACCGCTAGAGTGGTATGAACGATCGCGCCTTGAATGCCCGAATGAGTGACTTCCGCCTCCTGCCTTCTCTCAACCAGCAAATTATTACCTACTAGGCGCAACCGTGACGGTATAAGTCAATTTAAATGGTTGAAACTGACTTCCAGCTTTAGGAGTACCGCTAATTTCCAACTCATATATTCCTGCACTGGGAAAAACAAGATCTGCCCCTGGAATGCCTTGATATTTTTCTGCGGAAATTGCCTTAAGAGGAGGATTTATAACCTTAGCTTTCTGGGCTGAAGACTGAGGGGATACTTTCAGTTGACAATTACATTGAGATAAAGGAATTGATTGTCCTCCCCTACGAGTTAGGGCGAACCAAACTCGACTGGATTCACCCGCACGAGGGTTGTGATTCGGTTCGAGGTGAAAAGTAGCACCGACATCGCTATCGGTTTTAATTGTATGAGCTAAGGTTGGTTCGATCGAACAACTTAAAATTACTAAGCTAGAGAGAATGTGCTTGAATAACATGGGCAAAAAATGAAAATTTTGGATGTAGAAAAAACTTTAACTAAAAATAGGGAGAATTAATATGGCTCGTTTTTTTTGCTAAATACTCGTGTTAGATTTGCTGCTAATTTTCAGTTTGGGATTTTTAGGAAGTTTCGGTCACTGCGTTGGTATGTGTGGCCCTTTGACAGTCGCTTTTTCTCTTTCACAAAAAGATAAAGCAAATGGTAATTGGTTTTCAAGTTTTAGCTTTCATTTTTTACTTAACTTAGGAAGAATTTTGAGTTATGCCTTAGTAGGTGGTTTACTAGGGAGTCTAAGTTCTCTTTTACTAGTTAGCGGTCAATTTGCTGGAATTGGCAGTCAATTACGCCAGTTTATGGTAATTTTTACGGGATTATTATTAATTTGGTTGGGATTGTCTCAAATAAATCCTAAATTTCTGCCAAAAATACCCATTCTGCATCCACTACAAGGAAATTTACACAACTCATTAAATTCGCTAATGATCGAATTATCATTCCAAACTCGTTGGTGGATGGCATTAGTCTTGGGAATATTTTGGGGTTTAATTCCTTGTGGTTTTTTGTATACAGCTCAAATAAAGGCGATCGAAACAGGAAGTTTTTGGTTGGGTACGATTTCAATGTTAGCTTTCGGACTGGGAACAATGCCCATGATGCTTGGTGTGGGAATATCAGCATCGCGACTCAGCAGCGATCGCCGCAGTCAATTGTTTCGTTTGGGCGGTTTTCTGACTTTAACGATCGGTATCCTGACACTTTTTCGTACCGATGCCATGGTCGATTATACAGGTCATGGAGCGCTATTTTTATTAATTTTAGCGTTGATTGCACGTCCTCTATCTAACTGGTGGACAGCACCTTTACAGTATCGTCGGGCGATTGGTGTTGGCGCTTTCGTCCTGACTATTGCCCACATCAGTTACATGCTAGATCATTCTCTAGATTGGAATTTACAGGCGATCGCCTTTATGTTACCCCAACATCAATGGGGTTTGGGACTAGGTGTTTTGGCAATTTTATTAATGACTCCAGCCGCAATGACTAGTTTTGACTATTTTCAGCAAGCTTTAGGACATCTCTGGCGCAAAATTCATTTATTGTGTGTTCCCGCGCTAATACTAGCTATCAGTCATACAATTTTACTCGGTTCTAATTACCTTGGTGAGTTGCAATGGTCTTGGGAGAATTTATTACGAACTTTTTTAGTTGTCGCGATCGCGTCTTTTGTCTTATTTGTTCGTCGCTTGAATCGTTTTTAAATGTCAGTTTATAGACAAACTTTCTTAAGTATTAATCCTACTTGTCCGATTACTCAGTACTTTTTACCGATTACTTTCTAAGTATCTTGCAAGTCAATTGCAATTAGAAGAGCTTGTTGCAAATGGATAGCTGTAAGAACTATCATTGTCAATAGATAGAATTAAATGAAAGTAGAGTATACATATGCCTCCCTATACACCTGCTTCACTCAAAGCCGAATTAAACTCTCGCGGTTGGCGCATGACACCGCAACGTGAGAAAATTTTGCATGTTTTTCAAAACCTTCCCAAAGGAAACCATCTTAGTGCTGAAGAATTACACGAAGTTTTAGATGGTCGAGGCGAAGGGATTAGTTTATCAACCATTTACCGTAGTGTCAAATTAATGGCGCGCATGGGAATTTTGCGAGAATTAGAATTAGCAGAAGGTCATAAACATTACGAACTCAATCAACCTTATCCGCATCATCACCATCACATTGTTTGCATTCAATGCAATAAAACCATTGAATTTAAAGACGATTCAATTTTAAAACACAGTTTAAAACAATGCCAAAAAGAAGGATTTCAGCTAATCGACTGTCAACTGACAGTAATGACAATTTGTCCCGAAGCATTGCGAATGGGATGGCCTTCAGGATTGCCTAGTAACTGGTCATGCACTCGCGCCATTACCCAACAGCATCACCCTCTAGAATTTACTTATGAGATGGATGATTAGGGCTAGAAGAAGGGCGATTGCCACAGCTAGGGAATAATTATCGATCGCTGCTGCTAACTAACTGAGTATCAAGTCAATTACAACGGGGACAAGCCCTCGTCGCTTGTAACTAAACATGCTGTCAATCTACGTTTGGCGGAATGAGTGCCTTTAACTTATAAAATTCAAAGCTTGCTTCTTCATCATTTGAAAAATGTTATAAAATCCATTTGCCCGTGAAGGAGTCAAACTAACTTTTAATCCTGTTTCCTCAATAAAATCTGGTGTTACTTGCAAAATTTCTTGAGGGGTTAAACCATTTAATCCCTCAATCAAAAAAGCAACTAATCCCTTAACCAGTTGCGCGTCTGAGTCTCCTTGATACCAAACCTTGCCATCTTCTAGATTGGAGGTGATGTAAACCTGAGAAACGCAGCCGTTAACCTTGTTTTCTGAGGTTTTACTTTCTTCTGGCATGGATTCGAGTTTTTTGGCATACCAAAGCAGTTGTTCGTATCGTTGCTTGGGATTGGGGCGACTTTTAAAACGCTGTACGATACGATCGAGTTTGGGAGGACGAGGGGTAGTACTAGATGTCATGATCGAGCAATTAAAACGTTAACAACGTACGAACTAAAACTAACAGTAAATCAAAATAGTCAATCGCCGCGAATTGCCAAAAAAAATAGAAATGAAACTGGCGATCGCTTTAATTGTAACATTTAGTAACAATTTTGCTTTCAAACTTATGACGAAAGTACAAAGGTTATACGAAACATTCCTACCTTGACGAATGACTTCCCTTCATACCCCATACAGTCATAAACTAAGACTTGAGAGGTTCAGGTTGTTGCGAGGTTATTTTTGTGAAAAGAGTACTTGGGATAATACTTGGCGGAGGCGCGGGAACTCGTCTTTATCCGCTTACCAAATTACGGGCAAAACCAGCAGTTCCCCTAGCTGGAAAATATCGTTTAATCGATATTCCCGTCAGTAATTGTATCAATTCAGACATTGTTAAAATTTACGTTCTGACTCAATTTAACTCTGCTTCTCTCAATCGTCACCTCAATCGAGGCTATAACTTTTCTAGTTTTAGAGAAGGTTTTGTTGAGGTACTAGCGGCACAACAAACCTCTGAGAATCCTCGTTGGTTTCAGGGAACGGCAGATGCGGTACGTCAATATCTGACGCTGCTAAAAGAGTGGGATGTAGATCAATTCCTAATTCTTTCGGGAGATCATCTCTATCGAATGGATTACACTGAATTTATTCAACGCCATCGCGAAACCAATGCTGATATTACTTTGTCGGTAATACCAGTAGACGAAAAAAAAGCTTCTGCTTTTGGTTTGATGAAGATTGACGATCGCGGCAGAGTAATTGATTTTTATGAAAAACCCACAGGCGCAGCACTCACCAAGATGCAGGTAGACACTACTGTGTTGGGTTTAACGCCAGAACAGGCAAAAGTTAGTCCCTACATTGCTTCGATGGGGATTTATGTTTTTAATAAAGACGTTTTAATTAAACTGCTTGAAGAAAATCCCGAACAAACCGACTTTGGCAAAGAAATTATTCCCATGTCGGCAACAGACTATAACCTACAGGCATACCTGTTCAAAGGTTATTGGGAAGATATCGGAACTATTGAAGCTTTTTATGAGGCTAATTTGGCGCTAACTCGCCAGCCTCAGCCGCCTTTTAGTTTTTACGACGAAAAAGCACCTATTTACACTCGCTCTCGTTATTTGCCTCCCAGTAAAATTCTGGATTGTCAAATTACTGAATCGATGGTTAGTGACGGCTGTATTCTCAAAAACTGTCGTGTCAATCATTCAATTTTGGGAGTTCGCACTCGCCTTGAAGCGAATTGTACGATTGAAGATAGCTTGTTGATGGGGTCGGATTTTTACGAACCTTTTGCCGAAAGAGAAGCACTCGAAAATGCCGATAAAATACCCGTTGGTATCGGTGAGGGAACTACTATTCGCCGAGCGATCGTCGATAAAAATGCTCGCATCGGTCGGAATGTGACTATTGTCAACAAAGATCGCGTTGATGAAGCAAATCGCGAAGATGAAGGCTTTTATATTCGTAGCGGAATTGTAGTCGTACTTAAAAACGCGACTATTGCCGAAAGAACGGTGATTTAAAAGCAGGAGATGCCAAGGTTCGTTATCTGTTGTTGTTTTGTTTTTTTTCTAACAATAGATGACGAGCCAATTTAAAGTACGGGAATCGCGATCGAATCAGTAAGTAATAACCGAACTTAATTAGCTTGACTATTCTGTTAGTTTATATCATAGAAAAACTTAAAAAAGTTATTAATTCTTATTATTAGAATTAGGCTAGCTTTTCCTGGGACGTTTAATCTCAGTGCTGCGTTAGTCTCGCTAAAAGTTAAAAAATGACAGTTTCTCAGGAGAGTTTGGTTAATGCCTTCCACCAACTATAAAGATTATTATTCTGTTTTGGGGGTGAATAAAACAGCAACTGCTGAAGAGATCAAAAAAAGCTTTCGTAAATTAGCTTTGAAATATCACCCCGATCGCAATCCTGGCAATAAAGATGCAGAAGCTCGTTTTAAGGAAATTAGCGAAGCTTACGAGGTTTTGGGCGATCCAGAAAAACGTCAAAAATACGACCAATTCGGTCAATATTGGAATCAAGCCGCGCAATCGGGATGGTCGGGAAGCAGTGCTGGAAGTAATGTTGATTTTGGCGGTTTTGATTTTAATAAATATGGTAATTTTGAAGAATTTATTAACGAACTTTTAGGTCGTTTTTCTACTACTAGTAGTAGCGGTACGAAAAGCTATTCTTACAATACCAGTAGCGGAACTAAAACTGCTTACAGCGATTTTGGCGACTTCGGTGGTAATTTTAACGAACAAACTACACAAACCGATCGCGAATATAGCATTAATCTTACCTATGGCGAAGCGTTTCGCGGTACTGTTAAAAGTTTTAAAATCAATAACGAAACTATTGACGTACGCATCCCTGCTGGAATTAAACCAGGTACTCGCGTGCGCGTTCGCGGTAAAGGTTCTTACAATCCTTATACCAAGCAACGAGGCGACTTATATTTAAGAATTGAGTTGCAACCTCATTCTTTCTTTCAATTTGAGGGAGACAATCTTGTTTGCGAAGTACCGATCGCCCCAGATGAGGCTGTCTTAGGAACGTCGATCGAAGTACCTACGCCAGATGGTAAAGTGACAATGAGAATTCCTCCTGGAATTCGATCGGGACAAACTTTAAGGCTAAGGGGCAAAGGATGGATACAACCCCAAGGCGAACGAGGCGATCAATTAGTCAAAATCGCGATCGAGACTCCTAAAAATCCTAGCGATCGAGAACTTGAATACTACCAGCAAATAAGGGCCAGTCGCAATTATAACCCTCGCAGTCATTTGGATAGTATTTCTATTTAGGGAATAGGGAATAGGCAACAGGCAATAGGCAACAGGCAACAAAAGTTCGAAATTCGAACTTCGAAGTTCGAATTTCAAAATTAACTCCGATTGCGAAGCACTTCCGTAAGAAAGCATTCCGAATTCTAAACTTCGAACTTCCCTAATCCCTAATCCCTAACCCCTAATCCCTCTAGCTTAGCTACACGGCCGAAAAATAAACCTTGGATTTAACTGGATCGGGAACCATGGTTTTGTCGCCTTCTTGCCAACCTGCGGGACAAACTTCGTCGGGATGGCTTTGTACGTATTGAATTGCCTTGAGAGTCCGCAGAGTTTCGTCAACGCTACGACCGAAGGAAAGGTTGTTAATGGTCGAGTGTTGAATAACGCCTTCTTTATCAATGATAAACAAACCGCGTAAAGCAACACCTGCTTCGGGATCGAGTACGTTGTATGCGGTACTAATTTCTTTTTTGAGGTCAGAGACGAGTGGATAAGCAATATCGCCAATACCACCTGCTTTGCGATCGCTTTGAATCCAGGCTAAATGTGAAAATTCACTATCTACAGAAACGCCTAAAACTTCAGTGTTACTTTGGCTAAATTCGCTGTAGCGATCGCTGAAAGCAATAATTTCAGTCGGACAGACAAAGGTGAAATCGAGGGGATAGAAAAATAGAATTACATATCTTCCTCGATACTCAGACAATTTAACCGTTTTAAATTCCTGATCGACTACCGCAGTAGCTGTGAAATCAGGAGCTTGTTGACCTACTCTCAAACATCCTTCTACTGGACTTGTCATTTAGCTATTCTCCTTCGTGTTCAGTATGCGCGATTGCTTGAAGTTCGTCAAAAAAATCAATTATTTACGAACTGTAACAATAATATCATACTCATAACGATTTTGAGCTAGCAAGACAATGAAGCTCTCTCGTTAATTAATTTGTCAAGATGGTTAAATTTAGTTGCTATTTAGCTTACAATTCTTAAAAGTCTACAGAATTGTTCTCAGATTTAATTAGACAAAATTGGTCTAAAACCGATCGAGATAATGCCCGCAATCGCTTCGGATGCTCACTTATGGATCTCGCCGTTAGCCCTCATGATTTATTAATCGAAAAAGACCTGAAGCAATTTTTATTAGTGCTGTCAGTTTCTTTGAGTGTGGCTTCGATCGCCAGAATCTTTAGCTGGTTTCGCCAGATTCCCTACACCTTGTTGCTAGTAATCGTTGGGTTAGGACTCGCTTCATTAGATGTTCGCCTGATTGAATTTTCTCCTGGTTTAATTCTGTTTATTTTTCTACCACCCTTATTATTCGAAGCTGCTTGGCACACAAAATGGACGGACATTGCCAGTAATTTCGTGCCAATTAGCCTTTATGCGGTAGGTGGTGTAATTGTCTCGATCGCGGGAGTTGCGATCGGCTTGAATCAAATTGCTGGCATTTCTGTGCAAGCTGCTTTACTGATTGGCGCTTGTTTGGCGGCGACGGACTCGGCTTCAGTGATAGCTTTATTTAGAGAAGTAGGCGCTGGTAAGCGTTTGACCGTCTTGATGGAAGGAGAAAGCTTATTCAACGATGGCGCTTCTGTGGTTGCTTTTAGTTTGATACTGGCTTTAGTTTTAGAAAATCAGCAAGTTGAATTTTCTGCAACCCTGGCACAGTTTTTAATGGTAACGGGTATCGGCATCGGCGTAGGCGGTTTAATCGGTTTCTGTATCGCTTCTTTAATCGAACGTTTGGATTCGCCGTGGGTAGAACTATCGCTGACTCTAGTTGCGGCATACGGTACTTATTTATTAGTAGAAGAATTTGATGGTTCGGGCGTAATTGGTGTAGTTACTGCTGGACTAATTTTGGGCAATTGGGGATCTCATGCTGAAGATGCGCCCTCAACTCGGCTGATTATGAATGAATTTTGGGAATTTCTCGCCTTTTTCATCAATTCGATCGTTTTTTTATTGATTGGCGACCAAATTCATTACACCAGATTAATATCTAATTTGGGAACGGCAGTAGTTGCCATCGGTGCTGTTATTTTGTCGAGAGCGATCGCTATTTATGGTTTTGGCTGGTTGAGTAACCGACTAGCCAACGCACAAATGTCATGGCAACAACAAACCGTTCTTTGCTGGGGAGGGTTGCGCGGATCGGTTTCGATCGCTTTAGCTTTGAGCATTCCTGCGGTTTTACCAGAACATCGTCAAATCATTACGATTGTCTCTGGCGTAGTTATGTTTACTCTACTAATTCAAGGCTTGACTACCAAACCATTGTTGCAAAAATTGGGGCTGCTTGAAGACGAATCGCTACATCAAAAATATTTAGAATTGGTGGCAAGACGTGATGCACTTTCGCAAATACTCAGCTATTTACTACAAGAAAGCGATCGCCCAGAAAACGATTTAAAATCTTATCATCGTCAAATTTCTGCCGTTCAAGAGCAATTGCAAACTTTTCAAGACGAGATCGAGACACTTCGAACCTTACATCCCCAGTTACAAGAATTTAGCGAGCAGCAACACGAAGAAAAATTAGTGGCGATCGAAACTGCTATCTACGCTAAGTTTGTCAGATCTGGTCTACTAAAACATAGTCTTTCGCCCATCATACAAAATGGTTTTCAAAAACGTTTGTTAGAAGAGCAGTTAGAAAAACAATCTCAAATAAAATCTGAAGTCAACACTTAATTTCTGCTTCCTTTTTAAGTTGAGTAGCGGGAAGTCTCCTGCTACAAATAAGGGTGCGATTCGTTTTTATTTGAGGCAAAAAACCATCGTAAATTAGTAGCGATCGATGTAATCTAAACTTGAGAATTTTTTATTAATATTCGATCGAGGAGACTTAATTCATGATCGATAAGCGTGTCTTGATTATTGATGATGAAGAAACCATTCAACATGTGGTGCAGTTTGGCATTCAAATGATATCTGGTTGGGAAGTAATTAAAGCAAATTCTGGCTTTGAAGGCATTCATACAGCTCAAACAGAGCGTCTCGATCTCATTCTCTTGGACATGATGATGCCAGAAATGGATGGTTTGACTACTTTTAAAAAGCTTAAAGCAGATCCAATCACAGAAAAAATTCCTGTTATTTTTCTAACCGCCAAATTATCGACATCTGACAAGCATGACTTTAAAGATTTAGGAGTTAGTGGCGTAATTATAAAACCTTTTAACTCTCTAGAGTTACCAAAGCAAATCGCTCACATTCTTAGTTGGTAATTAATTTTGTGAAAATTCTGTTGGTTGAAGATGATGAGTCATTAATCGACCTCCTTACAAAAACTCTTAGCGCGCATAATTTCGTCGTAGATGCCGTTCGAGATGGTGAAGTTGGCTGGAACTATGGTTCGACTTTTGAATACGACACGATTGTACTCGACATTACCATACCGAAATTGGATGGGATTAGTTTGTGCCAGCGTTTCCGCGAGGAAGGGATTGTTACTCCCATTCTTTTACTTACGGCTGAAGAAACGAGTACGGTCAAAGTGAGGGGATTGGATGCTGGGGCAGATGATTACGTCGTCAAGCCCTTCGATATAGCAGAATTGCTGGCTCGTATTCGGGCATTACTGCGTCGAGGTAATAACAATCCTTTACCAATTTTGACCTGGGGAGATTTACTTTTGAATCCCAGTACTTGTGAAGTGACTTATGGCGATCGCCCTTTATGTTTGACCGCTAAAGAATACGATCTTTTAGAACTTTTTCTTCGTGATAGTCAATACGTATTTAGTGCGGAGGAAATTCTCGATCGCTTGTGGTCTTCAGAAGAATTTCCCGCCGAGGCAACTGTTCGTTCTCATCTGCGTCGGTTGCGTCATAAACTTACAGAAGCTGGCGCTCCTACTGATTTTATCGGTACGATGCGCGGACGTGGATATTATCTTAAAGCACCAATTCAATCGGATTTTTCTACTGTCTCTATCCAAAGCGATCGCCCCTCAGAACAACAGTTACAGTATTTAAAATTTTTGAATGAAACCTGGGAAACTACAAAATTACAAAGTTTGGAGCAATTAACCCTACTAAATCGAGTAGTAAAAAATTTACATGAAGGTGTGTTGGATTTTCAATCTCAACAACAGGTTCGACACATTGCCCACAAATTAGCAGGAACTTTGGGCATTTTCGGGCTAAATTTGGGAATGCAATTAGCACGGGAACTAGAACAATTAATGTCTAGTGATGAATTATTGCAATCGCACTACATTCCCCGAGTTGAAAACATAGTAAAAACTTTATCCCAAAATATCGAACAAACTTCCACTATTGAATCATCTAATCTACCCTGCCAACGATCGCAGCAATTGTTAGTTTTAAGTACACAAAGCGATTGCGCCCAGTCTTTGGTTAAAGCAGGTAACGATCGCGGCATACAAACGACCGTTACCTCAGATCTCGATTCTGTCAGAACTTGGCTTGCTTCTCAATCGACTACAAGTTACGCTAACAAACCCTCTTATGGAATGATAATACAACTGAGCGATCGCCCCAGAGAAGAACGTAAGACGATGTTGCAGTGGTTGCAAGAACTGACACAGAATCATCCCACCCTACCAATTTTAGTCATAGGCAATTGCAAAGACTTATCAGAACGACTCGAAATAGTCAAAGGCGGTGGCAAACTTTTGTTAGATTCATCGACAACACCAGAAGAGGCGATCGCACGTATGTTGCCATTACTGAAAAATCCAGGCGGTAAAATCAAAGTAGCGATCGTCGATGACGATTGCGATTGGCTGAGAATTCTACCAAAACTTCTCGAACCTTGGAATTTTAAAATAACAACTCTTGCCGATCCGCAACAATTTTGGACGGTAATACAAACTGTCAAACCCGATGTGTTGGTTTTAGATATCAATATGCCAACGATCGATGGTTTTGAATTGTGTCAAATCTTACGCAGCGATCCGCATTGGCAGCGATTGCCCGTTTTATTTGTCAGCACTTTGAGCGACTCCAATACTCAAAATCAAGCTTTTGCCGTCGGTGCGGACGATTATTTGTGTAAGCCAATCATGGGATTCGATCTTGCCAATCGAATCCTCAATCGTTTGCAGCGAATACGAGCTTTTGTTGACAAAGTTTGCTGAATGTAAATTTGCTGTTACATTCAGCAAAATTGAAAAAAGCGATCGAATCCTTACAAAATGAGAATCAGAGCCGATTCATAACATTTCTTAACCAAATAAATAAAATTTGGTTATTAATTTGCACGATATTTGCACAAAGAGATTGGTTTAATCAAGGTTACTGGTCCAAAAGCAGCTAAAACCCTTTGGTTGCAAACTAAAAGGTTTAGAATTTATTCAACTCATCGATCTGGAGAAATTACTTCAATTGAAGAGATGAAAAGGTTGGGTTTGAAGGAGATTAATGTTGTTGATGGGTAGAATGAGCTTCGCCGAGCGCTCGTAAAAGGAAAAACAAGTTCGCTTTGACGATCGATCGGATGGGGTAAAACACCCAAACTGACAAACCAACATAGAAATTAAGTTTTTCTATCTATATACATCCGAGCAAACGGGGTTTCCTCGTAGGATGGTGTTTGTCTAAATGCAACCGTTAACAAAAACTTTTCCGAAGATTCGGGCTGAATTTTGAATCAATACAAATAAATTTTTCAATCGAAATATTTTTTAGGAGAATTTTGCATGTTAGACGCTTTTACGAGAGTAGTTTCTCAAGCAGATGCACGCGGCGAATACGTTGGCAACTCTCAAATCGATGCTCTCAAACAGATGGTAGCAGATGGCAACAAGCGGATCGACGTAGTCAACCGCATTACTGGCAATACTTCAGCGATCGTTGCCAGTGCAGCCCGCGCTTTATTTGCCGAACAACCTCAACTGATTGCACCTGGTGGCAATGCCTATACTAACCGTCGCATGGCTGCTTGTTTGCGCGACATGGAAATCATCCTTCGCTATGTTACTTATGCCATCTTTACAGGCGATGCTAGCGTTATGGAAGATCGCTGTCTCAATGGCTTACGCGAAACCTATGTAGCTTTGGGCGTTCCTGGTGCTTCCGTTGCAACTGGCGTAGACAAAATGAAAGAAGCAGCGATCGCGATCGCCAACGACAGAAACGGCATTACCCAAGGCGATTGTAGCTCTTTAATGTCAGAACTAAGCAGCTATTTTGACAAAGCGTCTGCATCTGTAGGCTAATTTAGCAATTCACAATTGACAATTTATAAATATTAAGAGGTTGATTTAACATGAAGACTCCTTTAACCGAAGCGGTTGCAGCAGCAGATTCTCAAGGACGTTTCTTAAGTTCTACCGAATTGCAGGTAGCATTCGGTCGTTATCGTCAAGCTACTGCGTCGTTGGATGCAGCCAGAGCTTTATCAGGTAAAGCACAAAGTCTTGCTGATAGTGCAGCTAATGCAGTTTATCAAAAATTTCCCTACACCACCCAAATGCAGGGTTCTAACTATGCTTCCACCCCTGCTGGAAAAGCTAAGTGTTCTCGCGATATCGGCTACTACATTCGCATGATCACCTATTGCTTGATTGCAGGTGGTACAGGCCCAATCGACGATTATTTGGTTTCGGGTTTGGCAGAAATCAACAGTACCTTTGAATTGTCTCCTAGCTGGTATGTTGAAGCACTCAAGCATATCAAAGCCAATCACGGTCTTTCTGGCGATTCTGCAACAGAAGCAAATTCCTACATTGACTACGCGATCAATGCCCTAAGCTAAACAAATTTCTCGCCCAGAACGACGGATTTTTTCAAAAAAACCACAGTTCTGGGCATGTTTTTTCTCTTTCATTTTAGTTAGTTAGGAGCTTAACAATGACTAGTTCTATGGCAGCTAGCCAGTTAGGATTTGAGCCATTTGCAGCAACATCCCCTGTGGAATTAAGAGCAAATTGGACTGAGGGAGACGTACAAACAGTTATTATTGCCGCATACAGACAGGTATTTGGCAACGATCGCCTGATGCAAAGCGAACGCTTAACCAGCGCTGAATCGCTTTTGCGTAGAGGCGATATTTCGGTAAGAGATTTTATCCGTAACCTGGCTCAATCTGAAGCATATCGACAAAGATTTTTCTACTCCATACCTCAAGTTCGAGCGATCGAACTCAATTATAAGCATCTTCTCGGTCGCGCTCCCTACGACCAGGCAGAAATAGCTTATCATGTCGATCTCTACATTAAACAGGGATATGAAGCTGAAATTAATTCTTATATCGATTCTGTCGAATATCAAGAAAATTTTGGCGAAGCGATCGTTCCCTTCCATCGCGGCTTTGAGACGCAACGCGGACAAAAAACCGTTGGTTTTAGTCGCATGTTTCAACTCTATCGGGGATATGCCAATAGCGATTGTTCCCAAGGCAAAAACAAATCAGCTTGGTTGACTGAAGATCTCGCTCGTAATGCAGCATCTCCAGTTCGCACCCCTACCTTTGGTAAAGGCTTATCTGGCAATACTAGCGGCAGTCGGGGCGAACTCTATCGGGTGCGCGTAGCGCAAAGCAGCAGCGGACGCACACCACAAATTCGACGCAGCATTAGCGAATATTTGGTTTCCTACGACCAACTTTCTCCAACGCTGCAACGCTTGAATAAGCGCGGCAGTCGAGTAGTTAGTATTTCCCCAGCTTAAACTTAAAAGAAGAATAACTTATGGCGATTACAACTTCAGCTTCCCGTCTGGGAACGACCGCCTTTAACGAAACTAGCAGAATCGAACTACGTTCCAATTGGACTTCAGAGAACGCTAAAACTGTCATCAATGCAGTTTATCGTCAGGTATTGGGCAACGATTATTTAATGAAATCCGAGCGTCTTACCAGTCTCGAATCATTGTTAAATAACGGACAACTTAACGTGCGCGAATTCGTGCGCGGGGTTGCTAAATCCGATTTATATAAAGCTAAATTTTTATATTCCAACTTTCAAACCAGAGTAATCGAGTTAAACTTCAAGCATTTATTGGGACGCGCCCCTTATGATGAGTCTGAAGTAATCGAACATCTCGATCGCTATCAAAATGAAGGTTTTGATGCAGATATCGATTCTTACATCGATTCTGTCGAATATGAAGCTAACTTTGGCGATGCGATCGTTCCTTACTATCGAGGGTTTTCAACGCAGCAAGGTCAAAAAACCGTTGGCTTTACGCGCATGTTTAAACTGTATCGTGGTTATGCTAACAGCGATCGATCGCAGATTGCAGGTTCGAATTCTCGCCTTGCAACCGACCTAGCTAAAAATACTGCTTCTGCCGTTGTTGGTCCTTCTGGTGGTAATGATGGTTGGGCCTATCAAGCTTCAAAACAAGGGGTAGTGCCGACTCGTGCTTTTGGTGCTTCGACCATTGGGACATCCGATCGCCTCTATCGCATTGAGGTTTCGGGAATCAGTCTACCTAGATATCCGAGAGTGCGTCGCAGCAGCAAAGAGTTCATCGTACCTTACGACCAGCTTTCGAATACTCTTCAACAAATTAACAAGCTTGGAGGCAAAGTAGCAAGTATTACCCTCGCACAGTAATTATAAGGTGGTAAAAATGCTAGGTCAAACTTTAGACAATCGTATTTTTGTTTATGAAGTAACGGGATTGCGACAAAGCGATCGCACCGATCTCAATACCTATCCCGTTCGCAATAGTGGCAGTACCTTTATTCAAGTTCCACTCAATCGCATGAATGAAGAAATGCGACGTATTACTCGTCTGGGTGGGACAATTGTGGCAATTAGCCCCCTTGCTGAAGTATCAGCACCACCAGAGCCGAAAAAATCGAAAGCCACTAAGTCATCTGAATAATTAAAACAATTTAATTTATTTATCGTGTTTGGGCGTGTGCGATCTTTTCTCACACGTTTTTTTTTGAGTAAATTTTTTACCGTTATTACAATAGTTCAACTCCCTTCGGGAGAAGGCGTGATGTCAGTCGGCAGAGGGCGCATATGTTGATTTTTCGGTTGGAGGGAAAAACTCTGCACGTCACGCTTGCCTTCGACCTTAGCTACGGGTCTGAGTCCCCCGCCTGTTGGCGGTTTGCGCGTATAGGGCGGGTTCAATTGAACGCCAACTAAGGGTGTTTTCAAACTTTGTATCCCACCTTTCAACCAAAACTTCTGCCTTCTGCCCTCTGCCCTCTGCCTTCTTTTGAATCTTTTAATGTCTGGCGATAATTTTTATCTAAACCGTAATGTTTGTTAATTATTGTAAAGCTCGTTTCTTCATCGCGATAAGTAAAAACAGTTTGTTGCAAATATAGAAAACAACTATTAATTAATTCTGTTAAATGTTTTTGACGCAAAACAGTTAGCTCGTAATCGCTAAAACCTAAGTAAGATAGCAAATAGCTAATTTGCATGGGTCGATCGTAAATAACTGACAAGAATTTATTAAAAGCTTGTCTTTGCGATTTAAGACTCAATTTATTTGTTAGAGTAAATATTGACTTGGTTTGCCAATCGTTTATCTAAACTTTTATAGACAATAAGTTGCCAAGAGTATGCGATCGAAACCTCCTTTACTTTTTTCACGCTCGATCGAACAGAGAATGTCCAATTCCCGAAAAACCTGTTAATTTAGCTGCATACAGAAAAAAACCAGGCATGGAAAGAGAAAAACCTTTAGGTTCGGTTATACAGGGTTCGCTAACCAAGGGATTGGAAGTGAGATTGCATCCCGATGTTTCTGTAGAAGATATGCGCGTGGGAAAGTTTCTCGTCGTTCAAGGGATTCGATCGCGTTTTTTTTGTCTCCTCACCG
Source organism: Xenococcaceae cyanobacterium (assembly GCA_051657945.1). Lineage (GTDB taxonomy): Bacteria > Cyanobacteriota > Cyanobacteriia > Cyanobacteriales > Xenococcaceae > CAZJTL01. Next base: position 22,675 of record JBOFLQ010000216.1, on the reverse strand, counting down.
ATGTTTCTTTGGGTACTTCCAGTCAAAGAATTATTGCAGATCCTCCCAGTGCTGAAGATAGTTTTTTGCGTGAAGTATTGGCAGGAAGCAGTACTTATGGAACGATCGAATTAGCGCCGATGCTGATGTTTACTCCCAAAGAAATTGGCGAAGCACAACCAGCTAAAAATAAGAAAGATAAAAATAGTAATCTCGCTTCGTTTGAAGCACAAACTAGCATAGACTTAGAATTACAGCCAGTCAAAACTATTCCCGCCCATTTCAGTCAAGTTTTTGAAGCTAGCGAACAAGATTTCCGTGCCGTGTTTGGTTGGGAAGACGATCCACATCGCAAAAACTTTTCGATCGGACAACCTTTGGATATGGATGTCCCCATCTGTCTCGATCTCGATCGCTTTGTCGAACGTAGTAATGGCGTATTCGGTAAATCGGGAACGGGTAAATCTTTTCTGACTCGTCTGTTAATTTCTGGCATCATTCGCAAACAAGCAGCCGTAAATCTGATGTTTGATATGCACTCGGAATACGGTTGGGAGGCGATGCAAGAAGGAAAACAAGTAAGTACTGTTAAGGGTTTGTGTCAGTTATTTCCAGGACAGGTAGAGATATATACTCTAGATCCCGAATCAGCAAAACGTCGAGGTATTAAAAACGCACAGGAACTTTTTCTTAGCTACGAACAAATTGAGATCGAAGATTTAAGATTGATCTCATTTGAATTAGGAATTTCTGAAGCGGCGCTTGACAATGCCAATATCCTTTTAAATGAATTTGGAAAATCTTGGATTATCCAACTGTTAAATATGACTAACGAGGAGATCAAGATGTTCTGTGAAGAAAGACAAGGACATCAAGGATCGATTATGGCATTGCAGCGTAAGCTACATCGTTTGGAAAGTTTAAAATATATACGTTCTGCTTGTCCGCATAATTATATCGACCAACTTTTGCAATCCCTCGATGCTGGCAAACATATAGTTATCGAATTCGGTTCGCAATCGAATATGCTTTCATACATGCTGGCGACGAATATGATTACTAGACGCATTCATAGCAGTTATGTCAAAAAAGCAGATAAGTTTTTACAGTCAAAAAATCCGCTCGATCGCCCGCGTCAGTTAGTAATTACCATTGAAGAAGCACATCGGTTTCTAGATTCTAGTATCGTCCATCAAACTATTTTTGGAACGATCGCTAGGGAGATGCGAAAGTATTTTGTCACACTGTTGGTTGTCGATCAGCGTCCTTCTGGAATCGATAACGAAATCATGTCTCAAATTGGTACTCGCGTTACTTGTTTGTTGAATGACGAGAAAGATATCGAAGCGATCTTTACTGGTGTTTCTGGTGGATCGGCATTGCGATCGGTGTTGGCTAAATTAGATTCTAAGCAACAAGCGTTAGTTTTAGGTCATGCTGTACCGATGCCTGTAGTAATTAGAACTCGCGCCTACGACCAAAAATTCTATGCTGAAATCGGGGATACTAGTTGGGCGGAATTGGCAGACGATGAGGTTTTTGCAGCAGCAGAAATAGCTAAGGCAGATTTGGGGTTTTAGGGAGTTTCGCGCAGAGGAGGACGTGATTAATGATGTCTCCTCAGAAATTTAAACCGTCCGTAGCACAGAGGCGCGGAGAGTTTTTCAGAGAATTGTTGTAAAAAATTTTCTGGGACAACGTATGTCCTAAATTTGTTAATTTATAAGTACTAGTCTAGTCTCACTCGTACTTGGATTTTCATGTAGAATGTAATATTAAAACTTAAAATATATATTTTTAAAATGCTTTTACAATATGTGTATTCGAGCGCAATCTCAGTTTATTAATCTAGTTAAACGATCGATTTAGACTATCAAAATGCTATTTTGTTATTTGCCATAAAATAGCTTGGGAATAATGAATGTCAATTGCTAAATTTAGAGAGCCACCTTTAAGAGAAATTGTCTTTGCTGTAAATTTTGAAATCTCAGATTTCTCATCAATTCATTTTGGTTTATTTTGGCAAACTATTAAAGATAGATTTACAGAAACTTTTGATATAGCTGAAGAACCAACAATAACAGAAGATGCTTTAGTATTATTCAATCTTCCAACAGTTTGGTATAGATCTTCTAAAAAAGATAGATTTATACGACTTAAAGATGGTTATTTTGCTTATCATTACAGATATCAATCGAATCAGTATCCTCATTTTGAAAACTTATTTGCAGAATTTTTAAAAGAGTGGCAAAATTTAAAATCTTGGTGGTTAGAACTAAGTGAGGAAACAATTGTAGCTTCAGGATATCAGCTCAACTATTTAAACATAATTGACGAACGTTCTGGTTGGGAAAGCTCCAAGGATAATAACAAAGTTTTTAAATTTACTGATTTGGGTTTGAATAATTCGTATGAGAATTTAATATCGTATAATTGTAATCTTGAGTTTCTTTTACCAGATAACTTGGGAATATTACAGGTTTTGGTCGAACAACAAACCGTAGAAAGTCTTGAAGATAGCGAAGAAAAAGATATTGCGATATTTAGTTTATCAGCACAAAAATCTGATGAAGAAATAGAAGATATAGAACTTTGGTTTAATTCTTCACATGAATACATAATTAAATATTTTTTAGATTTAACACAAGAAGAAATTCAAAAGAAATGGGGTCGATATAATGTCTAAGCAAACAGTTCCAACGAAGCTTCAATACGCAACTACAACTCAAGAAGATTTATTTTCTTCTCGATTGCGTAGCACGACTGAAAGGAGATCGCAACCAGCATCAAAATTTGAAGATGGCAAGCCCATAATAATTCCTATAATAAATAAAGATAAGCTTGAACGTAGCTCTTCAAAAATAAGATATCGTAGAACTTATCGTAAAAGTTTTTACGTAGATAATAAAATAAGTGATATTGAAAAATATATCAAAGAAAAATATACATTTTTAAAACTAGAATTTTATTTCAATCGGGGAAATAAATATTCTATTGAAAACTATTTTTCAGCTAATCTGAATGAAAGAGCTAAGTTGAGACAAAAATATGCTGAAAATATAAAATCAGAAAAAGATATTTTTCAAATTCTAAAACTAGGAAACACTTATGAGATTCAAGATGCTTATGATGGTGCTGTAGATCTTGTAGCAGAATGCCACGACGAAATTCTAATTAAAGCGATCGATCTTGCTACTCATCAATATCTTTTTCAAGCGTCTCAAGAACAAGTTCGAGCTTGGGAAAAAAACTGGGAAATTTTGATTAAAGGATTATCTTTTTCTTCTACAGTTCCGCCACACGAAAAATTATCATTAATTTTGAGATTATTTTTGAGTGATGGTAACGATCGCCTTACTCGATTAATGAAAACGGCGATCGTAGATGCATTGTTAAACTTAGAAGACGAGATTGGCGCTGACATAATAACAACAATAATCGAACGTTTTTCTTCCGAAAAGCGAGAATCGGATGAATACATTCGCGATTATGCACAGGAAGCTATAGAAGATCTGCGCGATGCTTGATTTCTAAATATTATTAAATGTCCGAAATCCCTCAACTCAAAGACTTTAACATTACGCCTCCTGTATTTGTAAGAAAGATACAAAGTCGCGGTCGTTGGAATCCAGAATCGTCAAGTATAGAAGAAAAAACACAAAAAATAGTAGACGGAATTTTTACTGAGGAAATATGTAGTCTTTGGCGAATTCGATCGAACGAAGATTTTTACGGTTTTGTCGCCTCTATTAGTTCTACAAGAAGACCACAAAATCAAGATATTGACTTCATTCACATAACAGATGAAGAATTAACAGAATCAAGAATAAAAATTAAACAAACAAATGAAGGAAATTGTCTTAAAGTTCAAAGTTTGCACTACAATGCCTCAATAGATAAAAATAAAGCGATCGCTCTGTGTAAAATACTTCTCGAGCGAGATACGAAAGCTCAACGTTGTAAAAAACGACAAACTGAATTAATACTAGAATATCAAAAGCAAAAGGGATGTTTTGCTGTAACAAATAGTTCTAAGTCATGTATTTGCGAGACTAAAAATTAATAATAATTCATGGTTCCTTGCTACTTGTTCTCTAACCCCTAATCCCTAATCCCTAATCCCTAATCCCTAATCCCTAATCCCTATCCCCTTTTTTGTGGCAATTCTCAACTAAGTGAAATATATTGGTAGCGATCGCGCTACTAGTAAAGCCAATGGGGAAAATCGATTTAAGCTGGATCGGTATGCTTTTTAATGCCGAACCAGCAAACATAACTGTCAGTACTGCTTTCGATCGCAATTATCTTGAATATGGCAAAATTTTGCTGCGATCGATTTTAAAAAATTCCCCCAATGTCAAAATTAAACTTTTAGTAGTCAATACGCCAGAGACTGATGTAGAAGAGTTTGCCAAGCAGCAAAATATCGATATTATTCACGAAAATCTCGAATTTCTCCATCCTTACGAACAACGTTTGTACGTAATGGCAAGGAGAATTTTTTTCGTAAATCAACTAAGACACGATTCCAGTATTGAAAATTTACTCCAGTTAGATGCCGATTTAATTGTTAGAAAAGATCTAAATCACTTTGGTAAACTCTACAAACAAGGTGATTTTCTTATTTTTGCTCGACCGCAGATGAAGCACGCTGAATTAAGATTGAATATGTCGGTGCTGGGTTTGGCAAATACGGAACGAGCGAGAACTTTAACTAAAGAATGGGTAGCTCAGTTTCGAGAAGTCGCTCAAGAATCTCTCGACAGTAAATATGTCGATCAATTAACTTTATGGCAAGCTTACGACAAGGTTAGCAATGAAGATAAAATCGAACTGGTCAATTTAAATCGTCCCTACATTGGTGAGAGTGGTAATACTTGTGTCAGAGTATTTTTTGCTACGAGAACGGCTAAAGGCAATCAAAAATTACTTGACGAATTAAACAAGTATACCGATTCTCAACTGACCAATGCACCAAGTAATGCCCCTCCCAATCCTGAAGAGGGAGGAGTTTTCTTGAGAAAGGAATTATTGCTCGATCGCTTTAGTTAAAGGTCTTGCTAATTACTGAGAAAAGTCTTGAGTTTGAAGTTTAAAGTCTGAAGGAAAAACTTTTGACTTTTCTGTGTTCCCTATCTTCTGCGCCATTTATTTAATTGCCATTCAGCGATGCTATTGAGACTTTGCGACTCGGTAATTCGTTTTTGTAATTCGGCGATCGCGCGATCTTTTTCTTGGCAATGTTTTTGCCAAGTTTGTAATTCAGTTGCACTAGCAAATTGTTGTTGACTAAATTGAGTGATGCGATCTAATAATTTACTGAGTTGCTGTTCTTTATCTGTTAGTAAATTCTGCAAAGTTTGCTTGCTGAGGTTTTGTTTTTCGATCTGTTCTTGTTGTTGAGTTAATTGTTGTTGTAGCTGAGCAATTTCTTCGGAACGTTTTGCTAACGCTTCGCTTTGTTGGTTGATTTGATGTTGTAGAGATTTCTCGCGATCGCTTGCTTGTTGAAATAAATCTTGTTTTTGAGCTACTTGTTGGCTTAATTCCGAAATTTGCGCGTCTTTATTGCTTAATTGCTGCTCTAGAGACTGTTTAACTTCGCTTTGCTGAGTTAATTGTTGTTGTAGCTGAGCAATTTCTTCGGAACGTTTTGCTAACGCTTCGCTTTGTTGGTTGATTTGATGTTGTAGAGATTTCTCGCGATCGCTTGCTTGTTGGAATAATTCTTGTTTTTGAGCTACTTGTTGGCTTAATTCCGAAATTTGTGCGTCTTTATTGCTTAATTCCTGCTCTAAAGACTGCTTAACTTCGTTTTGCTGAGTTAATTGTTGTTGTAGCTGAGCAATTTCTTCGGAACGTTTTGCTAACGCTTCGCTTTGTTGGTTGATTTGATGTTGTAGAGAACTTTTTTGTTCGTCTAGTTGCTGTTGTAGCTGTGCGTTTGCTTCAGTCTGTCGAGCGACTAAAGCTTGCTGTTGTGTTGCTTTTTGATTGAATTCAGTTATTTGTTGGTCTTTATTGCTTAATTGCTGCTCTAGAGACTGTTTAACTTTAGCTTGCTCTCTTAATTCTTCTTTTAGCTGCGCTAAGGTTTTTGATTGTTCTGAAACTTTTTTTTGTAAAGAGTTTTCGCTTTCGTTTTTTTGTTGTAATAAAGTTTGTTGTTCGAGAATTTTTTGCTTTAATTCGTCGATCGCATTATTGTGTCGATCGACTTGCTGTTTGAGTAAATTGGAAGTTTCTTGAGGTACGGTTATACTTTCTCGATCCGACTTGTTAACTTGCTTGCGTTGAGTCGATTTTTCTTCGGTAGATTCAACTGACATGTTAGTTACTCCTAGGGTAGTAGTTGTGGTGCTGGGATCGTCCTTGCTGGAGTTTGTTTCATGGTTAACTTTGCTGGTGAGTGGGCTTAAAGATGTAGAAGTTTCTGGGGTAATAGTTTGGGATGAATTATTTGAATAATTAACTTGCTTTTTTACGGCAAATCCTTGGGCGGAACTTTTACTTTTTTTTCTTCCCATGAGTATTTCTCCAGTGTAAGCTCAGAGTATCCAACACTACTTAATCCTTGACAGATTAATTATTTTACTACAATTTAGATACCCACAAAGCTCAAAAGAGTTGTTGATAGTAATAACCGATCGCTAAAATAATTAAAATTGGTAAGGATACTCCTAAAAATGCTAATAAAGAAGTTTTAAGCGGATTGTTGGTCGATTGGGATTGTTGTTCGTCAATTTGATTTTGCAAGCTCTCTAATCGATCGCTTTGTTCTTGATTTTGAGTTTGTAATGTTTTATGGCTTTCGGTTTGTTGTTTGAGTTGTTCTTGTAGTAGACTGACGCGATCGCGTTCGGTTGTCAATTCTTTTTCTAGTTCTCGAACACTCATTTTTTGTTCGTTTAACTGTTTTTCCAAACTACTAATTTGCTGGTTTTTAGCACTCAGTTGCTGTTGCAAGTTACGATCGCTTTCTGTTTGTCTAGTTAACTGAGATTTTTGTTCGTCTAGTTGGTTTTGTAGTGCTTTAATTCGATCTTCACTAGCTTTTCCTTGTTCGTTGGCGTTGCGATGAAGTTGTGTGGTGCGATCGAGTTGAGATTTTTGTTCGCTTAATTGTTTTTGTAAAACTTGCTCGGTTTCGGTATGTTTGGCAATTTGTGCGGTGCGATCGCTCAGTTGTTTTTGCAGTTCGCTTAATTGTTTTTGTAAAGTTTGCTCGGTTTCGGTATGTTTGGCAATTTGTGCGGTGCGATCGCTCAGTTGTTTTTCTAATTGCGCCAGCAAATTATTTTTTTCGTCTAATTGTGGTTGCAGAGTGCGGACACTTTCATCTTTTTGTTGCAGTAAAGATTGTTGTTGCGTAAATTGTTTTTGTAGATTGACGAATTGTTGTTCTTTTTCCGTTAATTTTGTTTGAATAACTAAAGTTGTTTGTGTTTGTTTTGCTACTAAAGATTCTCGTTCGTCTAATTGCTGTTGAAGTTGACGAGAATGCGCTTCTTTTTCATTGATGAGGGATTGCTGTTGTTTTTGTTGTTGCTGCAATTCACTAAGCTGATTTGAGAGATTCTGGTTGCTTTCGCTTTGTTGGTGCAGTTGAGCTTGTTTTTCGGTTAACTGTCTTTGTAATTCGGAAATTTCGCGATCGCGCAATGCGATCGCTTGTTGTTGACTATTTTGTAATTCAGAAATTTTTTTGTCTCGATCGCTTAATTGCTGCTGTAGCGCTTGTTGACTTTGCAATTGCCGCTCGATTTGTGCGATTCGATCGTCTAACTGCTTTTGCAGTTGCTCTTTTTGTCCGTCTCGATCGCTTAATTGCTGTTGAAACTTTTGTTGGTTTTCAACTTGTTGAGCTTGTCTTTCGGTTAATTGCTTTTCTAAACTGGCAATTAAATTGGTTTTCTGTTGCAACTGAGTTTGTAAAAAACGATTTTGTTGCTCTAATTGGCGATCGCTAATTTCTTTGGGAGTATGAGACGAACGATCGACAACAGCGCTAGTTTCTTCTGAAGGTAAAGCTTGCTCTGCTGTTTCTTCAATTGGTTCGATGGTAATTAACGTATCCGCAGAGGGAGCATCGATGGCGATCTCGCCTTTAACGACACCTTCAACTAATTCAGATTTAGATAAACCTGCCTCTTTGGCAATTTGAGAGAGATTTTGAATCGCTGTTGGGGGAAGCTTAATTTCATTTGAAGTTTTATTCGTAGCAGATTTCGTTATGGTTTTACGTCTTCTTTTTACCATCGCTACCACCCTCTAGATTAGATATATACGATACAAATTCAGTATATTGTAGCTCTTTGACACTCCCGCCTGAATTTTCAGGGGGATTCTAGCGGTTGTCTAAACGGGGGGTTCACCCGCCCGTTTAGACGCTTCATTAGATCGCGGACTGTCATTGACCGCACCCTCTACGTCAGATTTAGCCATTGCAGCTACCTCCTTCTGAAGACTTAGAGGGCAAGAAAAACCTAACCATTGACCGATATTTTGAGAAGCATTCCAATCAGCATTACATCGATATCCATCAAATCCTTTAAACCAATCCCCATTACGCTTGCCTAACACACCATTCCGATGATCCGACTTACTAGTATATGGAGCAGGAACAGATTGAACGGATACGCCTGCGCGAACCGCCTTGTATCGTGTAAATATCTCTAGCTGATAAAACGCCCAAGTATCACGATTATTGCCAGCATCGGACTTAGTTTTCTGGCGTTGCTTAGAGGTTTGCCGAATACCGCTCAAGTCTTCAAACCGCAATCCCATCTCAAAATCAAGGGCAAATTGCACTAATTCTTTTGAGATAACATGATTGATATGGGTCATGATTCGTCTTTCACGTTGCTCTAGTCGCTTTATTTCCTTAAGTTGCTTGGCTTGTTGAAGTTGTTGGCGAGTGCGTTGAAATTGTCGTCTCAACCCTTTAACTCGTCCACCCTTCCAAAACTTACCAAATCCAAATGGGAGTGCAGCAACAGCAAGATTATTTTGACCTCGATCGACACCAATCCAACTTTCAACTGGCTTTGCGTCGGGAACTTCCATCGACACAGATACCAGGGCATACCAAATTCCTCTTTTTGACTTGCAAAGTTTAAGTGAACCTAGCTTGGCTTCACCTGAAATTAACTTATTTAGAGCGGTGGTATGCGAAGCTGAATGAACCAATAGAGGTATTCGTCCTTTTCTACCTCGGTAAAGGCTAAAAGATAGAACGTACTTTTCACCCGACTTCAACACTTCAAAGCCTTGATTGTTCACTTCAAGCCACATTTGCTTGAAGTGCTTTGCCTTGGTCTTAGCGTTGGTGTTGCGGATGGTTTGGTTAATCCACATTGAGCCAATCTCAATATGTTTAAAGGCAGCACTAGTCAACTTTTTGCGTTCCTTCTTGTCAACTTTGAGTAAGTCATTGGCGACAGCCGTATTGACAGCAGTTAGCCGCTCAAACTCAAGTGCTTTAACATGGTTGAGTCTATAGAAGGGAAGCTTTAAAGTAATTGATAAGTTTGCCATTTACTGATGATAGCACTTATCCTGCGGAGTTAAGTAGGATAAATAAAGACAAATAAACAGCCAACACAGCGGACTTTAGCCCGTCTACTCGTTTTCACCCGTCCGGCACTCAGCACGGAGGCTCTCAACCTCGCATCTGGTAGTAAAGGGTGCAAAGCTTTAGCATTCGGTAACGATCTCGATTTTTGGATCTGGTAACTTATTTTTGGTTAGTTATTAATTCTTTGGGCGCTGAAAGCTGATTTTGCAGGCATTTTAACAATTACGTTCGTCAAATTTGGTATAAAACCCACCATATTTAATCCAATACTGTTTTAATTCGTGATTGGGCGTATGTAAACTAGCTTTTGCTTGATAGATAACTACTTGTCTGTGATTGCCAATCCAAAGTTTTTTGGTAGGTTCGACATAAATAAGAGTACCACCCAAACTACGCACACATTCTTCAAAACGTTCGATCGTCGAATATTCTAAGGTTTCAAAAATAAAAAAATGACCCAAACAAATTAAATGTCTACTTCTAATCCAGCATTGCATTTTTTGGCGAGCTACTGGGGGCAACATTCTTACATTTAGCTCCAATAAAAATACAATCTTCTTGCTCTAGATATAATTACACTTGTGTCAGTAAATTGGGAACTTCTCCAACAAAATTAGATTGTTTTTCGAGCGGCAAAGCATGCATGGGTTCGCGCAATCGCCAAGCTATATTTAGGTTTTAGCGCTTTTCGTCAAAACCGTCAAGCCGAAACTTTTCTAATTCTCATCCCCCAATTCCTAGTTTTTAATCTCTCCAAAAATGTAAAGTAAAGAAAAACTTCGTTTGTCTCTTCTCTTGCTATGGAAATTCAACAAATTCAAGAATATTTAGATAGTCCAGATCCGCAAAGTCGTCTTAAAGCTTTAACCGAGCTAAAAAATTACGACACCGAAACTGTCGTTCCTCTATTAAAAAGCAAAATGAACGACCCAGAGTTTTTAGTTCGTTCTTTTGTGGCGATGGGATTGGGAAAAAAACAAAACGCTGAATCTTTTGCTGCTTTACTAGAACTGATCGAGTTCGATCGCGATCCTAATGTAAGAGCAGAAGCATCTAATTCTCTTTCTTTGTTTGGAAAAGTTGCAGCGTCTCATTTGGTATTAGCTTTCGATCGCGACGATCATTGGTTGGTGCGTCGGAGTATACTCGCTGCTTTGGTAGAAATTGATTCTCCCGAAGAACTTTTTGAAGTTTGTTTGTCTGGTTTGTCGGGAGAAGATCTAACCGTCAAAGAAGCATCGATCGATTGTTTTGGTTATCTTGCTAACACCTCCAAACGAGATGCCGCATTAACTCAACTTCTTTCTTTGGTAGATGACGAATGGTGGCGTACTCGTATGAGAGTTGCAATAGCTTTAACTAAATTCAACGAACCTCAAGCACGAGAAGCATTAGAAAAATTGCGACAAGATCGAGATCATCGAGTAGTTGGCGCAGTATTAGAAAGTCAAATTTGAGATTAGACCTCTTGCCACAATAAACAATCGATCTTCATTAATACTTTTTCTCTTTAACTTTCTAATAAATCATTTCGTTAACACTGCTTTTGGGAATGGGTAGAGTACAACAATTGACCTCATCAATACAAACTTTACCCCACTTAAGCGCCCAGCGTACTAACTCGACGCGATTGTCTGTTTTAGTTTTATCGAGAATGTTGCTGATATGATTATCAACAGTTCTCTTGCTGATGTCGAGATGTTGAGCGATTTTGAGATTACTCAAACCAGTGACTACTAATTGCAAAATTTCTAATTCTCGATCCGAGAGAAAGGCAGCATTACCAAATTTATCGTCGCTCATAGGTATTTATCTCCTGGTAGATTTACCTATTATTTCATTTATTCTAAGGCTTTAACACTATAACCAATTGCCTACCAAAACGTAGGAAGCCCAATCATAGGGATGTGGGGGAAGATTGTTAAGGTTTTCAGATAACGGATTCTTTCTTAAAAATTCGATCGCTTTTCGTTGAGCATTTTTTAAAGCAATTGCTTTGTTAATTTTCGAGTGGTTTAATTCTTGATAAAATTGAACCATTAAACGAGTCACAGAAGCATCAATAACAGACCAAAGTGTGGCTATCGTACTGCGTGCGCCCGCACGGACGGCAATACCAGCCAAACCGAGGATCGCTCTAAAATCTCCAACGGCAGTTTCACAAGCACTCAAGACTAATAATTCTGGTTTTTTTACGGCTGCTTTTTCTAACAAATTGCTTAATTCCTTCATTTCGATCGCGCCGTCGGAGGTAATTAAAAAGTTTTTGTCGGGATTGGAACTAAATACGCCATTAGCTTTTAATTCTTCTGGGTTGGGATTGGCTGTTGCTAAAATGTTGCGCGCTGAATTATTAATCGTAGGATTGTCGAGATTGTCGTACAACTCGTCTATAGCTTCGTTGACTTCTTTTTCGCTAACGGGGATGACAATTTGACGTAAGGGGCGATTGGCGATCGCTACGACAATGGACAGGCGATCGGGCAAAATAATCGGATAGATAACGGCAGCAGTCGAATCGAGATCGCTAATTTGGACGGAAATTTCTGATTCGGTAGCACAAGGATCTTGAAGAAAGTTATCTAATTCTGCCAGTTGCAGCGATTCGATCGTTCGTAAAACAAGAGAGAGACGATTTTCTTCGCGATCGCTAAGTTGTTTGACATTAGCACTAAAAGTGAGATCGAAATTTACTAGAGATTTCAACTCGCGATCGCTGAGTTTCGATTTTAAAAGCAAATCGGCTAAGGATTGGTAAACGGGTTTAACTCGATTGAGAAAATCGAATTGAATGTCTCGATCGCTTGTATTTAAATCGGTACGAAGGGAATTTAACGTATTAACAGCTTCACTGTATGATGCGATCGCTGCTTTTTCGTTTCCTTGTTTTTTTTGCCAACTTCCTAATTGTGCTTGCCAAAGATAACTAATTTCTCGGTTATCTTGTTGAGAGGTTTGCGCGATTGCAAGCGCTTGTTGAGTTACTTCGATCGCCTCTTTTAATCGATTTTGTTGTTGGTAACATTCTCCCAAATAACCCAAAGCATAGCTTTCGGCTCGTTTATCTTTTAACAAACGAGCCTCTTCGATCGCAATATTTAAGAATTTTTCTGATTTCTGAGTCACAATCGACTCGTTTGATAATTTGGTCAAATATCGAGCGATTAATCAAACTTTTTGTCTTACCTTCGCCATCGTCCGATCGTTGATAAAGATCTGCCGATCGCTCCCAAAGTTGCGCTGCTTCAGAAAAGTTACCATGGTCGTAGTTTTGTTGTCCCTGCTGCGCGAAGTGGAGAGCATTATCGATTTTATTTGCTTCAATTGAACTCGAGCGAAGGGGAATCGCCAACACAATCACAAATCCCCATAAAATTGACACAACAAAGCTAAAAATACGGCGATAATTTCGATATCTCATCAGCAAAAAAACTTAAGTACTATGTTGTCGCCGCTCCTCTGTCTCATCGCTTTATCGCAACACAAAATTGCTTCTTCAAGTAAAACTTTGTTTGCGCCACGCGATCGGATTATTTTTAATTGTTTCTATTCGCTTATCTATTTGCCAAGTTCAAATACTAGTATTTTTAATACCATTTAAACGAGCAAATTTACTATAAATTTTGTTGCAAAAGAATAAGAAAATTAGAAGCAAACACAAACTTTTCACGAACAAATAATGACAACTTATGTTTGCAGCGATCGAGCTAAATTATCTAAATAATCTTTTCGTAGCAACATTTTGCGGGTGTGTGGAATGTTTATTGAATTTAATACTGTTTGCCAGCGATAAAGCCAATCATGACGTAGCAAAGCATTACAAGTATTATTGCGACTAATCTTTTCTAAGCGATCGCTTTGACGCTCTAGAGAGTCGATCGTTTCTCCAACATCAGAAACATTAAAAGGCATAGGCACGATCGCGTCTTGCCAATCAAAATAGTGTTTGAAAGTTTCAGTAGCTGGAGGTTGTCCCAACAGAACAGTTCCCGCAGCCACTCCTTCAAAAAAGCGAGCGCCAATTTCTTGAATGCCGTGTGTTTCGTGCAGTTGGTCGATTTTAGCGTAATTAGCAATAAAATAACGGCTTCTTTTGACTATATTTGCATACAAATTGCGATGTTCTTGATGGTTTGCTACCCTCATATTTTTAGCAGTATCGTAGTAGTAAAAACGATTGTTTTTGGTAGCATATTCAATAATACTTTGATGGGTTATTGGCGATCGACGACCTAAATAACAAATATCTATGTTACGTCGATCGATATTGGGATAGGCACAAAATTGAATGGTGTTGACTGCTGGAGGAAGATAAGTACAAGGTTTATTGGTAGCAAGAGCGAGTTTTTTCGTACAGTGATTTACACCTAAAAATATATGGTCGAATTTTTGTAAATCTTGAATTATTTTCCAGTCATTTATTTCCTTATCCCAAATTTCTACTATGTAGCAAACTATCTTCTTACATTTTTTTTGCCAATTTTTAAGAGAATTGAGAGTAATTAGCTGCCAGGCATTATCGACAACGACAAATAATAAATCGTATTCTTTCTCTAAATTAAATTGATGAGTAAACGGTGTAAATATTTTTTCAATATCGATCGATCTAGGTAAAAAGGATCTTATCCTTGATGTTTTTCTACAGATCGACCAAGAATTTTGTGGCGCAAGAATATCGACGTTATCAAATTCACAAACTAAGTCTTCAAAATCATATAAACAAGAATTAGCGACTTGATCTACTAGATTTCTTTGAGAAAGAATCAAGACTCGCGATTCGCTATCCAAGTCCGAGTTAATATTCAAGGATTTCATGTTATCTACAAGAAAACTTTTAACTAACTTTTATTAGTAATCTTATAAAAACTATAATAATAAGCATATAAAATAAATATAAAATTACTAATCGTATCAAAATTAACAAAAAAAGTTAGATAAACGCTCGATAAAAATCAATAGAAAATAGCGATGGCGACAAACAAAAGCTAATAGACAATAATCGATAACCAACAACTAACAATTAATGACAAATGAGTCGAACTTGAGATAGGCTATCTGGGAGCAAATATCTATTTCGCGATTATAGAATGCGAGCAACTATGGATAAATCTATATTAAGTAAGATTTCTAAGCGACCACTTCATTCTAAGCGACCAAATTCAACGCTTGCCCATCGTCCTTCATCGCTATCTGAAGAAGATTATTGGTTAGCTCCTAAAGAAGCGCGATCGAATAATTGTACTTCTACTTCTCTAACGAAAGCAGAAAGTTTATTAGATACAATTGCCGAACTAGAAGCCGCTCAAATCGAAAGAAAAACTTGGTTAGATAATTGGTTTTCTCCTGCTGGAGTTAGTTCGATACTATTAATTTTATTAACTAATGTTGTGGCTAGTTCATTACTATTTTTTAATAACAAATCCGAGCCTAACGCAACTGTTACCAAAGAACAAAAATTAGGGTTAACGCAATCGGTAATTCCTAACAGTCCCAACTTAGCTCGACAAGAATTTGTCGAACTAGATTTGATGACATTAAGTATGCTTGCCAAACCTACTACTAAATCTAATCATGCGCCTCGCTCGAAGATGAGTGCTTTTTCGCCAACAAAAGCAAAAATAAAACAAAATCAAGTTCGCAACTCACCCGTTACATCTGCTGTTTTACCCAATCTCAATTCAGCGCCAGTACCTGGCTATGCCATCCCTTCAACAGCATTAACAAATACTAACTACTATTATATTTTGACCGAATATAACGGCGCGCTTTCGTTGCAAAAAGCAAAACAAAAATTTGGAAATGTTTCTCTAGTTAACTTTCCACAAGGATTATTTATTTATATGGGAGCTTTCTACGACTCTGAAGATGCCAATCGTTTTGTCGAACGACTCGCACAACAGGGTATTATGGCATACACCTATCATCCCGAATAAATTTAAAACTAATTTAGACTCTTCAAAAGCGATAGACTGAGGAATATGTAAAACTAGAAACGAGATAGTCAGAAATGGCTTCAGGTGCAATTTTAGATTAAACACCTTAAGAAGTCAGCTTTTAGCTCTATTCCATTAAATCTCGTACACGACACTTAGGATAGACAGAGTTATGGGATTATTCGATCGCCTTGGCCGAGTTGTCAGAGCCAATCTAAACGACCTAGTCAGCAAAGCTGAAGATCCAGAAAAGGTTCTCGAACAAGCCGTTATCGACATGCAAGAAGATCTGGTACAACTGCGTCAAGCAGTAGCCAGAGCAATTGCTACGCAAAAACGTACCGAGCAACAATATAACAAAAATCAAGCAGAGTCAAATACTTGGCAACAACGAGCGCAATTAGCACTTTCCAAAGGAGATGAAAATCTCGCTCGCGAAGCTTTAGTACGCAAAAAATCTTTTAATGATTCTGCTGCTGTATTAAAACAACAATTAGACGGGCAAGCTTCTCAAGTAGAAACTCTCAAGCGCAATTTAATTGCTTTGGAAAGTAAAATTTCAGAAGCAAAAACAAAGAAAGATATGCTCAAAGCGCGAGCTAATGCAGCTAACGCTCAAAAGCAATTGCAAAGTACGATTAGCGGTATCGATACCAGCAGCGCGATGGGAGCTTTCGAACGCATGGAAGAAAAAGTCATGCAATTAGAAGCTGAATCTACTGCTGCGGCTGAAATTGGCGGTTCGAGTTTAGAAAATCAATTTGCACAACTAGAAGCTAGTAGCGGCGTAGAAGATGAGTTGTCGGCTATGAAAGTAGCGTTGTCGGGTGCTTCACCAGAACAACCAAAACTAACAGCATCCGACCAAAAATCTTCTTCTCCTTCAGATTCAGTAGTAGATGCAGAATTGGAAGAATTGCGATCGCAACTAAAAAATATGTAAATTGTTTGGGATTTATGGTTCATGGTTTATTGCTCATTGTGTTTGCAGAATGATGAACTATTTTGCTCCCTATGAACTATGAACTATGAATGATGAACTATAACGAGCAGGTAGTAATTGCCTGCTATTTTTATTTTTGGGACAGCTTCAGGTAAAGTAAATTTATAGTCGATTTAAATTTAGCCATTAGCAATCTTCGGGGATATGAGCAGCGTCATTCAAATTGCAGATAGTCAATTCGACAGTGAAGTTTATAATTCAGATATGGCAGTGTTGGTCTATTTTTGGGCATCTTGGTGTGGCCCTTGTCGTCTTGTCTCTCCCTCGATCGATTGGGTTGCCAGTAACTATAGCGATCGCCTCAAAGTTTTAAAATTAGAAGTAGATCCGAATCCAGAATCGGTAGCCAAGTGCAAAGTAGAAGGCGTACCAGCTTTGAGGCTGTTTAAAGATGACGAAATGATTGCCTCTCATGAAGGCGCGATCGGCAAGCAACAACTACAAACTTTTTTGGATAATAATTTAAATTAGGGAATAGGGAATAACGGCGCTTTGTATTTCGAGGTTTCCTCGATCGGCCGCGACGAAAGGAATAGGGAACAGGGAGTAGGGGTGAATGCGATTTGCCAAGCGTTTGGAAGCATTATCTAGCAATGTTTTTGCTGATATGGACAAAGCTAAAGCATTAGCTAGATTCGCAGGTAGAGAAATTATCGATCTGTCTTTGGGTTCGTCGGATTTACCTGCTTCGGAATCAGTAATAGCAGCGATCGAACGATCTTTGCGCGATCGAAATACTCACGGCTATTTACTGCACTACGGAACGAAAGCTTTTCGCGAAGCGGCGGCTAATTGGTATACACAAAAGTTTGGCATTGCAGTCGATCCAGAAACGGAAGTATTACAATTAATCGGTTCGCAAGAAGGTACGGCGCACTTACCTTTAGCTATTTTAAATCCTGGCGATTTTGCTCTTTTATTAGATCCTGGTTATCCCTCTCATTCTGGTGGTGTATATTTGGCGGGAGGTCAAATTTATCCAATGCCTCTGTTGGCAGAAAATGAGTTTTTACCCGTCTTTGAGGATGTTCCCGCACAAGTATTATCTCAATCAAAAATGATGGTGTTGAGCTATCCTCACAATCCCACCAGCGCGATCGCGCCTTTAAGTTTTTTTGAGGATGCAGTAAATTTTTGTCGCCAGCACGGTTTAATTTTAGTCCACGATTTTCCCTACGCAGATTTTATTTTTGATGAAACTAAAACTGCTCCTTCAATTTTGCAAGCAGATCCAAACAAAGAAATCTCGATCGAATTTTTTACCTTTTCTAAATCCTATAATATGGGTGGTTTTCGCATCGGCTACGCCATCGGCAACCGCGATCTAATTCAAGCGCTACGACGCATCAAAGCTGTGGTTGACTTCAATCAATATTTAGGGATATTAAACGGCGCGATCGATGCTCTAACGGGTTCTCAAGAAGTCGTTAGAGAAACAGTAAACACTTTTCGCGATCGAAGAGATGCTTTTATCAAAACTTTAAATCGCATCGGCTGGCATGTTCCCACTCCAGAAGCAACTATGTATGTCTGGGCAAAATTACCAGCACCTTGGCAAAATAAATCTGTAGAATTTTGCACCGAGTTAGTAGCAGCTACAGGTGTAGCTGCTTCCCCAGGCGCGGGATTTGGTAAAGCTGGCGAAGGTTATGTCAGATTTGCCTTAGTTCACGAACCAGAAATCTTGGAAAAAGCAGCAAGTAAGATAGCAGAATTTTTGTCGCAGTCATTATAGAGTGAGCATTTTCAAGCTTTGTCTCTGTATCTCAATTTAGCTTTTTGACGAGCTAGCGATCGCTTGCTTTCTTTTTCCTGTTGTTTGACAGCTTTGGAAATAGTTAACGAACGCAATACTGCTCTTTCTGTATAACTTTTTCTAATTAAACATAAAACAAACTTATATTTTTTATGTATTGTTATTTCATCTGATTATAGATAAAGTAGTAATCAAGTCAAGCGATATCTACAATAACTAAACGTCACTAGCACTAGCTATGCATACTTTAAAACAGGAAAGTAACTATAAATCTTCTAATCCCCTACAATTAGTCAAAGAATGGCTCGATCGAGTTGAAATTAACGAAGAAAATTCAGCTCGTCGCATTGTTAAGTTAATTCCGTCTCAGTGTCCATTTGCTCGTGAAGTTCGCTTTGGCGATCGCGTTATTTTTCGCATTCCTGCTCTGTGCAAGCTCAATCCTCTTTACGAACAATTGATATTTCTTCGCTTTCGCGCTCTTTGTTTCCTTGCCGATCGCTGTGGCGAAGATATTACTCAATACTGTACTTAGTAGATGAATTCGATCGATAAGTTTTCGCGATCGAAGATTTAATTTAGATCGACAAGTTTTAACCAAAAACATTTCAATTATAAATGTTTAATCTAGATTGGAGTCGTTATGAGTTTACTTTAAAAACTCTTACGATATCGTAAGAGTCTCTATGGCGATGTTTTCGCGCTCTTTGTTTCCTTGCCGATCGCTGCGGCGAAGACATTACTCAATACTGCACTTAAGTAAATGAATTCGATCGATCGGTTTTCGCGATCGAAGATTTAATTTCGATTAGATCGACAAGTTTTAACCAAAAACATTTCAACTATGAATGTTTAATCTAGATTGGAGTCGTTATGAGTTTACTTTAAAAACTCTTACGATATCGTAAGAGTCTCTATGGCGATCGAGTTACATAAATAAGGGAGTAACAGAAGCATTTCTAATTGAAAGAACCAATTTATATTGGAGTCGTTATGAGTTTACTTTAGTAACTATTGCGATCTAGTAGATAGTTTCAAATTGCGATCGAGTCTGGTAAATAAGTTCTTGCCCTCAGCATTTCTAATTGGAAGAACCAATCTATATTGGAGTCGTTATGAGTTTACTTTGATAACTATTGCGATCTAGTAGATAGTTTCGATCGCCATTGACTTAGAAAGATAAGTTTTTACTTTCAGCATTTTGAATTGGAACAACCAACTTATATTGGAGTCGTTATGAGTTTACTTTAGTAACTATTGCGATACAGTAGAGAGTTTCGATAGCCATCGACATTAGATAAATAAGTTTCTACTTTCAGCATTTCTAATTGGAAGAACCAATCTATATTGGAGTCGTTATGACTTCACTTTAACAACTCTTACGATATAGTAAGAGTCTCTATGGCGATTGAGTTAGATAAATAAGAGAGTAACAGAAGCATTTCTAATTGGAAGAACCAATCTAGATTGGAGTCGTTATGAGTTGGCTTTGACAACTATTGCGATCTAGTAAGAGTCTCTATGGCGATTGATTAGATAGAAAAGTATAGAAAAAAAAATGCGTCCACAGATGAACGCAGATAAACGCAGATAAATAATGATTATTAATTAACAGGCGAGCTGTAAAAAGGTAACTAGGACAAACAGTTCGATCGCTTGTCGGCAACTGTTACCCGTTCGCTGTTCCCTTAATTTAATGCCCGTTACCGTTACTTCGATCGCTCGTTGCTAAAATATTAGCTGTCAGTTTTTCAGGAACTTCTTGTAGGTGATCTTGTTCCCACTTAAAGAAACCAACCCCCATTGTCAGCGATCGCAACTCGATAATAAAGTTGTGCATCTCTGCTTGAGGTAAATATGCAGACACTGTATCCCAGTTTTTCCAGTCGTGAATGCCTTCATAACCGAGAATTTGTCCGCGTCGTCCCGTCACTAACTGCAATACTTTAGAAGTAAATTCAGTCGGTGCGGAAACTTGGATCGAAAGAACTGGTTCTAGTAAAGTTGGTTGGCATTTAGCCATCCCTTCATTCATGGCAATTCGTGCTGCTTGTTTAAAGGCTTGTTCGGAACTGTCTACCGAATGATAAGAACCGTTGGTAAGCGTAACATCAACATCGACAACGGGAAAACCTAACGGCCCATGTTCTAAATATTCTCGCACGCCTGTTTCTACGCCTGGGATGTATTGTTTGGGAACGACACCACCGACAATCGTCTCATGGAAGTGGAAACCTTCACCGCGAGAGAGAGGTTTGATATCGAGATAGACATCGCCAAAAGCACCGTGTCCGCCGCTTTGGTGTTTGTAACGACCGTGAGAATTAGCAGCTTTACGGATGGTTTCTTTGTAAGGTATGCGGGGTAGATGAGTACTCATGGGCAAGTTGTATTTGCGACGCAGGCGATCTAAGGCAACTTGTAGATGTATTTCGCCTTGTCCCCAAAGAATAACTTCGTGAGTGTCGCCGTGTTGTTCCCAATATAAAGAGGGATCTTCTTCGAGAAGTTTTCCTATTGCAGCGCTGAGTTTAACTTCATCGTTGCGATTTTCGGGCGCGATCGCTAAGGCGTAAACTGGTTTGATTGTTTCTGCTTTTGGTAATTCTTTAACTTTGCCATTGGCGTTACTAATCGTATCGCCTGTTTGAATACCTTCTAGACGACCGACAGCGACAATTTCACCTACCGATGCAGCAGAGAGAGATTCTTGTTGTTGTCCGAGCATGCGATAAATACCGCTAACGCGAACGCCATTCAAAATCATACCGTCTGTAAGTTGACCCTGCCAAACTCTGACGAGAGAAAGTCGTCCACCTTGAGGGGTGTAATAGGTTTTGAGAACTTGCGCGATTGTATTGTCATTGGCTGTAGATTTTAATCCGCGACGTTCGCAAGTTACAGTCGGTTCGGGGGCTTCTTTGATTAGGGCATCTAGTAGGGGTAATACGCCGTAATCTTCTTCAGCAATACCTAAAAAGACGGGAACGATTAAATCGGCGCTGAGGTCTTTTTTTAAATCTTGAAGGATTTCTTCAGGGTTTGGTTCGATGTCTTCGATTAATTCTTCTAAAAGATGGTCGTCAAATTCTGCTAGCGTTTCTAACATTTCGTTGCGAGCCATCTTTTCTTCTTCTTTGAGGCGATCGGGAAGAGGAACTGGATCGGCAAGCGCGCCTTTATGGTAGTGGTAAGCTTGTTCGTTAATTAAATCGATGTAACCGACTAAATTATCTGTTTGGCGGATGGGATATTGTTGCGGCACCAAAGGACGACTGGAAACTTCTTTGAGGGCTTGGAGAATTTCCATGAAGTTGTCTTGCGACCGATCCATTTTGTTGATGAAAACTAAATGGGGAATTTCCCAGTCGTCTAAAAATTTAAACAAGGGAGCGAGGGTTAAGACGCGATCGATGACTGGTTCGCAAACGACGATCGCACCCCCAGCACCCACCAAAGCGTTATAGGTTTCTTGAGCGAATTCGATCGATCCCGGACAATCGAGAAAGGTAAAGTTAATATCTCGATATTTACTCTGGGCTGCCGATACTTCAACGCTCATTTTGCGATCGCGCGCTTCGGTCGAACTATCGCTGATGGTGTTGCCCTCTTTGATGCTTCCTTTGCGAGTCGTTGCACCTGTGACAAATAAAATACTTTCTAGTAATGTCGTTTTCCCACTGGAATAGGGTCCGACAATTGCCACATTACGGGTATTTTCTACAACTTTGTCGTTCATATTTTTCACCCCTAAGAAGAAGTTAATTCCCTATAATGGTGAGATTAACTCTTTCAGGTAGCGATCGCGACAAAGTCGCAATTTCTTTTAAGGTAATATCCTGGTTTTAGTAAAGTTTGACTAAAAAAAATTAACTACTTTTAAGAAGTGTCAAAAAACGCTAAGTATAGCGAATTTTCATGGCGAACTTGGAACAAAATCGCTCGTTTGAAGAGCCTGTTTTTTGTATTTTCTGCATTCGGCAGTAAAAAACTTTGTTTAAAAATCAATTTTTGTTGAATTAAATACTAAAAAAAGAGAAATTATTTGTTTAACATGTAGTCGAGTATTGCTCGCTCAAAATTAAAGTTGAGATCGCTTAAGAACTTTTGTTGAATTTAGTTCGATCGAATTTTAAGTTATAGAATAATATTTTTTTTTGACACGAGCGGTCAAAATTTAAACTATTTTTTTATTAAAACGAAAAATAGTATAATAAGTTTTTTAAATAACCGTGAATCTAACCCAGGCTTCTCACAACAAGAGCAAAGTTTAACTCTGTGTTGACCCTGGTCAGAGAGACCCTGCCACGGCGCTTTGTATAACGGCGTTCTGTATTCGGAGGTAACGGACGTATCCACGCCTTACAAGGAAACCAGCAAGAGCGGCACGGCTTCGCCTACGTTATCCGCGCCTTGTAAAACGACAG
>JBOFLQ010000215.1:0-19149 GCA_051657945.1 Xenococcaceae cyanobacterium | reverse complement strand
CCTATTGAGTAAACGCGATTGGCGATCTTCCACTGCGCGAAGGGCGATCGCCCTTTAAATCTCAATTTCCCTTTATTTAAATACGATACGTCGTAGGTAATTTATTATCTCTATCCTTTTTAGTCGTAAATTAAAACTTATATGAAAAAACCAAGCGAACTTTTCCCAGAACCGATCGATCGCGTCTCCTTAAAAAACAAAAAACCTCGAAAAGCTTCTGGTTGTTCGGGTGCATTCCCAACTGGATTGATTTTTTCTGTCAAAAACTCTTTTACTAATTTCAATCCATTAGCTTCTGCTAATTTTAAAAAATCTCCTCGATTGAAACACCAACTTAAATATTCAGTATCGTAACCGTATCTGTAAGCGCGCTGTACGATAACAAAAGAAGGTACTTCATGCACTACTGGCAACCGCGTCACCAATAAATAACCGTTTTCTTCTGTAGCGCGGGCAAATTTTTCTAGATAAACAGTCCAATCTTTCATGTAGTGAAATGCACCGCACACCAACACAAAATCATATTTCTTCTCTAAGCAGGTGTCATCATCATAAAAATGAGTTTCGGGAAATAAACTTTGTCCGTATTCTGCCAGTACTGGAACTTCTTTACAGTGATAATCGATCGCCAGATCGGGAGCAATTTTTT
The DNA here is from genome assembly GCA_051657945.1 of Xenococcaceae cyanobacterium. GTDB lineage: Bacteria > Cyanobacteriota > Cyanobacteriia > Cyanobacteriales > Xenococcaceae > CAZJTL01. The sequence goes on along the minus strand of JBOFLQ010000215.1, from coordinate 18,500 downwards.
TACTAACTAAATAATAATGTCCGATCGCGCCACCCCAATCCAACATCGAAATTGAAGATTTATGCTTAGTTGCTGTCAACAAAGAATAAGCATAGGTAGTTATCATGTTGTGAAAGTTGTAGTCGATGCCGTTACTACCATCGGGATTGGGAAAAATATCAAAGGATAAGCTTCGATCGAGGCGATCGAAAAAGTTATCCCAATCAGCTTTATAACCTTCTAATACCGACTCGACATTCCAGCCTTTAATTTTATCGTTGGTTTTTTCTGCTTCCCACCCTTCGGGAACATATTCCCACTCGCGATACTTTCTTTCTTCGATCGCCGTACTCAGTTTTCTAATACTTTCCCAAACTAGGGGTGGAGTCAATCCTTTAATCAGCCGCTTCATACCAACTACCAAATCTCAATCTGCACTCTTTAAACAGTTATGGTAGCTGGAATTGTCGCTTTGGCAAAAGATCTTTTTGAAAATCTGGCGCGAAAGCTTTGCGTCTCCTGCGGAGAATCGCGCTCCAAAGCAATTCAAAATTTGGTAAAATTGACTATAATAATAATGGTAATATCAACTATAATTTTAGTTTGCCGTGTTTACAACTGCCATCTCTGAGACTAAATCCAATTTTCAAGTTTTTCCCGATGACTTATTTTCGGCAATAAAAGACTTAAAAAAAGAATTAAACGCCGTTATCTTGGCTCATTACTATCAAGATTCAGACATTCAAGATATTGCCGACTATCTCGGCGATTCTCTCGGTCTTTCTCAACAAGCAGCGCAAACCAATGCCGATGTAATTGTTTTTGCTGGCGTTCATTTCATGGCAGAAACAGCAAAAATTCTCAATCCCAATAAATTAGTTTTGCTACCAGATTTGCAAGCAGGTTGTTCTCTAGCCGATAGCTGTCCTCCTGCCCAATTCGCTGCCTTTAAAGCCGCACATCCAGACCATATCGTCGTGTCTTATATTAACTGTACTGCCGAAATCAAGGCAATGAGCGATATTATCTGTACTAGTTCTAATGCAGTTAAAATTGTCAACCAAATTCCCAAAGAACAACCGATTATTTTTGCACCAGATAGAAATTTGGGTCGCTACGTCATGGAAAAAACAGGACGCGATTTAGTTCTGTGGCAAGGTAGTTGTATCGTTCACGAAACTTTTTCAGAAAAAAGAATCGTTCAGTTACAAGTGGAGTATCCAGAAGCAGAAGTAATCGCCCATCCAGAATGCGAACCGTCAGTATTGCGCCACGCTAAGTATATTGGTTCGACGACAGCTTTGTTAAAATACAGCCAACAAAGTTCTAGTCGAGAATTCATTGTCGCCACCGAATCAGGAATCATTCATCAGATGCAAAAAGAAGCGCCCCAAAAGCTTTTTATTCCCGCACCTGCGATGAATAATTGTGCATGTAACGAATGCCCTTATATGCGACTCAACACGTTAGAGAAGCTTTATTTGGCAATGAAGCATAAAACACCAGAAATAACCATGCCCGAACATATTAGAGTAGCCGCACTCAAACCAATTCAGAAAATGTTGGAAATGTCTTAACAGGGAGCAGGCAGTAGGGAGTAGAATCGATCTGCAAGGTTTCTCACCCGATAGTTGGGAGACAGAAAAAGTAGAGAAGAAAATTTTTTGTTCCACCGACAAATCCAACTATTCCCTATGCCCTATTCCCTGTTCCCTAATCTCTATTTTTATAAATAAATTCGATCGCATCCGATCGCTAATTAATTTTTTTGGGTATTCTTTTTGCTGTCTTAGAATTTTAGACAATTAATTGCTTTAGGCAAATCCGAACAGGAAAATAGATAATGAGTGAGGAAAAAGAATTAGAAACAAAGATGGCGATCGCTGCTGCTGACGATACGCCTACCGATATTTTAGAAGAATTGAGCAAAGATCCCGAATCTCAAGTTCGTTATTTAGTAGCAAGCAATCCCAATACTCCTGTCGAGATTTTGCAGCAATTGGGGGAAGAATTTCCAGAAGCAATTACAGCAAATCCTGTTTTCGCTCTTCTTTTACTTGAAAATTCAAATAGCGACTTTGTTCGACTTTCATTGGCTAAAAGTTCGACGACACCAGAAGAGACACTAGCAAAATTAGTAGAAATTCAGGAAATAGAAGATGAATATACTTTAGATGAAGATATTTTAGGCGCGATCGCTAAGAATCCAAGTACTCCAATCTATCTTCTCGAAAGATTAGCTAATAACGGAAATTATAGGATTAGAGAAGCAGTTGCTCGGAATATAAATACTTCCTCTGAAATTTTAGATAGCTTAGCAAGCGATCGCTCGACAACAGTGCTACTAGAAGTTGCTAAAAATCCAAATACTTCTGCATCAGCTTTAGAAGAATTAGCAGGAGAAGAAGATCGACAAATTCGTGACGCTGTTATCAAACATTCTAATGTTTCAGATACAGCAATTGAAATTGTTCGCTTTATAGAGGAAAAATCGGGAACACCTGTTTATATTTTAGAAAAACTAGCTAGCGATCGTCGTCTTCACGTTCGTCAACTCGTTGCAGATTATCCCTTTACGCCATCACATGTTTTAGAAAAACTCTCTCAAGAAAATGAAAATCATAAGATTCGGGAAGCAGTTGCTCGGAATATAAATACTTCCTCTGAAATTTTAGATAAATTAGCAATCGATCTCCCGTAGGGAGTGCTTCGCAATCGAGAAGAAATAGTTCTTCAAGAAGTTGCTAAAAATCCAAATGCTCCTGCATCAGCTTTAGAGCAATTAGCAGGAGAAAACGATCGACAAATTCGTGATGCTGTTATCAAAAATCCTAAAGCTTCAGATACAGCAATCGATCTGGTTCGCTTTATGGAAGAAAAATCGGGAACGCCTGTTTATATTTTAGAAAAATTAGCTAGCGATCTTCGTCTTCACGTTCGTCTGATAAAAAACCTAGGGTAAGAGCAGAAGTTGCTAAAAATATCAACGCTCCTCTTTCAATTTTAGAAACTCTTGCCAAAGATAGTGAAGATTTAGTTCGTGAAGGTGTTGCAGAAAATCTAAAAACACCAGTACATATCCTCGACGTTTTATTGAGTAATTCGACAAAACAAATTCGTGAAAATATTGCTAAACATCCTTTTGCTTCGGTCGAAACTCTCTTAAAACTAGCTGAAGATGAAAATGCGGATATTAGAAAAGCTCTGATACAAAGAACTAATATTACTCAAATAGTTTTAGAAAAAATTTTTGAAACTACCATACAACATATACCAGAAAAGATTAAAATGTACAAAACAGGATTAGCTAATCAGCTTTTAAGTGAAATTGATATTTTTTTACTAATAGCAAAAAATACAAATACGCCAAATTCTCTTTTAAAACAATTAGCTTTTAATTTACGCGAGAAAACTGAAGGATTAAGTAATGCTGTATTCGATCGAATACAACAACTTGTTGCTGAAAATAAAAATAGTTCCATATCAACTTTAGAGAAACTAACAAAACTAACAACTAGTGGGTTTTGTGACGTACAGAAGGCGGCTAGAAAAAATTTAAAATCTAGATGCGATCGACCCACTTAAAATAACTATTTGTATTCATCCGCGTTTATCCGTGGACTATTTTTAACGATCGCCTCTACCAACCCATTAACTAAATAAGCGATCGCCATTCTCCAATCTTAGACAATACCAACCCAAGCGATCGAATTTATAAATAATCTCGATCGCAACCGATCGCAAACTGATTTTTCGAGGTATTCTTTGTAATGCTTTGTTGGTTAGCGATCGGATTAAAGTGTGCTGGATAACAATCTCAATTAACTAGTACTTGTATACTACTTAATGGTAGCGCCTGTATTTAATTATTTCTAATCCCTAAACCCTGTCCCCTGTCCCCTTTTTATATGTCTTTTGTTGGCTTACATATTCACAGCGACTACAGTTTACTTGACGGTGCATCCCAACTACCAAGCTTGATCGATCGCGCTGTCGAATTGGGAATGCCCGCGATCGCCCTAACCGATCATGGTGTCATGTATGGCGCGATCGAACTGATCAAAGTTTGTCGCAATAAAAACATCAAGCCAATTATTGGCAATGAGATGTATGTAGTTAATGGAGATGTGGAAGTCCAAGGGCGTTATCGCAAATATCACCAAGTAGTTTTAGCCAAAGATATGCAAGGCTATAAAAACTTAGTTAAATTAACTACTCTTTCGCATCTTAAAGGATTTCAAGGTAAAGGAATATTTGCTCGTCCTTGTATTAATAAAGATTTACTGCAACAGTATCGCCAAGGATTAATTGTTACTAGTGCTTGTCTTGGCGGTGAAATTCCGCAATCAATTTTAGAAGGAGATTTTAAAAGAGCAGCAGAAATAGCGAAATGGTACAAAGAAGTATTTGGCGATGATTATTATTTAGAAATTCAAGACCATGGTTTTCCTGAAGAGAGAATTGTCAACGTTCAAATTCTGAAAATAGCCCGCAAATTAGGGATTAAAATTATTGCAACTAACGATTCTCACTTTATTTCTTGCTACGATGTCGAAGCTCACGACGCATTATTATGTATTCAAACAAATAAGTTAATTACGGAAGATAAAAGGCTGCGTTATACGGGAACGGAATATTTAAAGTCTGCGGAAGAAATGAAAAAATTGTTCCGCGATCATTTACCAGAAGAAGTAGTAGAAGAGGCGATTAATAATACTTTAGAAGTTGCCGATAAAATTCAACGATACGATAAGCTTTTTGGTGAACCACGCATTCCCGATTATCAAGTACCACCGGGTCATACTGCCGATACTTATGTGGAAGAAATTTCTTGGAAAGGATTGCAAGAAAGACTTAAATGTCATTCGATCGCCGAAATCGAGCCAGCCTATAAAAAACGACTGGAATACGAATTAAAAATGCTCCAACAAATGGGTTTTTCTACTTATTTTTTGGTGGTTTGGGATTATATTAAGTATGCAAGAGATAATAATATTCCAGTTGGGCCGGGGCGTGGTTCGGCGGCTGGTTCTCTTGTTGCTTATTCACTTAAAATTACTAATATAGATCCCGTTCATCACGGCTTATTATTTGAGCGTTTTCTCAACCCAGAAAGAAAATCTATGCCCGATATCGATACTGACTTTTGTATCGATCGCCGCGATGAAATGATTAGATATGTAACTCAAAAATACGGTGAAAGTAATGTCGCGCAAATTATTACTTTTAACCGCATGACATCAAAAGCAGTCTTAAAAGATGTCGCCAGAGTATTAGGAATTAGTTATGCAGATTCCGATCGCATGGCAAAATTAATTCCTGTCAAACGGGGTAAACCTGCCAAACTCAAAGTCATGATTTCTGATGACACCCCAGACCAAGAATTTAAGAAAGCCTACGAACAAGATAGCGTTAAAATCTACAACGATCGCAAAGAACCAGTTGGAGAAATTAGCGTTCGTCGTTGGTTGGATATGGCAATTCGTATCGAAGGAACTAACAAAACTTTTGGCGTTCATGCGGCGGGAGTGGTCATTTCTTCTCAACCTTTAGATGAAGTAGTACCCCTACAAAAAAATAACGATGGCGCAGTAATTACCCAGTATTACATGGAAGATATTGAAGCACTGGGATTGCTAAAAATGGATTTTCTCGGTCTAAAAAACCTGACAACTATTCAAAAAGCTGCCAACTTAATCAAACACAATCGAAATATAGAAATAAATTTAGACCAATTACCTTTAGATGAAAGAAAAGCATTAGAAATTATTGCTAAAGGTTCGATCAAAAAACTACCAGACGACATTAAAAATACTCATAAACTATTAGGTTCTGGAGATTTAGAAGGTATTTTTCAATTAGAATCTGATGGCATGAAACAGATGGCCAGAGATTTACAACCTTCTGGTATTGAAGATATTTCTTCAATTTCAGCACTGTATCGACCAGGGCCATTAGATGCAGGATTAATCCCCATATTTATCGATCGCAAACATGGTAAGGAAAAAGTCAAATATCAGCATCCACTTTTAGAACCAATTTTAAAAGAAACTTATGGCGTTCTTTGTTTGCCAAAAGGAACACCAATTAATCAGCCAGATGGTCAACAAATACCAATTGAAAACATCAAAGCTGGCGATCTAATTCTTACTTCCAATGGTCAAAAAGTTTGGTCGGCAAAAGTAGCTAAACAATGGCAAAGCGGTGTTAAGGAAATAATTAAAATTACTCTCTCTAGTGGCACGGTAATTTATTCGAGTAAGAACCATAGATTTTTAACATCAGAAGGAGATAAATTTGCTTGCGAACTCAAACCAGCTTCAAATGGATTAAAAAATGCTCATATCCACAGTTCTGTTTTATACGAACAATGGCCTTTATCGACTAATAAACAAAAATTACAACCCAATGAAGCCTATCTTCTCGGTTTATTAATAGGTGATGGTAATTTAGTATCTTCTACTCCTAATATTGCTTGTGCGACTGAAGAAACTGCAATTTGGGTTTCTAAATTAATGTCTGATACTTGGAGAGGAGAACCAAAACATTACTTTAATACGAGATGTTGGTACGCTTATTGTAAGTTTAATACAGCACCCAATCTAACACCATTAACTAAGTTTCTCGATCGCTTTTATGGTGGAAGAAACTGGAAAGTAAAATCTATATTCAAACATTTACCCCAACAGATTGCAGAATTTTGTGAAGCCGATAGAATCGATTTATTGCGCGGTCTTTGGGATAGTGATGGATGCTACAGCGAACGTATAGCTTATTTTCGCAGTTCTTCACCGCAATTAATCAAACAAGTTGCTTGGTTATTGAGTAGCTTGAAAATCTGGTATTTTGTTGCTGAAAATTATGTTTATGTTGCCGATCGAACTCAATTTAGAGTGATTTTAGGTAAATCTAGATTGCCAAATAAAAACGATCGATTAGTCGGTAATTATCTACCAATTGGTTCTCAAGCTTTTGCAGAAACTTTAGCCGAGTCAATTGTTGCTACCGATCGTCATACCAGAAAAATAATAAATCGTTCTTTAGGTCGATCGATTTTATTTAGACCAAAAGAATCTTTATATAAAAATAATTTAGCTAATTGGGATGAGTTTTATAACCAACTCTATCAAAAAACTTATTTACAAGATGCCAGACCTGTTTATGTAGTTTCTATTGAAGAACAAGGAACGGCAGAATGTTTCGATCTAGAAATGGAAGATCGATCTTCTCCATATTTTTTAGCAAACGGAATAGTTACTCATAATTGCTATCAAGAGCAAATTATGAAAATGGCTCAAGATTTAGCTGGCTATTCTTTAGGTCAAGCCGATCTACTTCGTAGAGCAATGGGAAAAAAGAAGGCTGAAGAAATGCAGAAGCAGAGAGAAATATTTATTGACGGTGCAACTAAAAATGGCGTTACTAAAAACATAGCAGAAGAATTATTCGATCAAATGGTTCTTTTTGCCGAATATTGTCTCAGCTACGACACCGAAATATTAACAGAAGAATATGGTGCGCTCGCGATCGGTGAAATAGTAAAGAAAAAACTAAGTTGTCTTGTTTATACGAGACATGAAAGTGGCATTATTTACGTACAAAGAATAGAGCAATGGCACGATCGCGGGGAACAAGAAATCTTTGAATATACTTTAGAAAATGGCTCGACTATTAAAGCAACCAAAGACCATAAATTCATGACCTCAGATGGGCAAATGCTACCCATTGATGAAATATTTGAACGAGGTTTAGATTTAATGGAACAAAATTCTTATATTGTTGACAATTATAATTTCAAGCCAATAATACCAGACTATTATTCTTGTCCTTGGTATCATGGCAATCATTGTAGCCTCAAGATTGTTAAATTAGATTTTCACTATTTAATCGAACATCAAGGATGTACGGAAAGATTTGTTTTTTATGGAGATGAACGAGATGCTTTAGAAAGCAAAAAAAATTACGAAATTGGTTTGAGTAACTGGATGTTGTCAGACGATTTGTATTATGAGAATTATTCTGAATTCGTCAATGAATGTATCAATGGCTATCGAAATATTACTTATGTCAAGCAGCAACAGTTAATAGATAATAGTTTTACTCTAGAAAAAGCTAAAACTCCCGAACATACTTTTATCGCTCTCAATAATGCAATAAAACCTAGTCTTCAATTATATAAATCACTACAAGACTCAAACAAATTTAATGAAGACCAATTATTAAGTTTTAGGCGTTATTTGAGATTTCGATACTTTGATAATTGTTTTAGAGAAATTTTTGCACAAGAAACAGAACATCTAGCAGCCCAAAAAGAAATTTTCGATTATATAATTGCTAATCCAAGTAATATTAATGGTATTGTAACCAACGAAATGATCGAAGAATTTCAACAGCAATATAAAATATATCAAGAAGATTCAAAAAAATACGGTCATGAGACTGTTGAAGAAAGACGAGAACGCCTCAATCAAGAACGAATTGAGAAAGGATTAAAACCAGTTATATTTCCCTAATTTAAGATAGTTAATTATAGTAAAAAAATATTATCTTTACCAAGATAGTTTAACTTTAGGACTTAATCTTATCGCGTTTAAGATTCATTATCTATTTTTACGATCGAGCATTGCTGCATAATCATTCATTCCAGATTCAGCAAAAGCGCGATCTTCTTCTCCAAACTCAGTTGCAAGAGAAGCCAGTTGACTGGGTTCGATAACAATTTGGCGACGACGTTTATCGCAAAATTTTAGAAAGGCGATAAAATCAGCTACTTGCTGAAGTTGTTCGCTAGTTAATCGATCTAAGTCTTGCTTGAGTGCTTCACTACTGATTGACATAGTAAAAGATTTAGATAACAGAAAATATTTTGATAGTTACTATATTGTATCTACTGGTATATTGACTATATTTGCGAGCGATCGCTCAATGGCACGATCGCGGGGAACAAGAAATCTTTGAATATAGTTTAGAAAATGGTTCGATAATTAAAGCAACTAAAGACCATAAATTTATGACGAGTGATGGTCAAATGCTGGCGTAGGCGTAGCCGTGTCGTAGACATCGATGAGATTTTTGAGAAAGGATTAGATTTGAAACAGATAAATATGAGTTAAAGTTGCTGTCTAACAGATTGATAACTGTGATAGTAATAGCTAGTTATTATTACTACCACAGTTATTTTTATACTTTTATTTTGTGGGAAGAATAAAGAAAGCCAACAAATATTTTATAGAAGAACTGATAGCTAAACTAATCACAATCCACAATACTTTGTTGAGAATTTGTTTAGTTATTTTTTTATTATCACATTTTAACTCTTCTACCGCATTGTAGTCTCCTTTGGCAATCAAAAATCTTGGATACTCTTGAAGTTTATCTATATTTAGATCTATTTATTATGGATAATAAACTTGTACCAATTTAACGTGCTGTTAAAAAATTAAGCCACATTAACATAACAATTGTTTGGAAAGCTTTTATAAAAATAGTCCCAGTCCCAAATATCCTACGAATATATAGATCGCTCTTTTTCTAATTCAAAAAAGCGATCGCACATTTGTAATAATTGACAGTTATATGAAGCGCGATCGATGATAACTGTTTGTTTTGTGTCGGTATAATACCATTGCGAACCTAGTTGGAGGTGTTAATCATGTCAGAAATTCTAAGCTATCCAGAGATTCAGCAACGTTACGATGGTGAGTGGGTATTGATCGCCTATGAATCGTTAGATGAGAATTTGAAGCCAATCGCAGGTGAGGTAATTGCTCATTCAATCGATCGAGATGAGGTATATGCAGCTTTAAGTAAAAGGGGAAATCGGGGAGTTGCGATCGAGTGTTTTGTCAAAATCCCTGAAGATATGGCGTTTATGCTATGAGTCAAAGAACCATTTACCCATTGGAAGTGCGTAATGGTTTGCTATTCTTGCGTGTAGCTGTCAGCGATCGTATACGACAGCCTGTGATTGCAAGACTTTTAGTGGATACGGGATCTAGTTTTACCGTATTATCTACCCAAGTTCTGGAGAATGCTGGTTGTAATTTGCAGTTACCACAAGGTTCTATTGCTATAACTGCAGCAAGTGGTATTGTTCGAGGTAAAATCTTTGAAGTTCCTCAGTTTTCTGCATTAGGACAGACGATTGAAAAATTTAAAGTAGTAGGTTTCAATTTGCCCAAAAGTTGGGACATGGATGGGTTACTAGGTATTAATTTTATGAGGAGTTGCGGCGCTATAGTTGATACTGGAAATGCGTGTATTACGATTCCAACCCTCCTGCCATAATGGGCAATTGTGCTTAATTATCTTCAAATGCTTCTAAAAACTCGTCTCGTTCTTCACTTGTTACGAATCGATCGAATTTTTCCCGTCCAAAAACATTGCTTAGTTCTTCTAAAACTTCAAGTGACAACAAAACTTCCCCATGATGCAAAGCATATCGAAATGCTTTTGAGGGATTACCACTTTCAAATAGCACCGAACTTATAATTACATTAGTATCGAAAACATATCGTGTTTTACTGCTCATTCAAAAGTGAGTCCAAAATCTCCGGTGTTAATCCTCTCTCTTGTGCCTTTTGACTGATGTTGCTCATGACTTCTTCCAATGTTCTCTTTTCGCGTGTTGCTTGAGTAAGTTTCAAGCTGAATAATGCTTCAATTTTACGCCTTTGTTCTTCTGGGAATGTTTCAAAGATGCGTGCAGCTTCTGGATCGACGCGAATGGTAATTGGTTTAGTTTCCATATAAATAATTTACTACTTAGCTACATTCTATCTACTGGTCTATTACTTTACTCACAACAGATCGCCCAATGGCACGATCGCGGGGAACAAGAAATCTTTGAATATACTTTAGAAAATGGTTCGATAATTAGAGCAACAAAAGACCATAAGTTTATGACGAGTGATGGTAAGATGTTGGCGTAGGCGTAGCCGTGTCGTAGACATCGATGAGATTTTTTATAAGGAATTAGATTTAAAACAGATAAATCTGATTTAAGGTTTTTGTTATTCGTAACCTAGTGTTAATAAAACTACTTCTTCCAAACGAGCGATCGTATCAGGATGAAGTTGACCAAGTTTACGCATTAAACGAGTTTTATCCAACACTCGCATTTGAAAACATAAAGCAACAGAATCTTGAACTAATCCACCATCTCCTTGTTTGATAAACAAGCAAATTGGTAATGTTGCACGACGCTGATTTGTAGTGATGGGAATTGTAATAGTTGTGGTTGAAAATTGAGAAACTAGATCGTTTTGAAAAATAATAACAGGGCGAATACCTGCTTGTTCTGAACCTTGTGTGGGATTGAGATTTGCTAGCCAAACATCGCCACGTTTTAGCAACTCAATCATAGTTCATCTTCACGATCGAGCATTGCTGCATAATCATTCATTCCAGATTCAGCAAAAGCGCGATCTTCTTCTCCAAACTCAGTTGCAAGAGAAGCCAGTTGACTGCGTTCGATAACAATTTTGCGACGACGTTTATCGCAAAATTTTAGAAAGGCGATAAAATCAGCTACTTGCTGAAGTTGTTCGCTAGTTAATCGATCTAAGTCTTGTTTGAGTGCTTCACTACTGATTGACATGATACAAGGTTTAGATAACAGAAAATATTTTGATAGTTACTATATTGTATCTACCGGTATATTGACTATATTTGCGAGCGATCGCTCAATGGCACGATCGCGGGGAACAAGAAATATTTGAATATACTTTAGAAGATGGTTCGATAATTAGAGCGACAAAAGACCATAAATTTATGACGAGTGATGGTCAAATGCTGGCGTAGGCGTAGCCGTGTCGTAGACATCGATGAGATTTTTGAGCAAAGAATTAGATTTGAAACAGATAAATATTATTTAATACTTTCATAATCGAAAGCAAAAATTAGAGAAAAATACATGAAATAAGTTAACTTTTTTCTTGTCAAATTTATGAGATGGTTAGCAATTATGCCAGCTTACGATCGTCGATTGCATTCACAAATTCTTCTTGAGTAAGAAATGCATCTACATTTGCTAATAACATAATAAAAAAGACCCAAACATGCTTCAAAAAGTCAGAAATTAACTCTAGTTCAGAAGAAGTATGTCCATGATGTAAGTATCTCGATCTAACTCCATAAACTGATTTAATTGTTTTAATTATTGATTTTCTTTCGTCCAACTGTTGAGCGATAAATACTGCAATCCGTTCTGCTAGATTCTGCTGAATTGGTTCATTTTCATTTTTCAACAAAATGCTTTCTAATGACGATAAAATATATACTACTTTTTCAATTGGATCGGCTGTGAATGCTGATTTAGAATAAAGCAACACAGAATTGAGAACAGATTTCTCAAAATTTTTGAGGGATTCGGATGCTAATAATGATGAAATTTTATCTAATCCAGCTTTTCTGAATTCAATTATATCTTGTTGGCTCAGTCTCCAATGTCTAGATGATGATGGGTCTACTATGCCAGTAGTCATTTTAAAAGCATCTTCACTACTCTTTAAAAATATAGTTGCTTTTGCGATATTCTCTGACCCCTTGATATTCGATATACATTTAATATCTGGAATTAGCGTAGCACCAGAAAAGATTCCAAGAACAGCAGTAATTTGCTGTGCTTCTTCCATAGCGTAATCAGAAGCATACTCTGGCTCAGCCTCTATAACAGTTACAATAGTGGCTAGACCTTGATACTCTTGTCTTATTTTTTGAAAAAGATTGATTGTGTTTTCTTTATTCTCTTGTGATGGAGTGTTCATCTTGCTTTCCCACTCATCTATAATTGCTTTTGACAAAGGTTGAATTATAGATCTTGAAACAGGAAAAGCGCACTCAACCTCAAGGTTAGCAATTGGAATCCATGAAGTTGTGATTTTTACTATTTTTTTTGATTCACTATCGAGATATTCAATAAACAAATTAAATGTCTCTGATTGTTTATATTTGTCACAAATCCATGAAAACAGTTTTTTTTCAACGAATGAGCAACTAAGTCTATTTCGTATTGATGGCAATGATTGAAGTCTTTCCGCAAGATCTTGCAATCTTTTATAGTTTTCTTCGCTTAACCCCAATTTCTTCTCATTAAAGTAAAAGAAGCGTGCGATTGTGTTTCCTCGATAATCAGAAAATGAAGTTTCAATATCACCAATAATATCTTTTTCAGTTATTGTTGCAACTACATAAAGATCTGAAGGAAAACTTTTTTGTCGGGCTTCTTCGCGAGGAAATTCTTCAATTAATTCCACCAGATCGCTTGCCTTTGTATTAAAGTTATTTGCAGCAGATGGATGAATATTAATGCTCATTATTCTTCTGTTGTAACTGAGTATGATATTGTGCTGACTTTTTTTCGATGATTATCAGAGTATTGGATCTTAAAAAACTTAAAAAAGGTTGTCAGTCAATCTAACATTAAACTATGTTTTGCCATAAATCTGCTGCTACAAATCTAGATAAATGACCGACATTTGTAGTTGCGACCTTTACATACACTTTAGAAGACGACTTTAATCTAGTTCGATTTTAATTGTTCTAATTTTTGTTGAATTAAAATTTCAACATCCTCAATCTCAGCATTCGAGTTTGGAATATCGAAAGTCTCTGGAGATGCTTCAGCCGTGAAACGATCGACAAAAGCGTGAAATGCAGTTTTATTATTGGGATGTGCTATGACATAAGCTCTTAACTCACCTTTCGTCATGGTACTAAAGTCAGGATTCATGATAAGAACTTCCAAAGACCATAATAGATAAAGTGTCAGAGAAAAGCAGATCCCAAAGAATAAAGCTACCTAAAGAATGAGCAACAAGTCGTAGACATCGATGAGATATGCGATCGAGAATTAAATTTGAAGCAACTATATCAACATCGACAGGGAATTTTGGCATTAGACAGCTTATCTAAATTGATAGACTCAAAAAGATCGTATCAAATCAACAACGCGATTGGGCTACTCGCACAGCGAAGCGATCGCAACAAACAAGAAATTTTTGAATATACTCTCGAAAATGCTTTAATAACTTCACTTTTTGAAGCGATCGCAACAGACAACGCGTTTGAAACATTCGATCTAAGCTTATATATCTTTATTTTCGATAGAATTCGACAAAAATAAAACTCAAAAACTAGCAATAGTAGTGTCTTGAAGATCGGTTTGTTTTTGTAAAACTGGTTGGCGATCTTCACTCTCATCAAAAGAAGTTAGCGTCGAAGTAGTCATACAACTGTACCTAATTTTGATATGGTCGCCAATCGAGATAACGTCCCCGTCTTTTAGTGGATGCAACTTACCTTTATTGCCATTGACCGAAATTCCATTGAGGCTGCGCTTGCCATTAATATCGCCATCTAAAATCCAATAGCTGCATTCATTATTATCAGGGGATTTCAGCCACATGATAGTAGCATGATATCGAGACACTTGCTTGTCAGAAAAAACTAAAGCGTTATTGGGATGACGACCGATAGTATAGACCGAAGATTTTATGGTAACTGCTTTTTTCGATTCAGTAGATTCGACAATTAATATGTGTCGCTTATCTGAAGAATTACCTTCATGAAAATCGGCTATTTGCAATTTAGCATCTTGTTTTTGACTCATTCTTCACCGATCGAGATTTGATAAATCGACCTATTCGGTCGGTCGCTCCTACTATGAAGGGTAGATGAAGTTTTCAAAAACGTCTACGATCTAGATCGCCATATTTAGTGATTTCGATCGCATCTCAAGAAAATAGCAACGAGGAACTAGGAATTAGGGAATACGTTAGAATCAAATTCAGGGATAGATTCAACTTGGCTATTTTTCAAGGTCTTTTTCGTCCTAATCTACTATTATTGACAACAACTGACAATGAACTCACCAATTCAGGCTGTTCAAGCTCCCTATCGAGGAGATGCAAACTATAGAACCCCACCTCCAGATTTACCTTCTTTACTGCTCAAAGAAAGAATTGTTTATCTGGGATTGCCTTTGGTGTCACCAGATGAATATAAAGATCAAATTGGCATCGACGTAACCGAATTAATTATCGCTCAATTGCTGTATTTGCAATTTGACGATCCCGACAAACCAATTTACATGTATATTAACTCGACGGGAACTTCTTGGTACGGTGGCGATGCGATCGGATTTGAAACCGAAGCTTTTGCTATCTGCGATACAATGAGGTATGTCAAACCTCCCATTCATACCATTTGTCTCGGTCAGGCAATGGGAACGGCAGCAATGATTTTGGCAGCGGGAACTAAGGGTTTTCGTGCTAGTTTGCCAAATGCTACCATTATTCTCCATCAGGCTCGTCAAGGCACTAGAGGACAGGCATCAGATATTCAAATTCGTGCCAAAGAAGTACTCGAAAATAAGCACATGATGATGGAAATTTTGGCTAAAAGCACGGGTCAGCCGCTTGAAAAACTAGAAAAAGATACCGATCGCATGTTATACATGACTCCTGTTGAGGCTAAAGAATACGGTTTGATCGATCGCGTTTTAGAGAGTGCCAAACAACTACCTACTCCAGTATCATCTCTTACATAGCGTGAATGGCGATCGACTATTTTCTGTTCTTTGTTCATTGTTCGCTGTGTTAAAAATTGACGCTAAAAGCTAAACGTTAAAAACTTTATTTTGTAATTACAAGGTTCAAAAATTTTATGCCTATTGGTGTTCCCAGAGTTCCTTATCAAATACCAGGTCAACCTTATTCAGACTGGATCGGTCTTTACGATCGCCTTTATAGAGAGCGAATTATTTTTCTAGGTCGCGGTGTCAACGACGGCATAGCCAATCAAATCATTTCAATTATGCTGTATTTGGACTCTGAAGACCCAGGTAAGCCAATTTATCTCTATATCAACTCTCCAGGTGGTTCTATAACCGCAGGTTTGGCAATTTACGACACGATGCGCTACATCAAATCTGAAGTCGTCACAATTTGTGTGGGATTGGCAGCTTCGATGGGTGCATTTTTACTCGCCGCTGGTTCTAAAGGAAAGCGTCTGGCGCTACCTAATTCGCGAATTATGATTCACCAACCTTTGGGCGGCATTCAAGGTCGTAGACAGGCTAGTGATATCGAAATTGAAGCCAAAGAAGTTCTTCGTATCCGCGACCAACTCAATCAAATGATGGCAGATAATACGGGACAGCCGATCGAAAAAATTCAAAAAGATACCGATCGCGATTACTTTATGTCCGCCGAAGAAGCTAAAGCTTACGGTTTGATTGACAAAGTGATTGAAGAACGAAATTAAATAGGGAACAGGGAATAGGCAACGGGCAACGGGCAATGGGCAATGGGCAATGGGGTAATTAATGCGTGACTTTTGCCTAACCCCTAACCCCTAATCCCTAATCCCTAACCCCTAACCCCTAACCCCTAACCCCTAACCCCTAACCCCTAACCCCTAACCCCTAACCCCTAACCCCTAATCCCTAACCCCTAACCCCTAACCCCTAACCCCTATCTAGTCTGTGGAAATTACATTTTTAGGAACTAGTTCTGGAGTACCGACGCGATCGCGTAACGTGTCTAGTGTTGCCTTGCGTTTGCCGCAAAGGGCTGAAGTTTGGCTGTTTGACTGCGGCGAAGCGACGCAGCATCAATTTTTGCGTAGTGACCTGAAGATTTCTCAAATCAAGCGCATTTTTATTACCCACATGCACGGCGACCATATTTTTGGTTTGATGGGACTTTTGGCTAGTTGCGGGTTGGCAGGAGTTGCTCAAGATATTGACATATACGGGCCTCCTGGTTTAGAAGAATATTTGAAGGCTTGTTGTAAGTATTCTTATACCAATTTTTTTGCTCGTGTGCGCGTTTACACTGTCACACCAGGCGTGGTTTTTGAAGATGATGAATTTAGCGTCAGTTGCCTGCAATTGAAACATCGCGTTCCTGCATTTGGCTATAGAATTGAGGAAAAAGATAAACCTGGTCGCTTCGATATCGCCAAAGCAACGGCTTTAGGCATTCCACCAGGCCCTATTTACGGTAGGCTGAAAAATGGCGAGACGGTTACTCTACCCGACGGTCGTCAAATTAATGGCAAGGAATTGTGTGGAGAAACCGAATCGGGTCGCAAGGTTGTTTATTGTACCGATACAGTTTTTTGCGACAATGCCATAGAATTAGCTAAGGGTTCGGATGTTTTGATTCACGAAGCAACCTTTGCCCATCAAGATGCAGACATGGCTTTCGATCGCTTGCATTCAACTTCGACTATGGCGGCACAAGTGGCTTTAGCAGCAGGTGTCAAGCAGTTACTGATGACTCACTTTAGTCCTCGTTACTCGCCTGGTAACCCTCTAGATTTGGATAATCTACGTCAAGAAGCTCGAGCAATTTTCCCCAATACTAAGTTAGCCTACGACTTTTTTAGCTATGAAGTTAAGAGGCATCGAGAAGATAAGTTAGTTCTTTGACACTCTCCCGTTAAGGCTACGCGATCGCCATCTTTACGAACGCTCTTTCAATCTTCAAAATAACACAGCCATCCTCATCGGTTGGTCTTGTCGTGGCAAAAATTTTTCCATGGATCTCGATCGCCTGCGTTTGGAGAGTCAAAATTTTAAGATCTTCCACAAATATTACAATTCGCTCGATCGAGTCGATAACGATCTATATATGCGATTGGGTATGTCAAACTCAAAAAACGATCGAACAACGGGGATAGGTAAAAATAAAATAAGAAGTTAGAAGGAGATATATTTATTTATGGCAGTTATTAAAGTATCGGAATCTATATCTTTTCCTGAAGCGATCGCGCAGACTCAATCTTTGTTGGCACAAATGGAAGCCGATGAAGTAAGCGATTTAGAAATTGGAGAGGCGATCGCTTCGTTGGTAAAAAGTATGAATGGCGCGAGAGGTTTTTTTGTCACTTATCTTACCGACGAACGCTCTTTTGTCGATCGCCCATCTGAAAGTGTAATTGAAGCTTTAAAATCCTCTCCCGATTTTGTTGGCGAATTATTGGTCAAAAATGTTGCCATGTCAGCAGCAATGGCAGTCGTTCATCGTCGCAATAATGATGAAAATACAGCATTAAGTTCCGATCGCGTCTGTCGGCGCAGTATCCAACTCATTCAAAAATTAAAATTAGAAGTAATTGACACTCAACTAAAACAATTACATCAAACTGTAGTGACAGGGGAAGGTAGTTACAAGGATTTTTTAGAACGTTGGGATTATGCTGGCGATCGCGAACAATTGCAAGCCATACAGCAAGCTATAGAAAATATTTAATTTGCACAAACGTAACAACGTTTTGTTAAATTATTTGATAATAAGTTGCCAAATTTTGACAAAAAATTATGATTTTCCCAGGATCTACAGTTAAAGTAACTAACCCCAACGATACCTACTATTGTTTTGAAGGATTGGTGCAAAGAATCAGCGACGGTAAAGCAGCCGTACTATTTGAGAATGGTAATTGGGATAAATTGGTAACTTTTCAATTATCAGAAATAGAAACAGTCGAGTTGACTAAAGGGAAAAAGTAGTTAA
>JBOFLQ010000214.1:0-15634 GCA_051657945.1 Xenococcaceae cyanobacterium | reverse complement strand
TGATTTTTTCACGATTAGTGTTAAAGATGATACATAATAAATGTAAAAATATGAGTAAAAAACTCAATAAAATTGCCAAAAACTAGAGAAAATAGTTTGATTTGGATAAATATAAAATTTTAAGTTTTGTTTTGCTTTTGAGCAAATGTTAGTTTTGTTTTTGAAACAAAAAATCAATCTAACAGTAGATAAAATTAGATATTTTGACTAAGCCGCCTCAACAATACAGATTAAATTGCTTTTTCAAACAAATAAAAAAATTAGTATTTTGACAAAATTTTCCTTTTTTTAAGGACATTAAAAGAATTTTCTCGAATTTTTAAAGAAAGGATGAAGTTGTCTAGCAATTTATCATTTATTCGAGCCAATTAATAGTGATTTTTATGACTATAAAGTTTTTAAAAATACAAACACTGTCTTCAAAAGTATCGATCATTCATACTTAAGGAGGAACAAAAATTTTGTAAAACCAGTCAATTCGCTATCAATCGTTTGCAGCTAGACGAGTTTGTAAATTCGGAAAGTTATTGGGTAAATTTAGAGCGAAAATGATGAGTAAAGGATTGAACCTTTTTAGGCAGCGTTGGCATAGCGTCGGAAAATCGATCGCGTTATTTTTGGTATGTGTTGTATTGGTAATTGGTTGTAATAGCAACCGCGCTTCACGCGTCAATCCTTCATCCACATCATCTGTAAGCAAACACGGCGATCGCATTACGATCGGGACGACTTTGAAACCGCGTACTTTAGATCCTGCCGATAGTTATGAAATTGCAGCGTTAAATGTTATTTATAATGTCGGCGAAAGTCTCTACACCTATGAATTTGGTACGACAAAGTTAAAACCGTTGTTGGCATTCGCGATGCCCAAAATCAGCCCTGATGGTTTGACATATACAATTCCTTTGCGATCGGGAGTAACTTTTCAAGACGGCACTCCTTTTAATGCCCAAGCGATGGCATTTTCCCTAAAACGCTTTATTACCAATGGCGGTAAACCATCGTTTTTACTGGCAGATATCGTCGATAAAATTGAAGCCAAGGGCGATCGCGAATTAAGTATCAAACTAAAAAAACCTTTTGCTGCCTTTACTTCTCTATTAGCATTTCCAGGTACTTGTGCCGTTTCTCCTAAAGCTTACAAAATTGGGGCGGGACAATTTAACCCCAATCAAATCATCAGTACTGGCGCTTATAAACTAAGCAAATTTAACAGCGATTCGATTAGTTTAGATGTTAATGACAAATATTGGGGAGAAAAACCAGCCAACAAAGGTATCGACGTACAAATTTATGCGAGTAATTCGGCGAACTTGTATAACGGTTTTAATACGGGCGCGATCGATGTAGCATATCAATCCCTAGACACCGAACAAATTAAAAAACTACAGAAAGACTCCGATCGCGGCAAATGGCAAGTCATAGAAGCACCCGGCACTGTAGTTAATTATATGGTGCTAAACCTCGATCGAGAACCTTTAAATAAACCAGAAATACGACAGGCGATCGCTTCACTAATCGATCGATCGCTAATTAATAAAAGAGTATTTGAAGGACAAACAGAACCAATTTACAGTTTAATTCCCACTACATTTGACGTTTATCAACCAACTTTTGAAAAAGTTTATGGCGAAGCCAATTTTGCCAAAGCAAACGAACTTCTCGCCAAAGCTGGTTATTCTGCCACTAATCCCGCCACGATCGAAGTCTGGCATCCTTCTGGATCGCTAACGCGTGGTTTTGTAGTAGAAACTCTTAAAGCTTTAGCAGAAAAAGAATTAGGTGGCGCGCTAGTTTTCATCCCTAAAAATGAAGAGTCAGCTTCCTTTTTCAGTAACGTCGGCAAAGGAATCTATCAAGCTGCTTTAGCTGATTGGTATCCAGATTTTCTCGACCCCGATAATTACATTCAACCATTTATGCAATGTAATAAAGGTTCAAAAGAAAAAGGTTGTCAAGAAGGATTTTCTCAAAGTCGCGGTTCGTTTTACTTCAGCGATCGCGCCAATCAATTAATCGACAAACAACGTCAAGAACAAAATCCCAACCACCGCAAAACGATTTTTGCCCAACTGCAACAAACTTTAGCAGAAGACGTTCCCTATATTCCCCTATGGCAGACAAAAGATTATGCCTTTGCCCAAGCTGGAATTAGCGGCGTGACGATTAATCCGAGTCAGAATTTTCCTTTCTGGACAATTAAAAGAGGGAAATAAATTTATCCTTCCCAAATTTGTAGTTGTCTAGATGCTGCAACAAAACAATTGAGAAACTTTGGTGGATAAAGAAAATGGTCGTATGCTAATGCCATTTGTCTTGCTGCTTCTGGATAGGTTACTCTACCAATACCCGTACCCAATCCAGGACAAAGGAGGCGATCGATTCGATGTGGAGAATGCTGATTGTGTTGTCGAACTGCTAACAACATTGCCCACATTGCCACATAGGGAATATCTGTACCTTTAATGGTCATTGGTACGCGCATTGTCGGAGTATGCGCTAGAAAAGGATGTTTTGGGTGTCCTGTTTCGATAATAAAAGATGTTCCAACTGGTTGTTCGCCCAGATAATCTTCAAGAATTTTTTGCTGAACTCTAGTCATCAAAAAATCGCCAAAAAAATTAACGATCGCAGCATCTATGCCACCATCCATCATACCAAATGAATTTCCAGGACTAACTAAACAGTCAAATTCGAGAAGCCATTCAAAACGTTCGTTGACTATTTTAACGTTAGGAAAATATGTAAAATGCTCTTGAAACGCTTTGTAAAGTGCAAATTCAGGAGCTACAAGTATTAATTTCAAAGATAATGCCTCAATTGCTATTCACCATAGCAAGAAATAGATTCGAGAGTCAATAAGTAACTATTGTCTTCCCAGCCATGAGATCGCGATAATTAGCTAATTATTTTCATTACGGCAGAGTTTTGTTAAAAAAGGGGAACTATAGATCTGTATTTATCCTCTAAATAGGCAGTAAGCCAATGAAAGATCGAGATGCGATCGTGTCTCCCAATACTAATAACACTTCCCCAAACAATCCTGAAATCTTTCAAATAACCTTAGCTTTAAGTCTTGGTGTCGCACTGATTTACTTGGCTTTCCTCAAACCTGGAATTTGGGGTTTTGATGGATCGGATATGTTTGAGGTGGCAAATTCACTAGTTACCAAAGGCAATTTTACCGTACCGCCAGGTTCGGGAAAACTCGGTCGGGATGGGATGTATTATTCAATTAGATACCCTCTTCTGCCAATTATTTCCACTCCTTTTGTGGCGATCGGGCTGTTTGTCGCAGATTTATTAAATCTTCCTCCCCGTTATGTTGCTTCTGTTTGCGCCTTACTATTACCGATTATTTTGACGGCGATAACTACATCTTTGGTAGTTTTAATCGCCCTGAGATTGGGAAGTAGCAAACAAGGGGCTTACTTAGCCGCATTGAGTTATGCTTTTGGCAGTGCGGCGATCGCTTATGCCCATCAGTTTTTTGCCGAACCGCTACTGTCTCTATTAACTACATTAAGCGTCTATTTAGCGCTTGGTAAAACTTACAAACAACACGCGATCGCCAGCACTTTGGCAGGACTGGCAATTAGTGCAAAACCCGCAGGTGTAGTCATAGGGCCAGTTTTAGCAGTTTATTTCTTTTGCAAAAAATATTCCTGGCGTACCGTTATTACTCCAATCATCGGTACGGCGATGGGTATGATGCTGTATTTTGGCTACAATTACATGCGCTTTGAAAGCATTTCCAAATCTGGACAAAATGCTTCTCGTTTTGAAATATCGGGTTTTGTCGAACGCTTTGTCGGTTTGATTTTAAGTCCTGGCGCTGGTGGTGGTTTACTTTGGTACTGTACCCCCGTCTTTTTAGTGGCGATCGGCGGACGCAAACTTTGGAAAAGCAAACCGATCGAAGCCTTATTATTATTTGGTATCTTTAGCGGTTACTGGGTGTTGCATTCGTTTTGGAAATTTGGCGGATGGAGTTGGGGGCCAAGATTTTTAATTCCCACTTTGCCCGTACTCTTTGCAGCGATCGCCTTAATTGACAAAAAATGGTGGAAATTATTAATTATCCTGACCTTAATCGGATTATTTTGGAATGCGCCCACTTTAATTTCTTTTTATCAACGCTACTATGCCGAAGCTAACGATGGCGGTTATTTAAATAAAGCACTATCTTTATGGGGGCATCCCTTTCACGCACCCATATTTAACGCTTGGGGGGCAGCTTTTCGTCAAGTAGCAGATGCTTTTGCTAACAACGTCAGCGATATTTTAAAAAATGCCGGTACGCCTCCCGATAAAAATCATTTAGCAAGTTCCGATTTATTAAGAATTGTGGCGGTATGGTGGTGGATACTACCTGCTGCTGGCATATCTGTCTGGGTTGGTTTTATTTTCGCAATGTTATTGATAATTACTGGTATTTGGATGTTAAGAAGAGGGTGGATTTTGAGTTCGGAGTGCGGAGTGCGGAGTTCGAAGTTTTAAATATGAGAAAACTGATTATTCAAATTCCTTGCTATAACGAAGAGGCAACTTTGGGATTGACACTCTCGGAATTACCTCGTCAAGTTCCTGGTGTGGATGTGGTGGAGTGGTTGATTATTAACGATGGCAGTATCGATCGCACCTTAGATGTTGCCAAAGCTTGCGGTGTAGATCATATTGTCAATTTCGAACGCAATCAAGGTTTGGCAAAAGTTTTTATGGCAGGAATTGAATCTTGTCTTAAAGCTGGTGCCGATATCATTGTCAATACCGATGCCGACAATCAATATTGTGCCGCCGACATTCCCAAATTAATTGCGCCGATCGTCGATGGTAGTGCAGAAATCGTCATCGGTGCTAGACCGATTCAACAAATCGAACATTTTTCGCCGATCAAAAAATTCTTGCAAAAATTAGGTAGTTGGGTTGTCCGCATTGCCAGTAAAACCGATATTCCCGACGCACCTAGCGGGTTTCGCGCCTTCAGTCGAGAAGCAGCTTTGCGAATGAACGTTTTTAACGAATATACTTACACGCTAGAAACTATTATTCAAGCAGGACAGAGAGGCGTTGCGATCGCCCACGTACCGATTAGGACAAATGGCTATCTCAGACCATCGCGTTTGGTTAAAAGCATTCCCGTTTACGTACAGCGATCGCTGCTGACGATCGTCCGTATTTTTATGACTTATCAGCCCCTTCAGTTTTTTATGCTGTTGGGAAGCGCACCTCTTGGTTTGGGTTTAATTTTGTGTCTGCGCTGGTTAATCCTATTTTTTATGGGTACTTCCAGGGCGCACGTTCCCAGTTTAATTGTGGCTGCTATTTTAATCTTAATTGGTTTTCAGTTGTGGATGTTTGGTTTGGTAGCAGATTTGATGTCAGTAAATCGGAAAATGCTAGAAGATATCCAGCTACGACTACGTCGTTCTGAATTAAACAAGGCAAATAGGGAACAGGGCAAAGGGAACAGGCAATAGTAAAAATTAGTAGTAGAGACGTTTGGGCAAAACGTCTGTAAATTCTTCATGAGTAGGTAATAGAAAAACAAAAGTTTATCTTTAGTATCAATTTTTACCTATAAAAATGGTCGATCCAGTTTAGAGTACTTCTAACTCGTCATCGCGCAAGTGAGCCTTAAATTTTTTCTCGAATTGAACGATGATGGGAAGATTGGGACTGATCGGTCTACCTTGCCAATCATCGATCGTTTCTATTATTTCGCCCTCCATACCTTTGATATCAAAAGCTTCTTTTTTGTGTTCTGGATGGTGGTAGACAACAACAGATGCAATGACACGGACGCGATCGCCAATCTTCATACTTTGTTCTCTCTCTTTTGCTAAAAGCACAAGCGAATCTCAGTTATTTGTAGACAACTTTACTATTTTTGCATAGGAGTGCGTCATAAGTAGCCGAACTAGATTAAAGATCTAATAGTGAGGTGAGAAAGATGAATGCCAGAAAAAGCTAAAGTTAGCGATCGCAATTTCAGATAATATTAGTCTCGGTAATTGTGAATTTTAAATTTTGAATTCTCTATCTCCCTGGTATTGGCGATCGCTTCCCTTAGAAAATCGTACTGGTTCGGAAATTTTGGCTCGATTATTTCTCGATCGCGACAAAATTGTAACTCTCCTCGAAAGTCCTGTTACTGAACCACTTAAAGAAGACAAACTTTCTCGTTATTCCATCTGTGCTGGTTCTCCGCGTCAAGTTGATGGCAAACCGCAATTGTGGACACCATCATTAGGCAAGATTTTACCTTTTCTTCGCAGTCTTCTGCCAATACCAACTGCGATCGAGCCTTCGATCGAACATCTTCCCTTTACAGGGGGCTGGTTGGGTTGGTTGGGTTACGATCTTGCGTGGGAAATAGAAAAATTGCCAAACCTCAATTGCGATTCCCTTCCCTTTCCCGTCGCCTATTGGTACGAACCTGCTGATTTTGCCGTTCTCGACCATCAAAAACAATTGCTATGGTTGGCTGCTTCTGTACCAGAAGAACTCGATCGCCTAGAGGATAAATTAACGACAATACCTATCTCTTCCCCTGCCGAGGAGAACATTTTAAAGACACTTGAAAATACATTGCCTCGTCCCCTGCCACCTCTTACTTTTGTAACGAGTCAAATTGATTACGAAAATTCCGTTCGCCAAGCATTAAAATACATTCAAGCTGGAGATATTTTTCAAACCAATCTGTCATTGCGCTTCGAGACGCAAACCAGCGCTGATAGCTGGTCGATCTATCGTGCCTTGCAACAAATTAATCCTTCTCCTTTTGCGAGTTATTGGCAAACACCATGGGGTGCAGTAATTAGTTGTTCTCCAGAAAGACTGATTCAACTACAGGGAAATTACGCTCAAACCAGACCGATCGCAGGAACGCGATCGCGCGGTACAAATCCCCAAAGCGATCGAAAAATTGCCGAAGAATTTATCGTCAATTTTAAAGAACGAGCCGAACACATCATGCTGGTAGACTTAGAACGTAACGATCTCGGCAAAGTTTGTCAATGGGGTTCGGTCAAAGTTGACGAACTGCTTTCGATCGAGCGCTACAGTCACGTTATGCATTTAGTTAGTAACGTCATTGGTAATTTGCGATCGGAATTTGACGGGATCGATTTGATTCGCGCCACGTTTCCAGGCGGTACGATTACAGGATGCCCAAAAGTGCGCTGCTTGGAAATTATTGAAGAATTAGAACCAGTACGCCGCAATCTTTTTTATGGTTCTTGTGGTTATCTCGATCGCAGAGGTTGGCTAGATTTAAATATTTTGATTCGCACACTTTTATACAGCAAACCATCTTTGAGTTTAGCTCGGGTTTGGGGTCAAGTCGGCGCGGGTATTGTCGCAGATAGCGATCCTTCACAAGAATGGCACGAGTCATTAAATAAAGCGGAAGCACAATTAACAGCTTTGCAACTTTTTATTTAAAATTCTATTGATATCGAGCCATCGTTTCAACAATGACGACTATTATAAATTGATACTGTTTGACGGCAATACACTTAACTTTCTGTGAACAATAACAGCAACGAAACCTATCTCAATCACCCTACGTTCGGACTATTATACAGAGTGTGCATAGTCACAGAAGAGCGAGAACTGTACACAACTCTTTATGCTCAACGTTTGTTTTTTGTGGTGACAACAAAAATAAACCACATAAGTGTAGAACCAGTTGGTCGTACAGACGCTCGTATACTAGTAGAAACTCGCATGCGAAAACTGCGTTCTATAGATGCATTAACTGAATACCAAGAATTACAAGCAATCTACAAACGGACTTTTTAAGGTTTTAGTTGGAACATTTACAAATAACAAACAACTAACAACCAACAATAATTTGTCATGACAGGCTCGATCTCTCAACGCATTCATCAAATTCGCCAACAATTACCTCCAGACGTTCGCATTATTGGAGTTACCAAACAGGTATCGACAGAAGCAATGAGACAGGCTTACGCGGCTGGGGTTCGCGATTTTGCCGAAAATCGCTTGCAAGAAGCTTTAAGCAAACAAGAACAACTTCAAGATCTTAGCGATCTCACCTGGCATTTTATCGGACACCTACAAGCTAATAAAGCGCGAAAAGTTGTCGAAAATTTTCAGTGGATTCATTCTGTCGATAATCTTAAGCTAGCGCAACGTCTCGATCGCGTCTCACTTGAATTATCTCGTCAGCCGCAAATTTTTCTGCAAGTAAAAATATTACCCGATCCCAATAAATTTGGTTGGGAAATAGACGAATTACTGTCCGATTTAGCGCAGCTTGACGAACTCAAGCATTTAAGCATTCAAGGATTAATGACCATACTACCGCTAGATTTGTCAGACGCTCAAATACTAGCTGCTTTTGAAACAACCTACGAATTAGCGCAAAAAATCAAACAACAAAATTGGTCGCACATTCAAATGAACGAATTATCGATGGGCATGTCTGACGATTTTTTATTAGCTTCTAAAGCAGGTTCGACAATGGTGCGTTTGGGTAGGATTATTTTTGGCGAGAGAACTTAAAATAATTAGCCATCTTTTCTTACTGTACTTGACTTCCATGACTGCGAGGATCGTCTTGTGCGGATTGGGTTTGTGTTGCTTTTGCCTGGAATTGAGAAATTCTTCCTGAAGCAGAAGCATAGGGTAGAGGGTTATTAGCGCTTAAAGCGTCTAAATTTGCTTCGAGAATTGGTAGGGGTTGTTCGCCAATAGTTTGAGCGATCGCCACACCGCCTTTATCCATATATACAAAATGAGGAATGCCATCAACTCGATAGCGCATTACTTCTGGTAGCCATTTGGTATTATCGACATTGAGCATGACAAAGTTAACTGAGTTGGCATATTTTTGTTTTACTTGTGCCAAATCTTTTGCCATTGCCTGACAAGTCGTACACCAATCGGCATAAAATTCTGTTAGAGTGGGTTTTCCGTTAGCAATAGCAACGTCTAAGGGGATCGATCGTTCGGCTTGCGTTTCTAAAGAAGCAGAATTAGTTTCGGTTTGCAGCCCCAAAAAAATCGCTACACTAAGAACGATCGCTACTATAGCGATAAGAATGTTTCTAAGATTATTACTACCTTGGTTTTGAGATTCGCTGAGGTTGCCGCTCATATCGATACGAGTTTAGAATTTAGGTTTTATATCTGTATTTATTACACATTTATTGAATTAAGTATTTTAAAAATACCCTTGCATCATGAAAAAACGGGTAACGCTTACTTTCCCCAGAACTACCATTCAAATGCCAATTACCTATAAATTGGCTAAAGATTTTAACGTCGCTACCAATATTATTCGCGCCCAAGTCGCGCCGAATCAAGTTGGAAAATTAGTCGTCGAACTTTTAGGAGATATAGACGAGTTAGATGCAGCGATCGAGTGGATGCGATTGCAAAACATTAACGTTTCCTTTGCTAGTCGAGAAATCGCGATCGACGAAAATAGTTGCGTTCATTGTGGTTTGTGTACTGGCGTGTGTCCGACAGAAGCACTGACATTAGAACCAGAAACATTCAAACTTCATTTCCAGCGATCGCGCTGCATCGTCTGCGAACAATGTATTCCCACTTGTCCAGTCAAGGCGATTTCTACCAATTTTTGAGTAAATTTGTACAGTAACTAATTATCTGTCATCGGTAACAAATTAGTGTGTTTGACGATCTCAAAGATATTCTGGAATTGAGGGAAGTGGAACAATGAGGAATGATATCGAGTGCCAAAGAAAATTAGAGAACTTAAAGCAATGCTTCTCAAAGCTGGATTTACTTATCGTTCGGGAAAAGGAAGTCATACAGTTTGGAGTCATCCATTATTAGAATATAGCTTAATCATGTCTGGTAAAGACGGTGCAGATGCCGATCGCTATCAAGAAAAAGACGTAAGAAATGCCTTTAGAGATTTAAAAAAAATAGAAAGTGAAGAAGATAAATGAAATATCAATACAGTATGATAATTCAATGGTCAGAAGAAGACCAAAAATATGTTGTAAGCTTACCTGAATTTGGTCCTTATGCTCATACTCACGGGGATACTTATGAAGAAGCTTTGAAAAACGGTCAGGAAGTCTTAGAACTGTTAATAGAAGATTATCAAGCTAGAGGTCAATCTTTGCCACAGCCTTTGACTTCTAAAATATCTTTTCAATTTCTTGCTAGTTAACCAATAATAATGAACGATACAGATATACGCGATCGCCTCTGTAGTGTAGATTTATTCCTCGTCTTACTAGAAAAGCCAACAGAAAACAAGCGTTCGGTAATGTATCCAATTTCCAGCAAAGCTTTCACTGGGTTTGTTACCCGCATTGTAAAGTATTGCAAAATATTGCCGATCGAAACAAACTAAGTCAACTCCGTGATAGGGTCAAAGAAATAAGAAATAGTTATTCAGCATATGGTAGGTACTCTTAATAAACCAGATTTTGATGAAATTCGTCCTGGTATAAAAACTCCAGCCAAAGAAACCATTTTGACACCTCGGTTTTACACTACCGATTTTGAAGAAGTGGCGAAAATGGATATTTCGCTTAACGAAGACGAACTGAAAGCTATCCTTGAAGAATTCCGCATCGACTACAATCGCCATCACTTCGTGCGGGATGAGCAATTCAATCAATCCTGGGATCGTATCGATGGGGAAACCCGCCGTCTGTTTGTCGAGTTTTTAGAACGCTCTTGTACTGCTGAATTTTCTGGTTTTCTGCTTTACAAGGAACTGGGTAGACGTTTAAAAGGAAAGAACCCTATCTTGGCGGAAATCTTCACGCTAATGTCTAGAGATGAAGCACGTCATGCTGGCTTTCTCAACAAGTCGCTATCTGATTTCAATCTTTCTCTCGATTTAGGCTTTTTGACCAAGAGTCGTCAATATACATTCTTTAAACCTAAATTTATCTTCTACGCTACCTATCTCTCAGAAAAGATCGGTTATTGGCGCTATATCACTATCTATCGTCATTTAGAAAAAAATCCTGACGATTGCATCTATCCTATCTTTCGCTTCTTTGAAAACTGGTGTCAGGATGAAAACCGTCACGGCGATTTCTTCGATGCCATCATGAAATCTCAGCCCCAGTTTCTCAACGACTGGAGGGCTAGATTGTGGAGTCGTTTCTTCTTATTGTCGGTATTTGCGACAATGTATCTCAACGACATTCAGCGTTCTGGTTTCTATGCTTCCCTCGGTTTGGATGCTCGCGAATACGATAAATTCGTAATCGAAAAAACTAATGAGACTGCTGGTAGAGTCTTTCCTGTAGTTTTGGATGTCAATCATCCAGAATTTTATGAAAGATTGGAAACTTGCATCAAAACTAACGAGAAGTTAAGCGCCATTGATGAAATTAATGCGCCTGGTTTCGTTAAGGTATTACGTAAGCTTCCTGGTTATATTTCTAACGGCGTACAGTTGTTGAAATTGTATTTTATTAAACCCATTCGGGTCGATCGCCTCGAAGGTACGGTTCGCTAAAAATTTTTGACATCAACGTCCTAAGTTAATTGTTTTTATGGTTCTACTTGCATGTAGAATCATTTTTTTTATTCGGGATCGAAATGTAGAAACGTCCATACAAACTAAGTTTCAGGTTCTCCCAATAAAACCAAAGAACAGTTTAATTCTTTAATCACTTGAGTAGTTACTTCACTAACAGCTAATCCTCCTGCGGTGCGATAGCGTGCCGATCGCAACACCACCAAATCGAAAGATTCAGCTTTAGCAACGATCGCTCTAGCGACATCATCTGTGGCGATCGACTCAATAGTCATATTTGCTTGCAAACTATTTTGAGGCGCAATTTTGGCTAACTGAGACTTAAATTGCGTGACTTGCTCTGGCGGCGTTCTTGTTGCGCTCAAATGAAATAAGACTATCTTAGCTCGATTGGCATCGCCTAAAATCCGAGCAAAGCGAAGCATTTCGAGCGTTTTAGAAGTTAAATTTTTGACGGGAACGAGAATATTACGAAATTCAGTCGGACTAATTAAAAGGCGAGTAACAGCAACGGGACAGTGAGAAGACCAAAAAACACTGTCGATCGCACTGCCAAATAAACGAGCGCGCAATCCATCAGTTGGACTCCAACCCATAACTATTAAATTAGCGTTTTGTTCTTTACTGGTACGACTAATTCCTTGGGCGATTCGATCGTCAATCCGCAACATGGGTTCTATTTCCACCTCAAATTTTTTACCGATCGCCAAAGTATCTTGCAATCTTCTTCGATCGTTTTTCAGGTGAATATCTAACTGCGGATCGTCCATGTGAACGCCAGCTTTGGCGATCGCTAAGGGTACGATTCGTCCCGATTCATGACGAGCTAGCAAAGCTGCCATTTCCATCAAAAACTGTTGCGTTGTCGGATTATAAATAGGAACGACTACTGTAAAAGATGAGGGCTGTAAAGGTGTTTCGCTTTCTTGACTATCCAACCAGCTTGACAAACTGTTTCGTTCTAACTTATTTTCGGGAACGGTAAGTAAACTGGCAAAGCGCGATGTAATTAAAGGGCCGAAAATAGAAGTTACCACCATTAAAACAATGACACTGTTCAAAACATCCTCGCCAATCAGTCGATCGCCAGCAGGATTTAAAGTTTGATAACCAACTAAAGTTGCTGCTAAAGTCGCTGCTACTTGGGGAAGGGAAAGCGACCACATGGTCAGCATTTCGTTAATGTTGTAGCGATAAATTAATTGGGCAACAAAAGCGGCGATAAATTTGCTGCCAATCAATCCCAAAACGATCGCGGCGGTTAATCCGATCGAACTGAGAGTTTTAATAAAGGCTGGCAGATCGATAAGCAATCCCATATCTACAAAAAAACAGGGAATGAAAAGTACGCTGCCGACAAACTCTACTTTTTCTTTGACTGGACTTCTACCCAAAACATCATTGACTGCCAAACCAGCTAGAAAAGCTCCCACAATCTTTTCAACCCCGATCGCCTGCGCCCCAACCGAAGCTATAAATAAAGCTAGCAAGATAAATAAAAATTGATTGCCTTGGGCATCTCCAGAACGACGAAAAAATTCTTTTCCCGCCCAATCAAAGCCAAACAGAACGACTGCCGAGTAAATAGCCAGTCCAATTAGCAAAGAAGCTAAACTTAAAACTGTAAATTCTCCGACATGAATGCCAACACAAACAGCTAGTACCAATAAAGCCGCTGTGTCAGTAAAAATTGTCGCACCGATCGTCACTGTCACTGCTTCGTTAGTGACTACACCCAGACGACTGACGATCGGATAGGCTAACAGGGTATGGGAAGCGAGGAGAGAACCAATTAAAAAGGAAGCATTCCAGCTAAACGCAAACAAACGCCCCAAAATAATTCCCACAATCATCGGCACGATGAAAGTAAGAAAACCAAATCCCATCGATCGATTTTTGGTTTTGCGGAATTGCCCCAGATCGATTTCCAAACCTGCTACAAACATGAGATAAACTTTGCCAATATCAGACAAAAGTTTCATCGTTTCTGTGTCAGAATTTAAAAGTTTCAATCCGCTCTGACCGAGAATTACACCTGCAAGCAATAAGCCCACTAAACCAGGTAAGCGCAGTTTTTCAAAAAGAGGTGGAATGGTCAAAATGACCATCAGTAAAATGGTAAAAGTAACGATCGGATTCTCAGCGCCCAAGACGATAACCTCTGGATTAATGAGATTGCTCAGTTTTTATCTTCTACGATCGCTCAAATATTTAACATTATCTATGGACGTAAACATGCGATCGGTTGGAGTAAGTTGGTCAAGTGGGCATCAAATCGATCGACTTAAATTATTAGGTAAAATCCTTCGGACGAGTTTCTAGATTTTTGTAATAACCAAGCCAAATATCTCCTATTCTTAAGAAATATAATTTTTCTCCATTATTCATTGTTGTAGTTGAGAAAGCTTGCTTCTTAATTGCCACTGCTTCTGCTGGTGTATGTAAATTCTCGTCTCTAAGTTCTTCGCCAGAAACAGTATAGCTGTTTATATATAATTCCCATTAAAAATCGTGAAAATTATAATTTTTAGATTCATATTTTTGAGCGATAAATAACTTTTTATTTTCGTGTGATTTAAAAAATGCATTTGTATAATAATTAATTTTTTTCTATAATTTTACTATTATTTTTAGATTGAAAAAAATGAAAAAAAAATAACTAAATTTTTAAATAAAAAAATCTTATTTAGTAACAATTTGACTGTAGCAACTATGATAAATTTTAATTTAAATAAAAATTTAAATAATCTCTTAGAGCTATTACAATAATAATTTGTTTCCAATTAACGATCGATTATTTTTTTGAATTATGAGTGTTGTTGCTACATTTTATAAATTTGTCAAACTAGAAGATTATCGAGAAAAAAGAGAACCTTTACTAAATTTTTGCCAGCAACAAGATATTAAAGGAACGATTTTATTAGCCGCAGAAGGAATTAACGGGACGATTTGGGGAACTCGTCAAGCTATTGATGCTGTCTTAAAGTTGTTGCGATCGGACTCTCGTTTGGCAGATTTAGAACATAAAGAATCTTATTCCGAATCATCGATCTTTGAACGAATCAAAGTAAAGTTAAAAAAAGAAATTGTCACGTTAGGATTACCAGAAATCGATCCGAGCGATCGAGTCGGTACTTATGTAAATCCTCAAGATTGGAATAAAATTATCGCCGATCCAGATGTAATCGTAATCGACACGCGCAATGAATACGAAGTCAGCATCGGTACATTTAAAGGCGCGATCGACCCCAAAACATCTTCATTTAAAGAATTTCCCGATTATATTACTCAAAATCTAAACCCCGATCGACACAAAAAAATTGCCATGTTTTGTACGGGGGGAATTCGTTGCGAAAAGGCTTCTTCTTTGATGCTAAGTAAAGGTTTTCAGGAAGTTTATCATCTTCAAGGCGGTATTCTTAAATATTTAGAAGAAGTACCACCAGAAGAAAGTTTGTGGCAAGGAGAATGTTTTGTCTTTGACGATCGCGTTGCTGTTAAAGAAGGATTGGAAGAAGGTAATTATCAAATGTGTCCGAGTTGTGGACACCCAATTTCTGAAGCAGATAAAGTTTCTCCCAAGTACGAAGCAGGTATTTCTTGTCCCTACTGTTTCGATGAGTTAACACCAGAAAAAAGAGCGCGCCAAGAGATGAAAAACAGACAAAAAAACGGGCATTAAAATACAGCGATCGCAATATTATTTTTAGTAGTTTACAATTCCACTAAGGCGCAAGTATCGCTCGAATTTTCAATTAACACTTTCAACACTAATTGAGTTGCGGCAATTAAACCCAATCTTGCTGTAGCTAGTTGAGGCATATTTGCGATTGCGTCGCCAAAAATCCGACAACTATCCCAAAAATTTAAAAATGCTTCGCCAAGCAAGAAGGTAAATTTAAGCATTTCATTTTCCTGGCGATTGCTAATTGCATCTACAGCAGCTAACAAGTTTTCAATTAGGCAAATTTCCGCAGCATCTAATAGTTGAAAATTTCCTTTCTCGTTCAACCAAGGAATGGATAAAGGATGTTGTATTTGCCAAACAGCTTGTCTAAATTCTCGATCTTTCAATTCAATTAATTTTACTCGTTCTCCCAATTTCAGCAAAGAACAGCATCGCGCATG
>JBOFLQ010000213.1:0-66164 GCA_051657945.1 Xenococcaceae cyanobacterium | reverse complement strand
CCTAAAAAAACTATTGCGCCAAGGTAATTATTTTAAAACAAACTCATAACGACTCCAATCTAGAAGAGATACTTTTAGATTGGATGTTTATTGTTGGAACTTATCGATCGGGTGTCGCGTGAAGCGTAGCTATCCCTTTAGGAATCACTCCCTTGAAAAAAACTATTACGTCAAGGTAATCATTTTAAGACAAACTCATAACGACTCCAATCTAGAAGAGATGCTTTTAGATTGGATGTTTATCGTTGAACTTATCGATCGGGTGTCGCGTGAAGCGTAGCTATCTCTTCAGGAATCGCTGCCTAAAAAAACTATTGCGCCAAGGTAATTATTTTAAAACAAACTCATAACGACTCCAATCTAGAAGAGATACTTTTAGATTGGATGTTTATTGTTGGAACTTATCGATCGGGTGTCGCGATCGACAAGAAAAAATAATGCACAGTTTTAGGTGTGTCAGTCCACTACAAAAGGTGGGTTACGGCGGATATTTAACTAGAAGGTTATTTATTTAAATTAATTCCCGCCTAACTCACCCTACAAAAGAATTAATTTTCTATTCCCTATTCCCTATTCCCTATTCTCTGTTAAAAAATATCTGCATCTCCAACCGCACCAAGCATATCTAAAGTCTCACTCGATTGTGAAGAAGTTTGTTTCCATTCGGCGATCGCCTCTAAACTTCCCTCTAGATATTGGGCGCGACAACCGCGACGTTGAATTTTACCGCTAGTGGTTTTGGGAAGAGTGGCAGGTTTTAGTAAGCAAATAGCATGTACGTCTGCCATGTGTTCTTTAGCTACTGCCATACGAATTGCGCCGACTATTTCTTCTAGATTGAAATTTTTTAGATAGGTGCGCTCTATTTCTTGAGCGATGACTAGTTTTTCTTCACCGTCAATATCGATCGAAAAAGCAGCACCACTATTTAAACGCAAAGCGGGATGACTTTTTTGTGCGGTTAGTTCGATGTGTTGGGGATATTGATATCTGCCCCAAATAATCATTACTTCTTTATAGCGACCGGTGATGTAGAGTTCGCCATCTTGGAGGAAACCTAAATCGCCAGTGCGTAAAAAAGAACCGTACCCAGTATCGGCTAAATGCGCGCCAAACGTATTTTTAGTTTCTTCTGGTTGATTCCAGTAACCTTTACCTATACCTTGCCCTGAAGCCCAAATTTCACCGACGCGATCGCTCTGACATTGAGTTAAGGTTTCGGGATTGACTATAATAACTTTATCTTCCAACCAAGTTCGACCGCAACTGACGATCGCCCTCGCTCCTTTTTGGTGAGAATCGACTTCAACGACGCGATTTTCTTCTAAAGCACTGCTGTCTAAATATTTAATCGGCGGTTCTTGTTGGGGTATACCGCCAGTGATAAATAAAGTTGTTTCTGCCATGCCGTAGCAAGGATAAAAAGCTTTATACTGAAAACCGCAAGGTGCAAAAATTTCGGCAAATCTTTTCATGGTTTCGGCACGTACTGGTTCGGCACCAGAAAAAGCAACTTGCCAACTGCTGAGGTCGAGAGTTTGTCTTTGTTCGGCAGTTACTTTCAAACATAACAAATCGTAAGCAAAGTTTGGCCCACCGCTAGTAGTTGCTCGATAACGAGAGATTGCTTGCAACCAATTAAATGGTTTTTGAATTAAAGAAATTGGAGACATCAACACACTAGGAATTCCTAGATATAAAGGTTGTAAGACGTTACCAATCAACCCCATATCGTGAAACATGGGCAACCAACCAGCAAAAATAGTTTTATCCGTATGTTGAAATCCTTTTTGAATGGTACGTTCGTTGTAGAGAATGTTTCCATGAGTAACCATCACGCCTTTGGATATGCCTGTCGAACCAGAAGTATATTGTAGAAAAGCGAGAGTATCGCTAGTTATTTCGGGTTTAATCCAGCCGTCTGTGGGATAATCGATAAGTTCGTCAGTGGCAATCCAAGTAATATTGTGAAACTGAGCGGATAATTCTCGATCGTGAGATAGTTCGGCTTTAATTTGCACCAGGAGCGATCGCGTCGTGAGAGCAACTTTAGCATCAGAAGAATTAGCGCGAGTTAGTAATTTGGCGATCGCCTCTTTACGGCGAGGAGGACTATCGGTTACAGCGATCGCCCCTGCATACAAGCACCCCATAAAAGCAGCGATAAACTCTAAACCAGCATTGTAGGGATAAACTACTAATGCTCGCGAATTAACTGGGACTAAAGATTGTAATTTGCTGGCGATCGCTCTTGCTTGTCGATCTAGTTCGCCGTATGTCAAACTTCCCGATTCTGTCTCTCCATCTTTTAAAAAGATGTAGGCAATTTTTTCGGGCTGTTGGGCGCTTCTATCTTGAAGTAAGTCGATTAAAGTTGAATATTCGAGCATTCGGCACTATCTAATAAAAATTAAATTATAAGTAAGGAACTTATGATGCTCAAAATAGTTCAAAAAAACCAGATCTTTAGGGTTATTTTTTAATTTTCTATCTCGATCTATTGACAATTATGTTGACTGCTAACGCTACCCAATTCAACTGGACTAGAATCTTGAGTCGTTTTTTTACTGCAAGTTTTTTGAGCGCGATCGCTCTCTTTGGTGGTTTTGTTCCTGAAGTTTCCCGTCAAATTCCCAAATTAGTTTTTAGCGTTGCTGCTTACGCTCAAGATTTTAGCCGCCAAGAAGTGGTCAACTACACCAATGCAGTGCTTGAGGTAGAATCGCTGCGCCAACAAATTTACAATCGAATCAAGGAAACTACTAACGAACCTCCTTCTGGTATTGCTTGCGATCGACCAGAAACATATCAAGACATATCGGATAACGTTCGCTCAATTGTGGTCGATTATTGCCCTCGTTTCACGCAAATCGTCATCAAACACAATCTTAGTGTTTCCCGTTTTAACGAACTGAAAAGTTACTACGATCGACAAGAAGGTTTTTACCAGCAAGTTGAAAATGTGTTGATGGAAATGCAGAAGTAAAGGGAACAGGGAACGGGGAACAGGCAACAGGGAACGGGCAACAGGTTAATCTGTCGATCGGCTACAAAGTTAGTTGCCTCTCCCTCGCGCCGCGTGGTCGGTGAATCCTGGCTTCGTTTAAGGTTTTAAAGTCAATAACTCGCTTGGTTTAAAAGCACCTTTTTCAGTAATAACTGCGGCAATTAACTCGGCTGGAGTTACGTCAAAAGAAGGATTGTAATATTCAATCCCTTTTGGGCAAATAACAGTTTGTCCGATCTGATAAATTTCCGAAGGATGACGTTCTTCGATCTCAATTCGATCGCCATTAGCAATATTAAAATCAATAGTTGACAGTGGTGCAGCTACAAAAAAAGGAACATTGTGAGCCTTAGCGACTACAGCTAGAGAATAAGTGCCAATTTTATTAGCACTATCGCCATTTGCAGCAATGCGATCGGCACCCACGATAACAACATCGATAATTCCCTGCTTCATACAATGTGCTGCCATACTATCGGTAATCACCGTGACGGGAATTCCTTCTTGCTTGCATTCCCAGGCAGTTAATTTTGCTCCCTGCAAGCGAGGACGAGTTTCGCCTGCATAAACTCTTGCCAAACGATTTTCGCGCCAAGCAGAACGAACGACACCCAAAGCCGTGCCGTATCCAGCCGTTGCCAGAGAACCCGTGTTGCAATGGGTGAGAATGGTCAATACTCCTGGTTCTTTGGGTAAGACTGTCAAACCGTTGTCGCCGATCGCCTGACAGGTTTGTAAATCTTCAGCTTGAATTGCTTGGGCGGTTTCGAGCAAGGTAGCTTTAATTTCTTCAACCGTATCGATACTTTCATAGGCAACTTTAAGCATACGCGAAATTGCCCAAAACAAATTTACCGCCGTAGGACGGGTTTGACGCAACATTTGAGCGACTTTTTCGAGATCGTGCAGAAACTTATCTGGCTCTTGGGTATGGATTTCGATCGCGCCGAGATACATACCATAAGCTGCGGCTACACCGATCGCGGGCGCACCTCTGACGATCATACTTCTAATTGCTTGCGCCATATCTTCGCTGCGACTAATCTCGACGATGGTATATTCTTCTGGCAAGCGAGTTTGATCGATTAGCAGTACTTTTTCTTGATGCCAAATAACTGGATAAATATGATTATAGGAAGTAGCGGTCATTCTAAATTTTACCGATCGGCAAACGATCGCCAAGTAAATACAGATTTTCTAAGATAATTGTCATTATATTGACAATCTCCCCTTTAGAAAAGGGGAGATTCTTGCACAGAGTTAGACCAAAGCCTAACTCTGATGGGCATAGTCAAAATGCCTCTAATAAGTCCACTCAGATCTAATCGGAGTTTTCCCTTTACTTTTCGCAGAATATTAGCTGCCCCGTTCGCATCAGCGTTCACATAACCAAAGTTTGCAGTACGATAGAGTCCGCGTTTTACTCTTTTGCCTGATGGTTTCCAATCTTTGGGTTTTTCACCATATTTGGGAAGTTCATCGTCATCAAGAAAACTGGATTTTGAACTATAACTTTCTTCAGTCTCGACAAACTGAATGCCATACTGTTCGCACAATTGGGAGATGCGAGTTTTTAGTTTGGCGGTTGGAATAGAGACAAATTTTTGATTAGTTTTAGACCCTAAATTGACAGAATCTTTCTGCCCTACATTCGAGCCAAAAACAATTGTGCCGATATTATGTTCGAGGCAATGGTTGATGACAATTTTCGCAGCTTTATTTACAGCGTAACGCATCTGACGATTGCGCTTCTCTGTAATATTGGCTAACGTTCTAGACCAGAAGCTTTGAGGCTTGCCATCTTTCATCGTCGAAATTTGTTTGTTATACCACTGATTCAAAGATTTTAAATGCTTGCCATCAACAATAAAACTCGTTCCAATATTACTAACGCAAGTCAACCAGTTGTTTAAACCTGGATCTAATCCTAGTGCCTTTGAAGGATCTAGTTGGGTATGAACTGTCTCCCTTGAATAGACAAATTCAGCATAAAAACACCCATTTCTCGGCAGCAATCGAACTTCTTTGATTATGCTCCAGTCTAAGTTAGTCGGTAATGGCAGAAAAAATTCTCTTATCCCGAACCATGCTTTAACCTGATTCCCTAGTGGAAATCTAATCGCACCATCCGTTACTTTCAACCATCTTTTAGGGTAGGTAACTGTAAATAGTCCGCCTGTTTTTCGATAATTTGGAGCTTTAGGATTTTGGGCTAATATACCTGTTTTAAACTTGGCTAACAGTTGCCTGAACGATTTGAATGCTTCACCTACATTAAGGCAAGTTTGCTGCATTGCAGAGGCGTAGCCAGCGTTAAAATGTCTGTTTGTCTTCATTTCAGCACTCAGATCGAATCCTGTCACAATTCTTTTGGTTTTGAACCAAATCTGACGACCATAATAAACGGCACA
Source organism: Xenococcaceae cyanobacterium (assembly GCA_051657945.1). Classification (GTDB taxonomy): domain Bacteria; phylum Cyanobacteriota; class Cyanobacteriia; order Cyanobacteriales; family Xenococcaceae; genus CAZJTL01. Next base: position 60,746 of record JBOFLQ010000213.1, on the reverse strand, counting down.
ATTGTAGAGATTGTTTGACTCACGACAAAGATACTCAATTATTGCCTGAGTATCTTTGTCTGTTTTGATTAATACTTGTTGGCATCCAAACAATTTAACTTGCTCCTTTGGTTGATGCTATATTTAGCGATCCGATTTTGGGTGTGCGTAGATCGATTCGCTGACAAACAAACTTAGCTTTTCCCCATCCATTTGGCGATCGTCTCTACTTGTCTCTCGATGGTGTGGCGTTCGATCGCGAGTTGGTATGCTCGTTCTGCTTTTGCTTGTGCTTCAAGAGGGTTGGCGATCGAGTGGGAAATTGCTTGTTGTAATTCCTTCGCGTTTCCTGGTGCTACAGTGACGATCGCTTCAGAGTCAAGATACTCTGCCAATCCCTCCGTGCGTGTAACGATAATTGGTTTGCGACATGCCATTGCTTCTACTAGTGTAGTCGCTCCCGCAGACCAATTACTAGGTTTGACACAAATTACAACCACGTCGGCATCACGATAAAGCTGGAGCAATTCGGTTGGTGAATAAAGGCGATTCGACATGTTGGCTGGCATGATTTTGGGAAAGTTTTGCGCCATTCCCGCCGCAAATTGTGAAAATCCTGCAATTTTAACCTCAACATCCAAATTTTCGGTGGCAGCAGCTAGTAAATGGTAATCTCGCATCTCTAAACCGACACTTGCAACAATAGGGCGAGTCTTGTTTGAAGATGATTTTCCTGGAGTAAAAAATTTACAGTCTGTCGAATACCAAAAATAGCCAACTTTAGATTTGGGTAGATGTAAATAATTCTGCAAAAAATTCAGTTGAGCGCGGGAATGAGCGACAAAAAGATCGATCTTTTCTGCCGCGCGAACTAAGTTTAAGGCAAGTTTTCCGCGAGGTCGATCGATGTTGTGAAAGCGAACTGCAATTTTGGGCTTATTTTTTTTTGCACCCCCAACAGCAGCGATCGGAATGCCCAAATTTTCACCTTCACAAAAAATATAGTCATCTTGTCCGAGTCGATCGCATACTTTGCGACTGTAGTCCCAAAACTCTGGTTCGCTTACTATAATTTGGGCGCGAATTTTATCTAACAAAGAAATTGAATCAATTTTAGGTTCGTGAAAAGTCGCCTCTAGTTTTTGACCGAGCATCCAGAGGTCGCTGCGAGGAAATTTTGGCGATCGAGCGTCCAAACTGCGTTTTTTTAGTCTAGCTAGAGCGTCGGCACTTTTAAGCGGTATGTGATATTTCAACTTTACTCCCCTACATTAATTTTTTTTCCTAGCTTGGATAAAAAGATACAGACCCGCTCAAACTTTTACGATCGATACAGTTGGTTCGTTATCATTTTTCAAAAATTAGTTAGCTCGATTGCTCGATCGCAAATTATTTTACAGAAGTCATTTTTGCCTTTGGTGTAATATTTTTGCGTAACGCTAATTAAAAATAAGAAAACACTTAGTATTATGAAAATTTATAGCGATTACATCGTTGTATACCAGTAATTTACCCTTATTTATCAATAACTTCAAGAAAGTTATGATATCATAGCTGAAATTCATAAAACTTAAATCAAAAATATAGTAAAGCATCCTGGCTAATGAAGTCAGTAGAAAAAAGCTCGAAATAGCAATCTATATTTTTGGTTTTAAGACCTAGGTTTACTTAGCTAGTCCGAAAAGTTTAAGTAATCATACTAGGATCTAAGAATCCTCGTGCAGATCTGAGCCGAGGAGTGTCAAAACAGTAAGTATATTCGAATCAAAAAATGCCTTAATGGCAAAAATCTAGTATTGATGTATCGATCGAGTGTAGGAGAAATAGAAAATGCGTATAGTTATGCTTGGGTGTGGTGGTTTTATCGGTAGTCATCTTTTAGATCGACTTCTAGACGAAGGTGGTTATGAGATTCACGGATGGGATCCTAGTGACAGCAAAGTTAAAAGACATTTGAAAAATCCTAACTTTCATCTCCACCGCAACACTACCAATTCGCCTGGAGCGCTCGAAGAAATCGATCGAGAAATCCAAAAAGCAGATCTCGTCTACAATCTAGCCGCCATCTGCAACCCATCAGACTACAACACACGTCCCTTAGACACTATTTACGCAAATTTATTTGACATTTATCCGATCGTAGAAATGTGTGCCAAATATAAAAAATGGCTGATTAGCTTTTCTACCAGCGAAGTTTACGGACGTACTCTAGCTAGTTATTTACCCGAAAATAATTACGACAACCCCGATTTTTACGAACTGCGCGAAGATGAAACACCGCTAATAATGGGGCCAATTTCCAATCAACGTTGGACTTATGCTTGCGCCAAACAGATGACCGAACGTTTCATCTACGCCCATCACAAAGAAAACGGCATGCCTTTTACCATTATTCGTCCCCTTAACTTCTTCGGGCCGAAAATGGACTATATTCCTGGTAGAGATGGCAATGCCGATGGCGTGCCTAGAGTGCTAGCTTGCTTTATGACAGCTTTGCTCGACAACAAACCGATGCAACTCGTAGATGGCGGACAAGCGCGACGCACGATCGTTTCCATTCACGATGCCGTCGATGCTCTACATTTGATGCTTAAGTTTGCCGACAAAGCTCAAAACCAAATTTTTAATATCGGCAATCGCCATAACGAAGTAACTATTGCCGAGCTGGCTGAGTTGATGCGTGCTACTTACGCAAAAATCACGGGCGATTTGCGTTATAAAAATCATCCCATTGTCGATACAAGCGCTCAAAAATTCTACGGTGAAGGTTATGAAGACTGCGATCGTCGCATGCCCGATTTAAGCAAAACTGAAAAACTGTTGGGTTGGACTCCAAAAAGACCTCTCTCAGAAGTGTTGTTAGAGACGATGAGCTACTACCATCAAGAATACGCTTCTGAAGTACAACAAAAAGCCACCGCTTGAGGTAAGTTTGTAGGGAGTAGGGCAACGGGCATCGGGCAATGGACTAAGTCAAAAGTCAAAAGTTAAGAGTCAAAAGTAAGTAGTACAAAAATATTTACCCAAACCGAAAACTTTTTTGCCGCATGGCTGTTAAACTTTTACGGCGCGCTCCTGCAATACGTTCGTTACCTTGCGGCCGCTGTTTCCTGCGCCAGTTGTTTTGCGCCCGGTAACCGGGCGCAAAAGTTTGGCGCGTCTGTGAAACAGACTCCAAGTGTGCCGCCCGAATTGACGCGCCTTGACTTTTGACTTTACATTTTTCCCCTACTCCCTCTCATCTAAGATAGCGGGAAGTTGGGAAACTCAGTGGCTTCAGCCCTGAGAGGAACAACGACACGAGCGGTTTTAACCGCCTAGTGCGGGCTAGCACTAGTTGTCTTGTCGAACTGGATGAGTTATAATCAAGCCATGACTCAGTCCCTATCTGTAAAATGTAAGTTAGTAGTCCCTCAAAAGTTGCGGCGAGAAATTGACCGTACACTTGAGGGATTTGCGGATGCTTGCAATCAGATTTTGACAGTAGCCAAGGATGCTAAATGCTGGAATGTAACCAAGTTGCATCACCTGACTTACCATCCTGTAAGGGCGGCTACTGGATTGAAAGCCAACCATGTCTGTCAGGCACTCAGAAGAGTGGTCGGCAACGCCAAGGCAGTTAAGCAAGTCCACCAATTTAGACCAACCTCGATTAGTTTGGACGCTCGGACTTTTAAGTACGAAGAATCTAATCAATCGGTAGGGGTAACTTTGATGAGTGGACGAGTTAACTTGCCGCTCAAAATTGGTGGATACCAGTTGGCGTTGCTCAGAGGTCAAACGCCGACCAGTGCGACTCTGAAGAAAACTAGGCAGGGAGATTATTACATCAATATCGTGGTCGAGATCGACTCCGAACCAACAGGCAAAACGCCAAAAGTTATTGGAGTGGATCTCGGCAGAACGGACATCGCAACTACCAGTACGGGAAAAGCTTGGAGCGGTAAACAAATCCAATCCGTTCGCGACAGGTATTCCAAAGGTAGATCTAACATTCAACGCAAACGCACTCGTTCGGCACGTCGCCTGATGAGAAGGCTTCAAGGCAGAGAATCTAGATTCCAAAAGTGGGTAAACCACAATATCAGCAAGCAACTTGTTCGAGAAGCAAAGCAGCTTGACGCAGCACTGGCTTTTGAGGATCTGTCTAACATTAGACAGAGTTTAAATCGTACCGCTAGAAACAAAACAGAGCGGCGTAGAACGAACAATTGGGCGTTCTACAAACTTAAAGTTTTTGTCGCTTACAAAGCGATAATAGCTGGCGTTCGAGTGGTATTTATCCCACCCGCTTACACCTCGAAAAGTTGCTCTAGATGCGGACATGTCCACCCCGAAACCGATAAGAAAAAGTCTTATCGACACGGGAAGAAATTTAAGTGTGGACATTGTAGATTTGAACATGATGCTGACATAAATGCTGCGTGTAATATCGCTGCCTTGGGGAGATCCGTAAGTTCTCCCGAAAGTCCAGGGTTTAGTTGTCGCTTAGAAGGTCAACTCGACCTCTTTCCATCAACTATGCTTTGTGGCTAAAGCCCCCAAATTCTATTCGGGGGTAAGCTTACTAATATATTCAGTTTCAGAAGTACTTAAATTTTCATCTGTCTCGTAATATTCTGACAATAATTCTCTTGAATCTATTTTTCCGAGCGCCCCTTCGACTTCTTTAGTAGTCTGAGTACAACTCGAACCAGAAGCACCGATTACTCTTTCGGTGATTTTTCCATTTTTGCCAATAATGTATTCAACTTTTTGATATTGAGCCACGGTTTCTTATTTGTCTTTTGTTTCTGACCCAAACTAGCAAACTTTAAATCGATTTGAAAAGAAAAATTTTAAAGATATACAGGTAAGGTAAATTGAAAACAACTACCTTTGTCTGGCGAACTATCTACCCAAATTTGACCGTAATGAGCGCGAATCACTTTGCTACAAAGAGCTAGTCCAATCCCGTAACCTTCCTTTTTCCGATCGCGCTTCAAGCGAAAATGCCCTTCAAAAATACGCTCTTGTTTTTCACCAGGAATACCAGGTCCGGTATCGCCGATGCTTACTTGAATTTTTTGACTAGTTCGGTGTAATACTAATAAACTAATTTCTCCACCTTCTGGAGTGTATTTAATCGCATTTTCCAGTAAATTGACAATTACTTGACGGATTAATTCTCCATCTGCATAAACTAACGGTAGATCGCCAGGGATATCTCGAATCAGCTTTTGCGATTTTTCGGCAATCCGATTTGCCAATTGTGCTAGGATCTCTTGACAAAGATCTGGTAGATATAATGGATGAGGCTCTATCCTAAATTGAGCGCTAACACTTTTTGAAGCTTGCAAAATATTGGTAATCATTCGATTCATCAATCGAAATTGTTTGCGAGCCTGTTTGTAGAGATGATCTTTGAGTTTGATAGTACGTTCGGTTTCTTCTCTATTTTCGGTTAATTCTAAAGTTTCTACGGCGATCGAAGCTGCTGTAAGCGGACTGCGGAGATCGTGCGCCAACATTGCTATTACTTGATCTTTAAATCTTAGCTGTTCTGCAAATTCTTCTTTTTCTTTTTGCAACCTAAAAATTTCGTCAGTCAAACGAATTATTTCTGCCGAATAGCCCACCGAATTGTTACCATTAAATGTAGCTAATTCCGATGAATCGTTTTTATCGGCGTTTATTTGCTCTAACTGATGGAGTTCTGCCTGCCATCGAGGCCACCACCTCTGCAACTGGTCGATGAGATTGCTTCCTGCAAGAGTTTGTTTGGGAGCTGGCGATACCTTTACCAAGGCGGGAGTTGCCATCAACTTGTAGTGTTCGACCAGATGGGGTTGCTTTTCAATTTCGATCGCTTGTAGCTCGAAAGTATATTCAGCTTGCAAGCTTTGCAAATAAGATTTTACGCGCTGAGTATGTTCGCGAGAGTTAGAACGCTCGTCAAAGAACAATAATAACTGAAGTGTTACTTGCTCGCAAAGGTTTTCTGCTAATTCTGCTTGCTGATTGTAAGGTTGTAGCACTAGTTATACAAACTAAGGGTTTCGATCGTATGTAGGTAAGGTTTTTTTCCAAGTTATACTCATCTATAAATTGTATCTTAATGTCTATTTAATAGTTGCCTCTTTGCCAGAAAATTCTGCAAGTTTTTTAAAATTTAGTACAGTGGATTATCGTTTTCGATCCTAAAGATAGTATAAAATTTAGCCTATCTGCATCGATGCTGCATTCACTTTAAAAAAATCATAGCGGAAAATTATTATGGCTCTTGGCTATCTTGCCCTTGTTCTTCACGCTCACTTACCATTCGTTCGGCATCCAGAAAGCAATTACGTCCTAGAAGAAGAGTGGCTGTATGAAGCTATCACAGAAACTTATATTCCTTTGTTGCACGTTTTTGAGGGTTTAAAGCGCGATGGCATCGATTTTAAAATAACCATGAGCATGACACCGCCGTTGGTGTCAATGTTGCGCGATCCACTTCTGCAAGAACGCTACGACGAGCATCTAGCCAAACTAGAAGAACTGATTGCCAAAGAAATCGACCACAATCAATATAATGGTCATATTAAATACTTAGCAGAATATTATGCCCAAGAATTTGCCCAAATTCGCCAAACTTGGGAAAGATACGATCGCGATTTAGTCAAAGCTTTTAAAATATTTGTCGATAGCAATAATTTAGAAATTATTACTTGCGGTGCAACTCACGGCTACATGCCGTTGATGAAAATGTACCCCGAAGCAGTTTGGGCGCAAATTAAGGTAGCTTGCGAACATTACGAAGAAAATTTCGGTCGCGCACCAAAAGGAATTTGGTTGCCCGAATGCGCTTACTATGAAGGAGTAGAACGCATGCTTGCCGATGCTGGCTTGCGTTATTTTATCACTGACGGACACGGTATTCTTTACGCTCGTCCTCGTCCTCGTAACGGTACTTACGCACCGATTTTTACAGAAACTGGAGTAGCAGCCTTTGGACGCGATCACGAATCTTCGCAACAAGTTTGGTCTTCACAAGTAGGCTATCCAGGCGATCCAGTCTATCGTGAGTTTTACAAAGATTTGGGTTGGGAAGCTGACTACGAGTATATTAAACCCTATATTATGCCCAACGGTCAACGCAAAAATATTGGGATTAAATACCACAAAATTACTAGTCGCGATGGTGGTTTGTCAGAAAAAGGGCTTTACGATCCCTATTGGGCAAAAGAAAAAGCTGCCGAACACGCAAGTAATTTCATGTACAATAGAAGTCAGCAAATCTCGCATCTATCGGGATTGATCGGTCGTCCGCCCATTGTGGTTTCTCCTTATGATGCCGAACTCTTCGGTCATTGGTGGTATGAAGGCCCTCAATTTATAGATTTTCTTTTCCGTAAAACCTGGTACGATCAAGATACATACGAAATGACTCACCTGGCGGATTATCTGCGTCAAAATCCGACACAACAGGTTTGTCGCCCTTCGCAATCGAGTTGGGGTTTTCGAGGCTTCCATGAATATTGGTTGAATGAAACCAATGCTTGGATTTACCCACACTTACATAAAGCGGCAGAACGGATGATTTCTTTAGCTAGTCGCGAACCGCGAGACGAGTTAGAGTGGAAAGCTTTAAATCAAGCAGCTCGTGAATTATTATTGGCGCAATCTTCTGACTGGGCGTTTATTATGCGGACGGGTACAATGGTTCCCTATGCGATACGTCGAACTAGATCGCATCTGTTGCGCTTTAATAAACTCTACGAAGACATCCTTATTGAAAAAATCGATTCGGGTTGGTTAGAAAAAGTTGAAGAAATTGATAATATCTTCCCAAATATTAACTATCGCACTTATCGATCGATCTAAAAGAAATTTAAAGTAGGGATAAAAACAGAGTGTAATGCACGCTCGAAATTGGCGATCGAATAAATGATTCAATCATAGCGATCGCCAATAAACTCATGGTTATTCAAAAGTTTGACGTTTTGAACTTTGTAGGTCATAGATACCATAAAATCCTAGCAACCCTAGAAGCTCTAAATTCTTGGAGGCATTGAAATCAGCGTGTTCAACACCATGATTGCAATTAACGCACAAGAATTTATCTCCCCTACGATTTCTCCTATCCCATTTGAAACAGTGCCGACAGAATTGAGAAGTTTTCCAGGGATTTTTGCGTACTACCTCAATCCCCAATTCTTCACATTTTCTGCACAACAAAGTCTCAGAGTACTTATAAAGCCAATGGGGCAATCGCACGGACGGCTGAAGTTGGCGAGGCAACCTCGCCAACCGCTTCCTTCTGTTAAACGTGCGAGAAAACGTTCCTCTTTTACCCGATTTAACCTTTTTCAAATCTTCAATTACAACAATTTTGATTTGATTCAAGTCTATTTGTTTGAACGCAGCACCAAGCATCGATCTAATTTCAGCCTTGGTGTGCTTTTGACGTTTACTAAACTCTTGAGTTCGCCTGTAGAGAGCCTCACCCGTAGTTTGCCCGTCACTAAAAACAAGTCCATTTTTGAGGTGCGTCAATTCCGAGGTCGCCTCGGAATTGCCTTGGCGCGCCGTATAGTTGGAGTCCATTCCAACTACAACTCCAGTAGTTTTCGGTTCGGGAAAATCTTTTTCGACCAGGAAGTCGATATAAACTCTACCGTCGTAGCGAATACCCAAACGCAAAGTTTTAGACATCTTCCAACCATCAGCAAGTTTTTGGTTGAGTGCTTTTGTAGATTTAACTGGGATAACCAAGCGAGGCGCACCAGAGCCAATAAATTTAACTACCCAATCGAAACTTTTAATTCCAGGCTCAATAACAACAAAGTGGTAGTAGAGAGTGACGATGTGACGGCGCACTCTAGGTTTGCGTTTAACTTGTTTTTTATGTTGAGAGCGAACAATTTCCTTGGCTTGCTTTGCCAAAGCTTGAGCAAGTCTAGTCGTAATTCCAAAGCGCTTAACAGCTTTGTGTACTGTAGGCAAGTCGGCAAGAGATCCCGAAAAATCTTGGCGCTGCCAAAACAGATCGACAAAAAATTGCGTGATATTTCGGCACAGAACAGTGAAAGCCTTAAGAGTTTCAACCTTTCCAATATTAACATCGTTGAGAAAAATTCGTGTGCTTCTAGTCATTACTTTCTTGCGCCGTGCTGCCATTATTCTGTCTCCTGTAGAGCTTTTCGTCACGCCTTCTGCACATCACGCCTTCCCTTACCAATAACATGGCTATTCAACAGGATACGATACTATTTTCTTTCCCACCAAGCGCGCATCTTACCAGGATTCATCAATCCATAAGGATCTACTGTCTGCTTAAATTGTAGTTGTTCTGGATCGATGATTTTTCTGCCGCCATCTTCAAGAATATAAGTATGTGGGTTGGCGATCGCTGCACCATTTTCTTCGTGGTAGCGGATAATCTCGTTGAGACGCTCTTCTGTAGTGTAGTGCATTAGTTGCAAACCGCCTGGAATTGCTTTACCACCAGCGCGTAAAAATTCTAAATGAATCATGATTTCATCGCCAAAATGTTCGTACATTTGTTTGACGCGATCGAGCGTGAAATAGAAGGTTTGTAAGTAAGTAATACTGGGATCGGCGCTACGGGCGTGAAGAGTGGTATGATTCCAGGTAAATTCTAATAAACTCGTTCCCTTATTCGCTTCTTCGGCTGTTTTGTGGTAGGTAATTTGACCGTTGTATTCTTTGACTAGTTCGTAAAAAGGTTCGAGAGAATATTCATCGACGATGAGTAATGCAGCATGTTTCCCTTGGGGTAAATAATTTTGTAGCGCTGCAAAATAAGTACAAATAGAGCGATCGTGAATGCTGATTAATTTTTTAACGATACCGTCGCTATCACCCAATGCTCGACCAAATTTAGCCGCCGTCATAAACTCATCGAAGACAACAATTACTTCTGCCCAAGGATAAGCTGGTGCGAGAGGAATTTCTAATTGAGTAATAATACCATTAGTACCGTAGGCATGATTGACTTTTTGGACATCATCACCTCGTAATTCCAGAATTTTTGGTTCGTCTTCGGTGGTAACAACGCGAACTGCATGAAGATTACCGCGATCGCGCAGTTGTCCGTAAGTTATCGAACCCATTCCCACGCTACCACCACCAATAAAACCACCAATTGTAGCCGTACGATAAGTAGAGGGAGCCATGCGAAGTTCCCAGCCTATTTTTCTTGCTTTTTGGTCAAATGCTGCCATTTTAACTCCAGATTCCACACAAGCAATGCCTGGTTTAATCCAGAGAATTTGATTCATTTTGCTGGTGTCGAGAATTACGCCACCTTCGAGAGGTACGCATTGCCCGTAGTTACCAGTACCCGCACCTCTAACTGTAAGGGGTACTTTGTGTTTGACGCAGATTTTGGCGACGCGAATTACTTCTGCTTCGGTGGTGGGGCGTACTACTAAATTGGCGCGTTTATCTTGTAGTTGTGGTTGCAAGACGGGACTAAAATGATAATAATCGAGGGAAAGTTTGGCTAGTTGGTTGGCATCGGTTATAGTTTCGATTCCGTCTAGTTCGGAAATAATTCTATTCCAGATGGTTGTAGTTGATGTCATAAATTTAGATGTTTTTGTTGTGAGAAATAAAAAATTATTTGGTAGCGATCGCCTATTATTGTTGTTCGAGCGGAGATTTTTCGATTAAATTCTTAATATAATAAATTTTTTAGGAGTAAAATTCTGAGTCTCAAAAGTATTAGTATCCCTCTTTCCCAGGGAAAAAAAGCCAAATTCTTGTTAGTAGCCCTTCACGGTTGGGGTGCAAACTCTCAAGATCTCGCTCCTCTTACTTCAGAGTTTGAGCTTCCCGAATTTCAATTTATTTTTCCAGACGCACCCTATACCCATCCTCAATTAGCAACAGGTAAAGCATGGTACGATCTAAATAGTAACGATTTTCAAGGTTTAGACCAAAGCAGACAAACTCTATCTGACTGGATAAAGTCTTTAGAAAAAACTACAGGTGTTCCCCTTTCTCGTACCTTTTTAGCGGGTTTTTCTCAAGGAGGAGCGATGACTTTAGATGTCGGGCTGACTCTTCCTCTAGCAGGATTGTGTAGCTTAAGCGGTTACCTACATTCTCAGCCTCAAGTTTACGATCGCGCCACACCACCAGTTTTAATTGTCCATGGCAGACAAGATTCAGTCGTACCCGTTCAAGCCGCTCAAAAAGCTAGAGATACACTGCGATCGCTAGGTGTTGAAGTACAATATCAAGAATTTAATATGGAACACGAAATCTTACCAGAGGTATTGACCTTAATGCAGAGATTTATTTTGGCTAACGAATCAGGTTAGTATATAATGGGTCGTTAGTTTTTTGACGGCTCAGGGAAAGAGAAAATGAAAACCGCCAGTTTTATTAAAACCGATTTTTCTACTCTTACTGCTGAAGATGTAGCCAATTTAGCCAGTCGTTTGGAACAAGACGATTACAATAATCCATTTGAAGCTTTAAAAGATTGGCATTTGCTTAGAGCGATCGCTTTTCATCGTCAAGAATTAGTAGAACCCTATTTCTATTTGTTAGATATCGAAACCTACGATGAAGCCTGATAAAAGTTCGGAATACTTTTTTCAGATGGCACGGCCGATCGAGGAAACATGTGCGGCTACTAAAAAATGCGAGCTTTGCTCGGATCTCGTTTCTTCTTAAATCCGTGCCTTAACTTCGGAGTTAGTTGAAATTGTAAGTTTTGAAATGTATAAATAATGCTGTCAGGGCGAAAAGTACTGATTGGTATAGGTGGTGGAATTGCTGCCTATAAAATTTGCGAGGTTATTTCTAGTCTATTTAAGGCAGGGGCAGAAGTACGAGTTATTCTGACTCAGACAGCACAACAATTTATTACGCCTCTAACTGTATCTACTTTAAGTCGTCATCGGGCCTACACAGATCGAGATTTTTGGCAGTCCGATCGCCCGCGTCCTTTACATATAGACTTGGGAGAATGGGCAGAAATTTTTTTGTTAGCCCCTTTAACTGCTAACACTTTAGGTAAGTTAACTTATGGTTTGGCTGATAATTTATTAACTAATACTGTATTAGCTTCTCGTTGTCCAATTTTGCTAGCACCAGCAATGAATACAGAAATGTGGGAACAAACATCGGTGCAGCGTAACTGGAAATTATTGAGACAAGATTTAAGATATCATAACTTAGAACCTGGTAGCGGATTATTAGCTTGCGATCGCGTCGGTGCGGGAAGAATGGCAGAACCGACAGAAATTTTAATAGCACTACAATCGTTATTACATAGCAAAGGCGATCGAGATTTAATTAACAAACGAATTTTAATCAGTGCGGGAGGAACGAGAGAATATCTCGATCCAGTCCGTTTTTTGGGCAATCCTTCAACTGGCAAAATGGGGATAGCCTTAGCACAAGCAGCCAAGCATCGAGGCGCTGAAGTAACTTTAGTACACGCACCGATCGACGAACATTTACTTACTTGTTTAAAAGATATCCGCGCCATCGCTGTTACTAGCGCCACCGAAATGCGAAAGGAAATGCTCAATTATTTTTCCGAAGCAGACTGGATAATTATGTCGGCAGCAGTTGCCGATGTCAAACCTGCTAATTACGTTTCGACAAAAATTCCCAAACAAGAATTGCCATCAAGATTATCATTAGAATCAGTTCCCGATATTATTGCCGAGTTGGGCTATCGCAAACAACCCCATCAACTCTTAATCGGATTTGCCGCACAAACTAACGATATTTTTACGCCAGCTTTCGAGAAAATGACCAGAAAAAAATTAGACGCGATCGTTGCCAATCCTGTCGATAAATCTGAAGCTGGTTTTGCTAGCAATACTAATCAAGCAATTTATATAGCCAAAGACGGGCGATCGCAAGAAATTTCACTGTGTAGCAAACTAGAGTTAGCCCATCATTTGTTCGATCTCATTCAAAAAAATTAAACAGATTCGATCGAACCTCCCGTTCAAATTTTGAATTTTTAATGAGCTAAAGTAAGAATATAGAGAATTTAGTAACTAAGGCAAGAAATGAGTTCTTGGCGCGATCGTATCAATCAATTAGGTGGTAAAACTCGCTTTGTCGTCTGTCGTCTCTTAATTCATTTAGCAGGAGACGAAATTGCACCACTGTTGGGAATTCTCAATCGTGCGGGTAGAGATGTTTTAGCATCAGACGGCGATATGGAAATAGCAGGAGAAAGATTAGTCGAAGTTTGCCAAAATCTCCTGCAAATGAAAACCTACTGGCAAGCAGCAGCTAATGAAGGAGATGTTTTTTGGGACGAGGGACAAGCTGGGGATTACGTCAACGAATTATTTACAGACTCCGCACAGCGTTATTTAAGCGAACCGAATTTTACTCAAAACTCAAACCCAAACGAACCTCTATCTTTGCCAGTAACTCGCAATCTGGTTGTGATGATTACAGCAGCATTTACGGGTGAAGTTCCCGATTTAGAGACTAATCTTGCCGATCTCGAAGCTTTAGAATATGGATTAAAAGCATTAATCAATCTTAATTACCAAGAAAAACTCGAAGCAATTCAAGTTCATTTCTCCCCCGCCCAACTTGGCGACGAATTAACCGACGAACAAGTTTTATTAAACTTCCCCGAATTAATTCCTCTTTAAGATTTAAAGTGCGATCGTTCTAAAAAAAGGTAGAAATTTCCCTAACATTAATACCAAAAACCGTACACTTGGGTTCTAGATTCTAGTATCTGTAAAGTTCTAGAATTTAGACAATAACAAAAAAGGCAAAAATTGGCAAAATTTATGCGTAAACTGGTCATCCTTTTTATGTCCTTGACTTTGTGTTTGACTACATTTGCTTGTGGTTCGCCAACACAAACTTCATCACAGCAAGGATCCAACAATAATAACAGGACTTCTGCCCCCATACAGTCAAATATTAGCGACGGTAAGTATCCAGTCCAACAGGCTACTTATAACGATGCCGATGGTTCGTACAATTTGATGTTGCTAAATACTCCTGCTGGCACTCCTCCTGTTTTTAATGCTACCAACCTACAAATGGCACGTCTTACTGACGAACAAGTAAAAGCAGGAGAAAAGACGTATTTAGAAGTCAAAGACAATCAGCCAGTAATGTATTTGACTGAGGACTTTAAAATCGAATACGTCCACAACGTTACCGAAACTCGTCAAAATCCACAAACAGGTCAGCCAGAAACAGTAGTAGTTCGTCAACAATCTAACTTTTGGGCACCTTTTGCTGGTGCTTTAGCAGGACAAGCTTTGGGTAGCTTATTATTTAGACCTCAATACTACGTACCGCCAGTTTATCAACCAGGTGGCGGTTTAGTTGGTTACGGTGGTTACGGAAGCAGCTACAATCAAGCGATCGATCGCTATCAACAACGCTATAGAACACCACCAGCCGCCGTTACAAACCGTCAGGTATTGAGAACGACGGGAAGTTTGAGAACTTCTAGAGGAACTAACACTTTTAGGCGTTCTAATAGTTCTCGATCGACTGGTTCTGGTTTTGGTTCGAGTAGGTTACGTTCTTCTGGTTCTAATTCTACCTACAATCGATCGAGAAGCGGAAGTAGTTTTGGTAGTAGCAGTGGTAGCCGCATTCGTAGCAGAAGTGGCGGTGGTTTTGGTTCGAGAAGACGCTAGTACAGATTGGCGTTCGTCAAAAGTTTGAATATTAATTAATCAAAATCGTTCGATCGAAAAGGGGTAAGCACTGCTTACCCTTTTTTGTCGAATAACGTTCACCGACAATTAATGGGCAAAGTTTCTGGAGTTTTTTTGCGATCGAGATTTTAAAAGCGATCGACTAAAAGTTAAGCTACATCTTTAGTTAATCGCTTTTTTTCATTACTACTCTAGGATCGTCAACTCTCTACTACCTTCGCTTTTAACAGTAGTCGAAACCATCGCTGCCATTAATTGTTCTGGCGAGACGGTAAAAGGTAATCTGTGAAGATCTGACTTAGGATGACAAGCAACTTCGGCGGCATGACGCAACTGGGCTAAAGAAATATCTTTCAAACCCAAATCTTCCAAACTTGTTGGTAAATTAATCTCATTGTAGAAGCTTAATAACTGCTGTCTGGCTGAGGCTGCTAATTGATTACCTTGAATCATTTCTTCCAAACGCAACTGCACTAAAATGCCGTAAGCAACCTTTTCTCCGTGTAAAATATCGTGAGCGGCTACAATATGAGTCAGGCCATTGTGGACTGCATGGGCGGCAACGGTACGACAGTTAGCACCGCCCAAGCCGCCGATTACACCAGCCAAAAGCACCGTAGCATCGACTACTTCGCGCCATTCTTCTCCACCTGGATTTTGAATGGCAACAGCCGATTTTTGAAAGAGAATATCGCGTAAAACTCTCGCTTGTTGAACCGCAGCAATAATTAGCGTAGCCGTCGAACTACCACTACTAACCGAAGCTTCATACCATTTCGCGATCGCGTCGCCAATACCAGCTACTAAAGTTCGCTGTGGTGCTGTTTTAATTAAATCGTAATCGAGAATTAATAAATCTGGACAGCGATGCAAAGCAACATCGTATTGAAACGCGCCTTCGTTAGAATAAACATTGGATAAAGCCGACCAAGCCGCACAAGTAGCCGCCGAAGTTGGAGATGTAACTACAGGTATCTTAGATTGATAAGCGAGGAGTTTAGCTAAATCTAAAGCTTTTCCGCCACCAATACCAATAATTACATCTGCTTGGTGTTCTTTAACAGCCGCTTTCAGCAATTCTAGAGAAGATTCCGAACAATCGGGATGATAGACACCAACGCTAGCGCTTAATTTGTATTTTTTGAAAAGAGATTGTAATTGTTCCCTAACTAACGCAAGAGTGCGATCGCCCCCCAAAACTAAAGGACGCTTGCCTAAAGACGCGATCGCCTCACCCGATCGCCCAAGACATCCTTCTCCCCGTATCACTTGGGTAGGGGCTACTAATAAAGGTAGATAGTTAGTAACAGTGGAATTGGACAATTGAGTAGTTGCTTTCTTCATCAATTACGATTGAGGTTGTTTTGGTAGTTGAGCTAAGTTTTGCGAGAATATTTCAATTTCAGCTCGATCGTCATCGCGATTATACAGCGATCGCTTAATTTGACCCAAGTATAAAGGCTTAGAAACGCCTGGTTCGGGATGCACTACTGTTCGCAAGCGAACGGTTAATTTGTCTTCTCCTTCTACGCTAGCACGTCCAAAAGAAGATAAATCTGAGGAAGCTTGACGTAGAGTTGGTTCGATCGCAGATTCGTCAATCTTTCCTGGCGGTACGGCGATTACTGCTTGGGTAGCACCGTTATCGTATACCAAAGAATATCTAACCGCACCTGGAATTTCATCGCGGGCAAACAACCCTAAATTCAGCCCGAATAAACCTAATGTCAGTACCCCCAGAAAACTAGTTACGCCCACTAGTCGAAAGCGAAAACTCCAGCTAAAAATAAAAGCGAGGATAGCAAAAACAAAACAGGCGATCGTAATGTATCCACTCCAAAGAGTGTAGGTAAAAATATCGGTTGGTAGATTCATTACTAAATTTTATTTTGTCGAACTTGTTCGAAAATTTCGGCAAGAATTTCTTGTGCGCCTTGAGTGCGAAGAATTTCTGCTAATTCTATGCCCAATTGTTCGGCGTTGGCGCGATCGCCGCTGACGCTGTCTTTAATTAAACGTTTGCCATCCAAACTAGCAACCATGCCAATCAAAGTAAGTGTATTTCCTTCGATTTTGGTATTAACGCCGATTGGTACTTGGCAACCGCCTTCTAATTGTCTCAAGAATGCTCTTTCGGCATAGCAGCGATCGCGAGTTTCGGTATGTTCTAGAGCTTTGATTACTTGTAAAATGTCTTCATCGCCTTCTCTACATTCAATTCCTAGCGCTCCTTGTCCGACAGCATGGAGAGAAATTTCTGAAGGAATGACTTGATGAACGCGATCGCCCATTCCCAGTCTTTGCAAACCAGCTACCGCAAGAATAATCGCGTCGTATTCCCCTGCATCTAGTTTAGCTAATCTAGTATTTACGTTGCCACGCACATCTTTAAAACTTAGATGGGGATAATGATGGCGTAATTGAGCCAATCTCCGTAGCGAAGAAGTACCAATAACTGCACCTTCTGGCAAAGTTTCTAGTTGAGAATCTTTATGTTTTTGGTTAACCACCAAAGCATCGGCGGGATCTTCTCGTTCGGTAACACATCCCAACATCAAGCCTTCTGGTAAATTTGTGGGTAAATCTTTGAGAGAATGCACCGCGAAATCGGATCTGTTTTCTAGCATTCCTACTTCTAATTCTTTGGTGAATAAACCTTTATCACCGATTTTAGCCAGAGCGACATCAAGGATTTTATCGCCCTGAGTACTCATCGTTTCGACTTCAAAAGTAATGTTAGGAAAATGTTTTTGTAATTCTTCTCTTACCCAATAAGTCTGAACCAGTGCTAGTTGGCTTTTGCGTGAGGCGATCCGAACGGTGCGTTGAGAAACGGCGGTTGTCATAAAAAAATATCTAAAAAAAAATATTAAGGACTCAATCTAGAGTATCGCAGTCGCACACACCGATTAGTTAATTTAGTTTAAATTTTGATAACGGTTTAATTGTCAGCAACCTAAGCAGAAACATTTCAGAAATATCATAAATTAATTTTGGCAATTAGACATTCACAGTTCAAAAAAAATAATCCTCCAGCTTTAAAAGTTAGAGGATTAATCTAGAGATTAAGTTCTAATTTAAATTAATTAAACCACTCTAATTTCGCTTCTTCTTTGGTATTGGTATTGCGAGAAGGAGTTTCGCGCTCGAACTTCATTTGGATCGATCGCGTTTGTTCTCCGTCTGAAGCAACTGCTACAATTGGATAGTCGATTAAACCATCTTGGAAAGACATCTGGAATCGGAAAGTACCGTCGGGATTGAGCTTAATCTCACGACCGCCAATAGTAACGGTAGCGTCTGGTTCGGTTGCACCGTAAACGATTAATTCTGCATCAGCAACCAACCAGAATTTGCGAGGACGAACTGGTACAGCAGTTGCCGAGAAACCAACACCAGACATACCAACACCAGACATGTTGATACCAGATGCGGTAGGAACAGCCCAAGCACCTACACCAGATGGAAAGATGTAAGAACTGAGAACTTCTTCGGGAACTTGCTGCATCGAACCGAACAACGAACCAGCAACTCTCTGTGCTTCGATCGACTGAGCCATGCCGAAAACTTGTTCGTAAATGCCGTTACCAGCAGTTGCAGTAGCAGCACCAGCTTCAGCTTGACGCTTGCTGGGAGGAACGAGTTCGTAAACAGTTTTACCTTGTAACTCTTGTTCCCAATTAAGGGTAACAAAAACATCTTCGATCCAGTCAGAAGGATAGACAGGAGGAACGCGAACCGGAACCGATCGAGCCAAGACTAACCAACGACCGTCAGCACAACGATAGCCAATTTCAAGAACGTAGTCGCGATCGCTGACGGGAATTGGAAAATACCATTCACGCGCTAACTCATCGCAAAGATATTCTTGGACGTTGTGAGGAGTTTGATAGTCGAGGTTGATATCGGTGACATCATAAAGACGCAAAGCAATTTGCTGTCCGCCTTGACGACGTAAGTCTTCTTTGCGATCGTTGGGAATATCCCAATAAGCATAGGACCATTGTGGATCGCGAGGCATCAAAACGATGCGGCTTTCTCCATAGCCTCCAGGTAATTCGCCTAAATCTTCGTCAACAGACGCTAAAGGCCCGCCAATTCTATCTTCTTGACCAACTTCAAATTTTTGAGCTTCCACTTGCTGTTCCTCCTGGATGCTAGATGTACCTTGGACTAGTTTTGTTCTAATCGCAGCCACTAATTGCTCTTTACGCATGCGGCTGTAACGGGAAACATAGAGATCGCTGGCAACTCTACGGAGTTGCCTTAATGTCATTTCTTCAATGGGTGGACGTTCTTTTGCCATGGGGGATATCCTCCGATTGTTTGGAAGGCAATTAGCTCGTTAAGAATCGATCTCTCGATCGATAACAAGCTGCCTAATTCCTAAAATTCACGGTTTGTTAACCCTTCATTTTGATACTTTCTGTTTTTTTATAAATAGTTGTCCGATCGAAATTCGATCGGCTTTTTTAAAACAGTAAATTTGCTTTCTTAACTTTACTCAACATAATTTTCTGTTTGAGTCGAGAGCGTTTTTCTTTAATACACATAGCTTACACCAATTTTATTCAAACGCGGGGATCGTTTTGTCAGGATTTCTTGACATTTTTACTTTGGGGATCGCTGTTCATTTAGCCCAACAGTATTTAATTTTTTGTCAAGTAGGTGTTGTATTTTGTAATAATTACTGTTATATTTATTTACATAAATTAAAAATATAAAAAAAGGTTTTTCAACGTGTCGATTAGGTGTCTCCCATCGGCATTAAATTTCTCCCTCTGCCTCAGCAAAACTAGCTGGGGTTTTTTGTTGCGTGGGTACGACGCTCAAATGTCGGCAAACAAAACAATAGGCTATGCTGTAGATTGGATAGAAAAAAGAGTTTTGACTACATCCCAAGCGCGATCTGAATAATCAATGACAGAGCCATCAATACCAGAATCCTACAAATCAGTAATCATTCGCTTCGAAGAAGTCGATAAAGTTTATGGTAGTGGTGACAACGAAGTACGCGCCCTTAACAAAGTCAATCTCAAAATCGATCGCGGCGAATATTGCTCGATTATGGGTGCATCTGGATCGGGAAAATCTACGGCAATGAATATGATTGGTTGTCTCGATCGCCCTAGTTATGGACGCTACTATTTCGATAATGTCGATGTGTCGGGTTTACCGGATAGCGAACTAGCCAAAATTCGCAACTTAAAAATTGGTTTTGTTTTCCAACAATTTCACTTACTTCCACAGCTAACAGCCCTGGAAAATGTGATTTTACCAGCAATTTATGCAGGAGTTTCCGCCCAGGAAAGACGCGATCGCGCCACAGAAGTTTTAAAGCGAGTTGGGTTAGAAAACCGCATGAATAATAAACCCAATCAACTCTCAGGCGGACAACAACAAAGAGTTGCAATCGCCCGTGCCATAATTAATCAACCTTTACTTTTGCTAGCAGACGAACCTACTGGTGCTTTAGACTCTCGCACCACCCAAGAAATTATCGAATTATTTGGCGAACTGCACGACAGTGGGATTACAGTAGTGATGGTCACTCACGAACCAGAAGTCGCTCGTCATACGCAGCGCGTTATCTGGTTTCGCGATGGCGAGATCGTTCATTCTCATTTAACTCCAGAAAAAATGCTAGAGGTTGCGATCGCTAATTAATTAAAAATATGCACCAATTAAAAATATTTATTTATAATTTCTAGTTGAAACTACGATCGAGTTAAACTATTTGTAGTTATGTATACTAACATTAAGAATAGGTATAAAAAATTATTACTCACAAAGAGGTAAGAGAGCAGCTCGTGAGTGAGCATCGAACGGTTAATTTCGACCGCAAACTAAACGCCGAAAAAATAACGGATTACAATCCCTCAGCGATCGCAAAATATTATCGCTACCGACCTTGGCAAGTTATCTGGCGTGCTTTGAAAATTATTTTATTTTTTGGTAGTTTTCTTGTCAGTATATTTTCAGACAAGTTATTCGAGAAAACCGAGGTCAACAAGTACAAGCGCGCTAACGAACTCAGAGAGCTTTTGACTAAGTTAGGGCCGACTTTTATCAAGGTAGGACAAGCGCTATCGACTAGACCGGACCTAATTCGCAAAAGTTTCCTCAACGAATTAATCAAGCTACAAGACCAATTACCGCCGTTTGATAACGAGACAGCTTTCAACATCATCGAACAGCAATTAGAATGCAGTGTTGATGAAGCATATCGAGAAATTTCGCCTCATCCAGTCGCTGCTGCTAGTTTGGGTCAAGTCTATCGAGCCTTTTTATATAGTGGTGAAGAAGTTGCCGTTAAAGTGCAACGCCCCAATTTGCGCCCCTTGCTATCGCTCGATCTGTATTTAATGCGTTGGGCTGCTAGTTGGTTTTCGCCTTGGTTGCCGCTTAATTTGGGACACGATCTGACTCTTATTGTAGATGAGTTTGGTAATAAACTCTTTGAAGAAATCGATTATATTAACGAGGCAAAAAACGCAGAAAAATTTGCTGTCAACTTTGCTGGCGATCCCGAAGTAAAAGTTCCCGCCATCTACTGGTCGTATACTAACAGTCGAGTTTTAACTTTAGAGTGGATTGACGGATTTAAACTCAACGATACAGAAAAAATTCAAGCTGCTGGTTTAGATCTCGATCGCCTGATTAGAATTGGCGTAACTTCAGGATTGCGACAGTTACTAGAATTTGGTTTTTTCCATGCCGATCCCCATCCTGGTAACTTATTTGCCACTCCTGACGGGCGAATGGCATACATCGACTTTGGCATGATGGATCAGCTCGAAGAAGAAACCAAAGAGACTTTAGTTAGTGCAGTAGTCGAATTAATCAATCGCGATTACGATGCTTTAGCTAAAGATTTTGTCAAACTCGGCTTTTTAACTCCCAAAACCGATATAAAACCGATTATTCCTGCCTTAGAACAAGTATTGGGCAATGCGATCGGTGAGAGTGTTGGCGACTTTAACTTTAAAACCATCACAGATGAATTTTCGGAGTTAATGTATGACTATCCTTTCCGCGTTCCGGCTAAATTTGCCCTGATCATTCGTTCGTTGATCGTACAGGAAGGCTTAGCTCTCAATTTAAACTCAAATTTCCGCATTGTTGAAGTTTCCTATCCTTATATTGCCAGAAGGCTGTTAACAGGCGAATCACCGCAAATGCGAAGACGCTTGCTGGAAGTTTTATTTAAAAATGGCAAATTCCAATGGCAAAGATTGGAAAACATGATCGCGATCGCTCGATCGGATGAGAAATTCGATCTTTTACCAACTGCACAACTTGGTTTGCAATTTCTTTTTTCTGAAGAAGGTCAATTTTTGAGTCGTCAGTTACTGTTAGCTTTAACCGAAGACGAGAGATTGCACACCGAGGAGGTTAAACGCCTTTGGAGTTTGATTGAAGACGACTTGAAACCGAAGAGAATTTTCGATTTAGCCCTGAGTACTTTTCGAAAAATTTCAGCAGAAAGAGTAGCAGCAATTATTCCTGTTACTACTATTTCGCGGTAGATTGATTAAATATCTATTTCTCATTTTACTGCTAGTCGCATGGATTACTATCAAATAAATTATTACATTCCGCAACCCCCGTTTTTAATATTGGTTTTCGGATTGTTTATCGGGATTGCTTGTGGATTGTCGTTTGAAGCTATTCTCAGACAAAGAGTTTATGCTTGGTCTAAGAATCCAGTCAAATATCAATTAGATAAAATCCAAGATACTAGTTTTGTTATTCCGTTTTGGGGAATTTGTTTGGGAATTTGGATTTTTCTTGCAGGTGGTTTGGAAATTTTTAACGTAGAATCTTTATTTGCTTTTGCGATCGCTCTTCCTCTAACTATTTTTACTGCAGGTTTAGTTTGGTCGCAATTAATTCAAGTTTTAAAACAGTTGGAAAAAGGTGGTTCTAAAGCTTTAGATTTAGATGCTTTCAATTTTTAATTGTAAACAACAAGATCGAAGATTTAAATAATTGCAAAAAAAGAGCATGGCAGCTCTTTTTTTGTCTTGAGTTTTTAGAATGAAAGCCAAATATTCTTAGAAAATAACAAGTTTTTGAGGAACAAGGGAAAATTTAAAACAGCCAAAAGCTCGATCGAACTGTTCCCTACTTCCTATTCCTATTCCGAAGGCGTTTGAAGAAATGACAGAAAAAATCCAAACAGATGTAGTTGTTATCGGTAGCGGCATTGGTGGGTTAAGCTGTGCGGCATTACTAGCAAGCTACGGAGTCAAAGTAATCGTCTGCGAGAGTCACTCTATTGCTGGAGGTGCGGCACATAGTTTCGATCGCAACGGTTATAAATTTGATTCTGGCCCTTCTCTTTATTCTGGTCTATCCTATAGCCCTTCTGCCAATCCACTCAAACATGTACTAGACGCGATCGACGAACAAATACCTTGCGTTCATTACGATACTTGGGGTTGTTGTTTGCCCGAAGGAAATATAGATACTTCAGTTGGTTCAGACCAATTTTGCGATGTTTTGGCGAAATTACGCGGTCAAACTGCTGTTAACGAATGGCGCGAACTTCAGCGCATTATGAAACCTCTCTCCGCAGCAGCGATCGCTTTACCACCAGCAGCTATACGTTTAGATTTGGGTGCTTTTTTTACGGTAGGCAAGTTTATACCATCTTTTTTGCCTCATGGATTTAATTCTATTAGACTGACGCAACCATTTTCTGCAATTATGGATGGTGTTATTCGCGATCCTTTTATTCGTAATTGGTTAGATCTACTTTGTTTTTTGCTTTCTGGACTGCCAGCAGATGCTACTATTGCCGCTGAAGTAGCGTTTATGTTTGCTGACTGGTATCGTCCTGGGGTTAAATTAGATTATCCCATCGGCGGTAGCGGCGCTATGGTTGATGCTTTGCTAAGAGGATTAAAAAAATATGGCGGTGAATTGCTGTTAAATGCACATGTAGAAAAAGTTTTAATCGAGAACGATCGCGCTGTCGGTGTAAGTTTGACTAATGGCAAAGAAATTAGAGCAAAACAAGCAGTCGTTTCCAATGCTTCTGTTTGGGATACGCTTAAATTGTTACCAGATTCTTCATTACTGCAAAGATATCGAAAACAACGTCAAGACACTCCCGAATGCGATAGTTTTATGCATCTGCATTTGGGCATCGACGCGGGGGGAATTAGAGAGGATTTAGCTTGTCATTATATTGTCGTCAATGATTGGAATCTGGGTATTAGCACGCCGCAAAATGTCATTGTCGTTTCCATTCCTTCAGTTTTAGATTCTTCTCTAGCACCTGCTGGAAAACATGTCATACACGTTTATACACCAGGTAACGAACCATATCATCTCTGGCAAAATCTCGAGCGCCGCAGCGAAGAATATGCCCGACAAAAACAACAGCGCGCCGAAGTGATGTGGCAAGCCCTAGAACGGATTATTCCCGATATTCGTTCTCGTTGTGAAGTTACTTTGATAGGCACGCCTTTAACTCACAAATGCTTTCTACGCCGTCATCACGGTTCTTATGGCCCAGCTATTCGAGCGGGCAAACAATTGTTTCCAGGCGCAACCACACCCCTACCAGGATTGTTTTGTTGTGGGGATTCTACGTTTCCTGGAATTGGTTTGCCAGCAGTCGCCGCTAGCGGTACGATCGCAGCTAATACTCTGGTATCTGTAGAAAAACATTTACAAATGCTGCAAGCGATCGCCATAAAATAGAAGTAACGAGCTACTGATTACTTATTGTTATCGATCGCAGGCAAAAACAACAAATCACAAATAACCAATAAAAAATATGCAGATTTTGTGCAACAATTACCTGAGTTAATAACTAACAGCATTAATTCAGACCGTCAACAGTTGTTAGCACCAATAATTAATGATTTCATACCAACAAATATAGATTAAGAATTGGTTAATATAAAAGACGATCTTTTTAAGTATTTAATAACCATATTCGCGTAAAATTGTATGGCGAATTAATAAATTAAATCCAAACTCCTCACTTTCGCTAAATAGAGTAATTAAACAAGATGGTATTCGATAGAGCAACTGCCAGCCGCACAGAGACCGTTTTGAGTGCAGAGAATGTCAACATTTACTATGGAGATTTTCTCGCTCTCAAAGGAATTTATCTAGATATTCCTAAGAATCAAGTAACAGCATTTATCGGCCCTTCTGGCTGCGGTAAAAGCACCCTACTGCGTTGTTACAATCGTCTCAACGATTTGATTCCCGTCTTCAAACTTGAAGGTAAAATTAATTATCACAATCAAAATCTTTACGGTTCGGATATCGATCCCGTACAAGTGAGAAGAAGAATTGGTATGGTTTTTCAAAGACCAAATCCTTTTCCCAAATCTATTTATGACAATATCGCTTACGGTGCTAGAGTTAACAAATACAAAGGCGATATGGACGAACTAGTCGAAAAATCTCTCAGACAAGCCGCGCTTTGGGACGAAGTTAAAGATAAACTTAGACAAAGTGGTTTGGCTTTATCTGGTGGACAACAGCAAAGATTGTGTATCGCTAGGGCTGTAGCATTGCAACCAGATGTAGTTTTAATGGACGAACCCTGTTCGGCACTAGACCCAATTTCCACTCTCAAAGTAGAAGAATTAATCCATCAATTAAAAGAAAAATACACGATCGTCATCGTTACTCACAACATGCAACAAGCATCGCGGGTAGCAGATTGGACGGCATTTTTTAACGTTAACACCGCAGAAAAAGGAAACCGTCAAGGTTACTTAGTCGAACACGATCGTACCGAAGTTATTTTCCAAAATCCCAAAGAAGAAGCAACTATGGATTACGTTAGCGGTCGTTTCGGTTAATTATTCTTTCGGGGTAGGGAATAGGAAATAGGGAATAGAAAACAAATTTTTTATTTCTCGATCGAGACTGTAATTCGGTTTCAAAAAGCATCGAACCAATTTTAATATTTGGCTTGGTGCTTTTTCGCTATCTAATTGAATATGTAGAGACGCGACATGTCGCGTCTCTACTCGCGGTAAATTAAGAAGAAAGATATTGTCAAAGTTAGGTTCGAGACAATTCCTTAGATAGAATAATTACCAATGACACAAATACAGCCAACGTCACAAGCAACTCAAATCGTGGTAGAAGACGATCGCACGGGATTGAGTATCGAAACTCTCAGACGTGCTTTATCCGATAATCTTTTCTACCTCCAGGGTGCATTCCCTGGCGTTGCTACTAAAAATGATTATTATATGGCACTGGCTTATACAGTGCGCGATCGCCTGCTACATCGTTGGTTGAATACAACGCAAACATACCTAAAAAAAGATGTTCGCGTCGTTAGTTATCTCTCAGCAGAATTTTTAATTGGCCCACAATTAGCCAATAATTTGCATAATTTAGGTATCTACGAACGAGTACGCCGCGCTGTCGAAGAATCTGGTTTGGATTTATCGGAATTAATTGCCGAAGAAGAAGAACCAGGTTTGGGAAATGGCGGTTTGGGAAGATTGGCAGCTTGTTATCTCGATTCTTTAGCCAGTTTAGAAATTCCCGCGATCGGCTATGGCATTCGTTACGAATTTGGCATCTTCGACCAAGAAATTCGCGATGGTTGGCAGATAGAAATTACCGATAAGTGGCTGCGCTATGGCTATCCGTGGGAAATTGCCCGTCCCGAACAATCGGTAGAAGTAAGTTTTGGGGGTCATACCGTTGCTTACGAAGACGATAATAATAATTATCGCGTACGTTGGGTTCCCGATCGCGTTATCAAGGGCATTCCCTACGATAACCCCATACTCGGATATCAAGTTAGTACTGCCAATACTTTACGCTTGTGGAAGGCTGAAGCGATCGAATCGTTTGATTTTCAAACGTTTAACGTCGGTAACTATTACGGCGCAGTCGATCGAAAAATAAGTTCCGAAAATATCACCAAAATTCTTTATCCCAACGACGAACAAATTCAAGGCAAACGTTTGCGTCTCGAACAACAATACTTTTTTGTTTCTTGTTCGCTGCAAGATATGATTCGCCTTCATTTGATGGCAGGAAACAGTGGGTTAGAAAATTTTAATGACAACTTTGCCGTTCAACTCAACGATACTCATCCCGCCGTTGCGATCGCTGAATTGATGCGTTTGTTAATAGACATACACCATCTCGATTGGGATAAAGCATGGGAAGTTACTCAAAAAACATTCAGCTACACCAACCATACTCTTCTGCCAGAAGCATTAGAAAAATGGTCGCTGAGTCTGTTTAACGAAGTCTTGCCCAGGCATTTAGAAATTATCTACGAAATCAACCAACGCTTTCTCGATGAGGTACGTATTAAATATCCTGGCGACAATAACAAACTGAGAAGTCTATCTTTAATCGATGAAGCTGGTGAGAAATTCGTACGAATGGCACACTTAGCTTCTGTGGGCAGCCACAGCATCAACGGCGTAGCGAAATTGCATACAGAATTGCTCAAAAAAGATATTTTACGCGATTTTTACGAACTCTTCCCCGAAAAATTCAACAATAAAACCAACGGCGTTACTCCTCGACGTTGGATGTTACTCTCCAATCCGCGTTTGGCAAAATTAATTACAGAAACAATCGGCGATCGCTGGATAACCAATCTCGACGAACTGAAAAAATTAGAATCTTTCGCCTCTGACAATTCTTTCAGACAAAAATGGCTTGAAATTAAATTGGCAGCTAAAACCGAACTAGCCAAACACATTCAACAATCTACGGGCGCGATCGTCAATCCCGATTCGATGTTCGATATTCAAGTCAAAAGAATTCACGAATACAAACGCCAACATTTGAATGTCTTACACATTATTACTCTCTATAATCGCCTCAAATACAATCCCAACCTCGATATTGCGCCGCGCACTTTTATCTTTGGTGGAAAAGCCGCACCAGGCTACATAATGGCAAAATTGATGATTAAATTTATCAATTCAGTCGCCGATGTGATTAACAGAGATCCCGATGTCAGCGATCGCCTCAAAGTAGTTTTCTTACCCGACTATAACGTTACTAACGGTCAACGCATCTATCCCGCCGCCGATTTATCCGAACAAATTTCTACTGCTGGCAAAGAAGCTTCTGGTACTGGCAATATGAAATTCTCAATGAATGGTGCATTGACGATCGGTACTCTTGATGGCGCTAATGTGGAAATTCGTGAAGAAGTAGGCGCGGATAACTTCTTTTTGTTTGGTTTGACAGCCGGCGAAGTTTATGCACTAAAAGCCAGAGGTTACAAACCAGCCGATTACTACAATGCTAGTCCTGAATTGCAAGAAGCGATCGAACTTATTTTATCTGGATTCTTCTCTCACGGCGACGTGCAACTATTCAAACCTTTAATCGATTCTTTGATGTATCAAGACCAATATTTACTGTTTGCCGACTATCAATCTTATCTTGAGTGTCAAGATCGAGTCAGTCAAGCCTATAGCGATCGCGACAAGTGGACGCAAATGTCAATTCTCAATGCCGCACGCATGGGCAAATTTTCCAGCGATCGAGCCATTTGCGAATACAGTAAAGATATTTGGCATGTCGAACCAGTCAAGATCGAACTAGAAGATTTATGTCCGTCGGGACAGTGTTTGTTAGTTTGATCGGTGTTTACCGTTCATCGTTCATGGTTCATTGTGAAAGATAAAACTTGTCTCGATCGATCCGCATTAGAGTAGTAGCACTTCGGGAGCTTAAAAAATTGCATTTACTCAACTAAGAGTTAGGCAAGTTTTTTGGGCTCGATCGGCTTCAAAATTCATTACTCGAACTTGAGAAAAGGTTTCAATCCAAATTCTAGGATTCTTTTCTTTTTCGGGCTGATACACTATTCGACACGGGCCATCGATCTCGACTTCATTAGCGTATAAATTGCGATCGAGTTGATTGACACTAATTACTGGATGGAAAGTTCCTCGATCGTGATTTTGAGCTAATTTAGAACGATTGATATAAATTTTTGTTTTTGCAGTAGCACGAGCGCTACTCCATTTGGGTTTTGGCCCACGTTGACCGAGTTGAATCGATGGCTTGCCATTAAACAAAGGAATCATCCAATATTTGCCGATTTTATAAGCTCCTTTTATCCTACCTTCTGCAAGTAATTGTCTGACTCTTGCACTAGAAATTCCTAAACGAATAGCGGTTTGAGTAGTATTAACCCAATTCATAAAAAACTCTTACGATGTTGTAAGAATAATTTTACCGTAGCCGAAAACGACTGAGCAAAGTTCATTTAAAAATACTCAGGCAGCGTAAAGACTGGAGCATAAAGCTTGCTGGAGCGTAGTCCACTCTAACAATGTGTGTCTATGAAGATTTGAAAGTTGCGAACATTGTCAAGAATCACTCCTGGCTGAGTCGATTTCTGACACTAGTTGGTATCAGTTCACTCAATGCACTAAAACGCTCAATAATTGGTAAATCTTTTCTGGAAAAGTCAGTTTGACGAAGCATCAACAATGAATACATCAGAATCTTAAAACAATAGGCAACTCAAGATGTATTACAGCTCGTCTCGGTATAATTTTTTAAACTTGGCACAACCTCAATAATAAAAGATTATATCGATGATAAAAGCTAGTTCGATATTACTTAAGCTTGGTTGTTTTACTTTTTTTTCTTTATTTGCTTCTAGTCCTGCCATAGCACAAGATATTTCTGCTGATGGCACTACGAATACAAACGTAGCCTCACCAGATAACAGCAATTTTGAAATTAACGAAGGCAATCGCGCTGGAAATAATCTCTATCACAGTTTCGGTAACTTTTCCGTACCTGATGGCGGTTCGGCGAATTTTAATAATGCTCCCGATGTCGAAAATATTATCAATCGAGTTACAGGCGGTTCGGTATCGGATATTAATGGATTAATAAAAGCCAATGGTAGCGCCAACTTATTTTTAATCAATCCCGCAGGAATTATTTTTGGAGAGAATGCCAGACTAGATATCGGCGGTTCATTTTTGGGAAGTACTGCCGATAGTCTTTCCTTTATCGACGGAACAGAATTTAGCGCTACCAATACTCAAACAAAACCCTTACTAACTATAAATGCACCGATCGGATTAAATCTTCGTGATAATCCCCAACCAATTGCCAATAATTCTGCAACTGGATTGGAAGTAAAACCAAACAAAAATATTTCACTTGTCGGCGGCAATCTCGATTTCGATCGCGGTAAACTAATCGCACCAGGAGGAAAAATAGAATTAGGTTCTCTCACTGGCGTGGGAAGAGTAGGTTTATCTGGCGATGGTAGTTTGAACTTTCCTGTAGGAGTGCAACGAGGAGATATTACTTTAAATAATGGCGCGTCAGTTAATGTGAGTGCTGGCGGTGGCGGTTCGATCGCCGTTAATGCTAATAATTTAAATATGTCGGGAATTAGTTCTCTTGAAGCAGGAATAGCTCAAAATCTAGGTTCAATAACAGCACAAGCAGGAAACATTAACGTTGATGCTACTAGTTCGGTTTTGCTCAAAGATGGCTCTAGAATATCGAGCAACACAGATGGAGATGGAAATAAAGTCAGAATTAATGCTTCCGATCGAATCATTGTTGACGGAAGTCAAGATGACAATCGTAGCTCGATCGCTACTTCCGTAGTCGGCATTGGAAATGCTGGCAATATTTCTATTACTACCAATAATTTATCTCTCACTAATGGAGGTCAAATTAGCGCCGATAATTTTAAAGAAGGAAATGGAGGTAATATCACGATTAACGCTGGCGATCGCATTTCCGTCGAAGGAGACGGAATTGGTAGTTTTATCGGAATTACAAGTATCATACGAAACCAAAAACAAGACGAAGTAACTGGAAAGATAACTCGTCCCAAAGCGATCGGAAATGCTGGCGATATTTTTCTGACGACTAAAAATTTATCTGTGAATAATGTAGCTCAGGTAAGTGCTAGTAATTTGGGAGAAGGAAACGCAGGAAATGTCACAATCAAAGACTCTGACACTGTCAGAATAGATGGCAACAACAAAAACAACGGTATTTTTAGTGGCATTACTAGTGGAACAAGTGGTGAAGGTCAAGGAAATGCTGGTGTAATTGATATCACTACTAAAAACTTAGATGTTACTAATGCAGGTCAGATTGGTGCTGGTGTCTTTAAAACAATAGGAGTAGGTGGAAACGGAGGTGTAATTAAAATTAATGCCTCTAACAATATTACTGTTGATGGACGGATAAATGAGGTTCCAACCTCAATTGGAAGTGGAGTTGGTCTTAATGGGAAAGGAAATGGCGGGGGCATTGAAATTACCACCAAAAACTTATCTATTAGCAATGGCGCTCAGATCGGTTCTGTTATCCAAGGGGAAGGAAATGCAGGAAAGGTTAACATTAATGCCTCTGACACCATTAGAGTTGATGGAAGCAAAGATGGTGTTGCTAGTTCGATCGCCACTGAAGTAGAAAAGACAGGCAAAGGAAATGCTGGTGGGGTAAATATTTTGACAAGAAATTTAGATCTTACAAATGGAGGTCGAATCGGTGTCGGTATTTTAGGAGAAGGCGCTGCTGGCGATCCTCGCGGTGACATTAATCTAAACTTCACTAATATCCTATCAATGCGTAACGGTGGCACTATCTCCGCACAGGTAACTGGTAATGCTAATGGAGGGAATATTAATATTAATTCTCCTAACGGATTTATTGTTGCTTTCCCCAATCAAAATAACGATATTATTGCTACTGCGGCACAAGGACAAGGTGGAACAATCGCGCTCAAAGTTGAAAGTGTATATGGATTCGATCGCGATCGCATTCAACAATTCTTACCTAGCGAAGATCTAAAACAAATCCGCAATAACGGAGAAAATGACATTAATTCTACTTCTGAGAATTCTCAGTCAAACAATTCGGACAGAAATGACTATGAAGAATCAAATCTTTCTTTAGAAAAAGTACAAACACCTCAAAATATTATCGCTCCAGATGAAACAGCAGCATCAACTTGCAGTGCTTCAGGTAATGTAGCACAAGGCAATAGCTTTACAATTACAGGACGTGGCGGTATGCCTCCTTCTCCAACCGAACCGCTTAAGAGTGAGGTGATTAGAGTGTCTGGTGGGCAGGAAAGCCCAGAAGCGGAGGAGCCCAGAAGCGGAGGAGCAGAGGAAGTTAAGACGAGCGATCTCATGAACGGTCGTGCTACGCAATCGCAAACATGTATCATCTGATCAAATTATTCCTGCAAGAGGAATAGCAGTTAATGCTCAGGGTCAAATCGTACTGACTCGTTATCCTACACCCAATACCGGTCAAAGAACTATTACTCAACCATCTTATTGTCCTGGTTAACACAAAAAATTGAGCGAAGAATTTTGAAAATTCTTTGGTCAAGAAGGTAGAATAATCTCAAACTTCGTACCCTTACCAAGGGTGCTTTCTACAGTAATTTGACCGTTATGCGCTCTAATAATCTGTTGCGCGATCGCTAAACCCAAACCAAAACCGCCCGTCTCGCGCGATCGAGCTGTATCTACTCGATAAAAGCGCTCGAAAATATGGGGTAAATCTGCTTCGGGAATACCAATGCCATCATCTTCAATTCCAATAATAGCTCGACGTGTTTTGATAGCAAGCGTCAAACGAACCGTTCCATCAACAGATGTATATTTGTAAGCATTGGTAAGAATATTTTTGAGAGCCTGTTGTAAAAGTTCTGGATCTGCTTTAATTTTGAATGTTTGAGAAGAAAGATAACTGACAAAATTTAATTTTTTTTCTGTTGCTAAAGCAGTATATTCATCAATTAAAGGTTGCAGAAAAATACTCAGATCGATCGTTTGCAAATCTTGAGGATTTAATTGTCCTTCGTGACGCGCTAAAAACAGTAAATTACTAATTAAACTGCTAGTTGATTTAGTAATGGTGACGATATTTTCCAATCTTTGACGCGGTTGAGAACTATCGGGAGATGGTGCTAGCAAACCGACTTGAGCATTACTTAAGATAGCGGCGATTGGAGCGCGTAATTCGTGAGAAGCATCGGCAGTAAAGCGTTGTAACTGTTCGTAAGATCGTTGAGTTGGCTTCATTGCCACTCCCCCCAAAAACCAACCGACTAAACCAGTTAAACCGAGAGTTATTGGTATTCCTAAAGCTAAAAATAGCTGAGTTTTGGCGAGATCTTTTTGCGTCGCACAAAGAGAATTAGCGACTTGTAAATAACCGATCGAGACTTTATTTTGACGAATTGGTAGTGTCAACTGACGAATCAATTGTTGATGATTATCTGTTTGACAGGGGCGATCGCTGTTGAGAGTTTGATACCCAATTATCGATCGATCTGGTTCTTTTGTCTTACTGCCTATGAATTGTACTAGTTTACCGTCAGCATCATACCAACCGATATAAGCTATATCTACTTCAATTCCCAGGGGTAAAGCCTTAATTGCTCGAACCGAAATATCTTCAGTTTCGATTTGCCATTCTCCTTGCTTGAATTGATACTGAGTTTTGGAAGCAATATATTTACTCTGCATATAGAGTGCTTCGTCAAAAGTACGAATTTTCTCTCGCAGTTGAATGTAATAGATAGTAAAGGCAAACAGAATTAGAATACTCCCCATCGACAGAGTAAACCAATAAGCAAGACGACGACGGCTGCGATCGAACATTGTTTAAAGGGGTTAGGGAGTAGGGGCTAGGGGCTAAGGGCTAGGGAGTAGGGGTTAGGGGTTAGGGGTTAGGGAAAATCAAAAGTTAGAAGTATCTTATTACTTATTACTTATTCCCTAGCCCTTTCTAATATGTATTCAGACGATAACCCATACCGTAAACTGTTTCTAGCCAATCTTTAGCATTGACTGATTCCAAGCGCTGACGTAACCTTCTAACTAGAGTGGTTACGGCGTTGCTTTCTGGTTCACTTCCCCAACTCCAAAGCGCTCTTTCAATTTGGTCGCGAGATAAAATTTGATTGGGATGACGCATGAGATATTCCATCAATTGAAATTCGCGCACCGATAGTTGAATCGTTTCTTTGCCTCTAGCGATCGTAAAACTGGTTAAATCTAATTGTAGATCGGCGGCGTTAAGAATTTCTCCCTGCCACAATGGCGATCGCCTCGATAATGCTCTTACTCTAGCTAGTAATTCGAGAACGTCTATGGGTTTAACTAAATAGTCATCTGCGCCAGCATCCAAACCGCTTACTTTGTCAGCAGTGGTATCTTTTGCCGTAAGCATCAATACTGGCGATGTTTTGCCACGCTTGCGATACTGGCGACAAAGTTCGATTCCAGTAATTTTTGGTAACATCCAATCTAAAATTAATAGATCGTATTCTTTGTCATCGATTAACCACTGTGCTACCTCACTATCCGCGATCGCATCGACAATATGACCTACTTGAGACAAAGCTGCTTGTAAAGGTTCTAACTGAGCTAAATCGTCTTCTACAAGTAAAATAAGCATGGGTTAAGAATTTACATTGACAATTATCAGACCCAGTATTGGAAATAATTTTACTCGATTGCATGCACAGATTTCGATGGCTTCGCTTTTTAAGTTCTTTAGGATTAGAATTTTGGTTGCCTTTACCTCTTGTCGGACTGAGTTTCTGGCTGGTAATTAAACTTGTTGCCGATCGCGATTTATACTTTGCTAAATTTAGCGATCGCCAATTACAAATTACCCAAAACGAACAACCTACTTCAGAGAGAATTTTTTCAATTAAAGTAACAGTCGATCGCGCCTCCAATTCTTCCCGAGTTAGAGTTAAACAAGCTACTAGCGTCTTTCAAAAACAAGAATTTGAATTACCAACCACCCAATTCGATCGCCTAGAAACAGCGATCGCTCAAAAACTAAATCTATCGATCGAACAAGTTAGGCAATTGATTCGATATCAATTAGGGGAGTAGGAGTTGCTCACAAGCTTACTCTTGTGATTCCTTTTTTAAATAGCTGTCTACGGTATTTTGTAATAACATAGCTACTGTCATCGGACCGATGCCACCGGGAACGGGGGTAATGTAACTGGCTACTTCGGCAACGGAATTAAAGTTGACATCTCCAACTAAGCGAGATTTTCCGTCGGCAGTTTCGACGCGATTAATTCCTACGTCAATGATAACTGCACCAGGTTTAACCAGATCGGCGGTAACAATTTCTGGTTTACCAACTGCGGCGACGAGAATGTCTGCACTACGAGTAATGCTAGCTAAATCTTGTGTTCGAGAATGGGCGATCGTGACGGTGGCATCTTTTTCCAACAACATTAGCGCTTGGGGTTTACCAACTAAAATACTACGTCCCAAGACAACTGCTTGTTTGCCTTGCAATTCAATTTTATATTCTTCAAGAAGACGCATTACGCCAGCGGGGGTACAACTACGCAAACCAGATTCGGAACGTACTAATTTGCCTAGATTGACTGGATGAAGTCCGTCAGCATCTTTATCGGCAGTAATTTTGTGCAATAGCGCGATCGCATCTAAATGTTCGGGTAAAGGTAATTGAACGAGAATTCCGTCTACTCGATCGTCTTGATTGAGTTGTTCTATTTCTGTTTCTAATTCTTGTTGAGAAGTTGAGGCGGGAAAATGTTTTCCAAAAGAAGTCATGCCAATTTTTTGACAAGCTAATTCTTTGTTGCGTACGTAAACAGCGCTAGCAGGGTTGTCACCCACCATTAAAACTGCCAATCCTGGGGGTCGTCCGATTTTGGGTTGCAAGTTTTGAATGCGCTGTTTTAATTCTTGTTGAATCTTTTGCGCTAATTTTTTTCCGTCTAAAATTTGAGCTGTTTGTACGGGCATTTCAAGACAAGCCAAAATAGTGTAGCCGAGGTTAAGCTATAACTGCTAAGCAAGTATATTTGGGATAGTTTTACATGTCGCTGCTAGCTGCACCTCTTACGTCTTTTAATGTTAGACTATTCCACCTGAGTATATTGTTAATTGTTTCGTTCAATCTGCTTGGTTGCAGCCAACTAGCTAATTTGAATTGGTCGTCGATCGCGCCCAATTTTTCATCTACTCAAATAAGTAATTTAAAATCATCTGGTCATCTAGATTCTACCGTGCGTTTGCAAGGAAAAGTAATTAGTCGAGTTCCTTTTTTAAATGGCGGTGCTTATCAGCTAGAAGATAGTAGCGGTAAAATTTGGGTGACGACGACAACCAAACTTCCTGCTGTTGGAAAAGAAATTGCGATCGAAGGAAAAGTTCGGTTTCAAAGTATTTCCATTGACAACCAAGAATGGGGAGAATTATATGTTGTCGAAATTCAAAATTAATTTAACACCGATGTTTTTGTCGATCGAAGAGACTCGATCGAAAAATAGACCAATTGCATAAGTCCATCAGATCTAAGTTTTATCTGTGTTCATCTGTGTTCATCTGTGGACTCTTTTTAAAAAATCATCATTTTTGCAAAAAGTCTAATAACAAAATCTCTTCGATCGCAATTTTTAGATGACACAACCTAATCGCCACCCAATTCAACCAATTTACCGATGTTAAAATCAATCCGAATCCAACCTTGAAGTCGGCGTAGATTGTCCAGAAGTAACAGCGGAATTTGCCAATGATGAACTGTTAAAAATGGAAGAGGATCGTCAAAACAAAAAATTGCGTCCGTACCTCTGCTAATCTTCTCAAACCATGCTTGTAATTGTGAGAGCGATCGCACGCTAGTTAAGCGCCATAGTTCGTGATACAACCAGTAAGTCGGTTTACTTTCAAGTAGAGGTTGCATCGCGACTTCGTCTTCATTTTCAGCATCGTTTAAATATGCATCCGCTACTCCTGGATGATTGTAAAACATGGTAATTGCCGAATGAATGCGAGGATTACATTCGATCGGATAAACATTTCCATCTTCTGTTTGAATAAAGTCAAAGGATACTTGTCCTGTCAGATTTAATTCTTTGACAAAATGTTTTACCCATTTGTAAATTTGTGGGTTATCGACATGTTCGTAGTTAACTTGAAAGGGTGAAGATTTAGAACAGCAATGCAATTTAATTATTCCATTGCGGACGGTGCTGTGAGTGCAATATTCTTGTCCTTTAATAAATTCTTGCATTACCCAGGGTTTAGCTTCGCTGATGGGAAGAGTTTTGACATATTCTTCCATTCCTTCAAAAGGTAACTTAGTCAAATCCAAACGACGCACCGAGTCATAGGGAATGCTTTTAAGAAGATAGCGACTGCCATCGTCCTTGAAATCGAAGTCGAGAATTTGTTGGGGATTGGTAATACAAAAAACTTTCGGTGCTGATAGTCCTAGCGATCGCGCTTTTTCACAAAAGGCAAACTTGTTATCTAACATCTCGGTAACCTCAGCATCGAAATGCACGACTTCACAGTAAGGCGATAACCGAGATTTGGCTAAAGAATCATAGTAACTGGCAACTGGACTCGAAACGGGAATAAATACATCTATATTTTTTTGTTTGACAAGATCTAATAATCCCTGACAATAAGCTTCTGGATCTTTTTCTGGTGCGGCTATGGTATAAAAACCGCTGACAGCACGAGAAAAACGATGACCCGAAAGCCAGTATTTATGAGATTCTACCAAAAAGACTTCGTGTCCTGCTGCATGAAACGATCGCGCCAATTGCAAAGCTTTAGTCATCTTGCCTCCAGTCAGCAAGATTCGTTTAGTATTTTTGGATGTAGAGATTTTTGATGAAACGTCTCCACCAATTAAATTTCCGATCGATGCTACTGCTACTACAACCAGGTTAAATGGTAAAAGAATTAGCAACAAAGCAAGCGTACCAAGGTTTTGCAGTAAAGCAGAACTTTGTCCTCGAACAAATAATATTTGGGACATAAGAATAGGGAATAGGGAGCAGGGGTTAGGGATTAGGGATTAGGGATTAGGGAGTAGGGATTAGGGGTTAGGGTTTGCTTTGGAAAGTAGCAAGTAGCAACGAACAATGAACAATGAACAATGAACCTCAAACCTTTCTAATAATGGTCAAACCATCTCGCAGGGGTAAAAGTACTTGTTCGACGCGATCGTCTTGGGCGACGGTGCGGTTAAAATTGTCGATCGCCTTAGTATTGGGGATGTGTCGATCTTCTGATAGATAAACAGTACCTTGATATAAAGTATTGTCTACGCAAATTAGACCATTAGTAGCTAATAATTGGCGATCGAGCAAAATGTTGAAATAGTCAACATATTCTTTTTTATCGGCATCGATGAATACTAAGTCAAAAACTTCTCCTGCATCTGCTAATTCGTTTAATGTTTGCAAAGCAGGTGCTACTTTTACACCAATTTTTTTACCATGAGGAGATCGCTCGAAGCACTTTTTCGCAAAGTCTGCTACATATTCATCTACTTCACAGGCAAGCAAACAACCATCATCTGGTAATGCTTCTGCCATCGCTAGCGCCGAATATCCAGTAAACATACCAATTTCTAAAATGCGTTTGGCACCCATCATTGAAACAAATATTTTTAGTGTTTGTCCTTCGATGTGTCCTGATAACATCTCTTGTTCTAACTGACGTACCGTTTCTCCGTCGCTAAAACGCTTACTCCAGTCTTCTTCTTTTGTTTTTTGCGCTAAATTTTTGAGCGCTTCTGACTCTGAAGTCGTACATTCTTCTATGTAGGGATCTAAACCTGCTGCCAAATTATATGCTTGTTGCAAAGATGTCTTAAGCTCGACTGAAATGTCTTCCAATTCAGCTAACTTAAGAGTTTGTTGCAGGCGATCGGCAAGAATACCTAACGGCGTTATTGGTCGAGCTGTTTTTTTATTAGTAACAACAGACATAGTCTTATACCATTTCTCCTATATATTTACTACAAATCGATTCCTCGTAGGGGCATGACAGTGCCATGCCCCTACATTTTAAACGCCGATTAGTTCTGATTCGAGCTGTTCGGCGCTCATGTAAGCTTCAATGCCATCGCCACCACGGGGATAAGCTTGACAGAGTTGCTTGTGTTCGATGAGAGCTTCTTCTAATTCTTCACGGGTAAAGTCATTAACAAAACAGCAAGATCCGATCGGTCTTGGCATTGCCGCTCTTTGTTTGCCATCTCTGGTCAAACTAATAGACTTTGTAGCTTTCCACACTAGTTCGTCTTCAAAAAGAGGGTGATCTAAAGTCAAACCAATACGGCTCATTAATCCGAGGATGCGATCGCGATCTTCAGTGGTAATGTATCCACGTCGCGCTGCGATCGTTGCCGAAAAAGCCATGTCGATATTAACCGCATGTCCGTGATAGATTGGTGCGCGAGGTGCTAGTTCTAGGGTAGGACTCCAACTATGACCGTAGGCAATGACGCGATCGAGGTCGAGTTCGTGCAGGTTGGGAACTTCCAACTCCAGCATTTTTTTAATCGACTCATAGGTAACTTTATGAGCTACTTCTTTTAACTCTGGCGTGCCGTTAATGTTGCCAAAGTGAGTTTCAAGTAAATCTTTTCCGTATTTGTCTAACAAGTCAAAGACTTCTGCTTGAGAAACTACGGCAATTTTAATTAATTCTGCCATGCCGTTGCGAACTTGAGCGGTAGGCAAGGTTCGCAAGAACGAAAAGTCGAGAATGACTTTCTTGGAGGCATGGTAAGCACCGAGACGGTTTTTCAGTTTTTTGTGATTGACGGCAACTTTAATGGCAACGCTAGCATCAATCAAACCGATCAAGGTAGTGGGAATACGGATGTAATTACTACTGCGACGATAAGTAGAGCAAGCAAATCCGGTAACATCGGTAATTAAACCGCCACCGACAACCAAAACTGGTTCTTTGCGTACCAAACCGAAATCAGCGAAAGCATCGATAATTTTTTCCATGCTACGCAGACTTTTTTCTGGTTCGGTAATGATGATCGGGAAGACTGTTAAGTCGATGTTGTAATAGTCAAAGTAAGCCTCGATCTGTTCTTGGTAAAGTTCGTAGACATTGGCATCGATTACCATCAAACAGCGTCCCAACTTTTGATAGCTGTCGGCAAGTTCGGTGTTTTTAATATCGAAGACTCCATTGACATAGACAAGATCGAATTCGATCTTTTCGTAACCTTCTACATGAAAAGCTGTTTCAGTTGCTGCAAATTTTGCTTGAATTTGGTTCATTTTGTTTGACCTTAATACAACAGTAAATTAGGTAATGACATACGATTTCAACCAACGTTTAACGTTGCTGCTTGCTTCTGTTCGCCATAACACTTGCAAAGTGCTGTGGCTAGACACTAAAGTTTTTCAAGTCGCGATCGACCCGAACAATTGAATAATTGCCAACACAGAAAAAATTTCTAGTTTTTTAAAACATAGAAACCGAATTGCAATCTTACAGAAGGAGTTCTGTTACTGCTATGAAGTTTGTAGTACAAATCAATTTAAGTAACAGGAGACAGCCATACCAAAATCTTTTGGCTGCAAACAGAATTAAGTTAGCTAATTAATACGGTTGGTTGAAAACTTAGGTTTATACCTCTATGAAAAATTGTTGTGGCAAGTAAAACGTCTTTGTTGTCCCCAGGCTTCCACTTTAGATTACAACCATGATTGACCTGTCGATCTGGCTTAATAACTGTAGATTCAAGTTCAAACTTAAATGCTAGTTGTAAATCTCGATAGTTCATGATTTCATTGCTCTTGAGACACTTTTTTTGCCACTAAATCGTATTTTATTGGCTACTCGTTGCGATAAAATCATCCTTTTTATAGAGATAAACGATAACGCTTGAGTTAGAAGGTCTGTTTTAAATTACTTTCTCTCATAATTTAACACCAATTTTAAAAAGAGATTAAAATAT
The DNA here is from genome assembly GCA_051657945.1 of Xenococcaceae cyanobacterium. Classification (GTDB taxonomy): domain Bacteria; phylum Cyanobacteriota; class Cyanobacteriia; order Cyanobacteriales; family Xenococcaceae; genus CAZJTL01. Next base: position 20,331 of record JBOFLQ010000213.1, on the reverse strand, counting down.
CTCAAAAAAAGTGTAAAAACTAGTTAAGTTAACGATTTTGTAGCGATCCCATCCCTTTAACAAACTAGTTTTTTAGAGATGTTAAATAATACTTTAGCCTTTAAATCTATCATATTTAGACCTGATTTTATCAAACTTGTTCGTTCGTATTACTTAAAAAAATAATACTCGACTTAACTCTACCTAAGCACTAAACAAATACTTCTCAGGATAGATTTTGCTTTTAAAGATAACTGCTTAACTGTTTATTCATAAGCAAGACGAGCGCAACCGAACTAAAAGATTTTAAGGTCTATTTCCTGGATTGTTGAAATGTTTGATAGTTTTCTTGTGTTGCTCAAAAACTTTATAAAATGAAAATGCGTGTTTGAAGTTTAGGGCGATCGATCTTGCTTTTTGTCAAAACAATCAAACCTCATTTGAAATATAAAGGTAATTATGACGATCGAACGTGGTTCTGTAGTAAAAATTCTTCGTAAAGAGTCTTACTGGTACCAAGATACTGGTACGGTCGCAACTATAGATAAAAGCGGTATTTTGTATCCAGTTATCGTGCGCTTTAACAAAATCAATTATACTGGTATAAATACCAACAACTTTGCACTCCACGAATTAGAAGAAATTAAAAAAGCTACAACACCCAGAGAAAAAGCAGCCGTTACTGGTTCGGGTGGCAAACAAACTACTTTAGACCCAATGGGACGGACGACAGGGCAAAGAACCGGAGGACAAGATACTAGAGCGGGTGCCGAACCAGAAGCTCCCGGAAAAGATACCAAACCAGGCGCACCAAATCAAGGAACTGAGTCGCGGTAGGAAAGATGAATGAGGACGGATAAATTATAAACAGCTACTAGCAATTCATCCTTCTTTAATATCTTTCTTGTTTTGAGTCATACTTTTGGCAATTTTGTCTCTTTTACATTGGTTTCTCCTGACTAATCTCGTATCGTGGACTTGCGTCTGCAACGAGATTTTTTCCTGACTGGGCGACATTGAAAAAAGACGGGTAGATAAAACGATCGATTTATCATTACCCGCCGATTTAATTTTTTTAGCTCTTTTTTCTCGATTGGAAAATGGGAAAATTCTCCAGAATTGGCGCGGGTAAGATACCCGCGCTAAGACAACAATTAATTAAAGGTTATGCGTTAGCAGTTTCTTTAGACATTTGAGTTTGTAGCTGCTTTTTAGCTTCTTTAAATTGTGTTGCCATTTGCTCTTGTTGTTCGGTAGAACAGTTGTTGCGAATAGCAGCAAACATGGTGCTTTCTTCTTGACGAACGTGATCCATTACGCCATTTTTTAGCTGTTCTAGTTTCGCTTTAAAATCAGGAGCAGTAGGATTTAAAGACTTAAGTTCGCTAAGAAGAACTTTAAACTCAGCTTGCTCGTCATAAAGTTCTTGAGTATTGTCGTCGCCGTAGAAAGAACGTACATTTGGATAAACAACTTGTTCTTCAGCTTCGGAGTGAACGCTTAGATCCATATAAAGCTGTCCGAAATACTCTTGCATCTTTTGAGGATCGTCAGTGCCTTCAATTTCAGCAAACAAGACATTTACCTTTTGGTGATCCATGCGAATCACGTCTTGAACGTTCATGTCAGACTTGTCGGAAGACTGAGTTACAGCACTACCAACTACGCCAGTTACAGCAGCAACTGCATCTTGTACTCTTCCCCAGAAACCTTGATCTGGTTCTTGACCGGTTAGTTCGCGAACGCCATAAAATTCGATCGCGCTTTTGAGTTGCTCTTGATGAGCGCGGTTTTCGAAGTTAACTGTATTTAAAGGCGCGATCGCGGCTTCGATGTCTGCACCGACTATTTGGGCTGCTTTGTGAACGACGATACCAGACATAAATTGTCCGTGTTTGAGTAGTTCGTGCTGAGTAACTTTTTCGTAAGTTGTCAGCTTATCGCTGCCCATCATTTGTTTGGTTTTTTCAATCAGTTCGATAACTGTGTCTTTTGGTTCTGCTTGAATACCGTATTGAGTTGTAACGGTATCAATAATTCCTAGATTTTTTTTGTCATCTTCGATGAAATCTTGAAGGCGTTTGCGAACTTCATTATCTTCGCATTCTTGAAGTAAGATTTCTTCGTTGCTAATAATTAAATTTTGTATTGCTTTCATATCTGCAAGCTTTTGAGCAATTGCAGTACGTTTTGCGTCAGTAATAGATACCATTTTAGTATTCTCCTCATTTCCACAGTAAATGTGGAGTTGGTCAAGTATTTAATTTCCAATTACTAAGTTGACACAAGCGATCGTCTCGCTCCATCATCCTTTTGGTTGAGCTTTATCAATATCATTCTTATGAATGATATCCCTTGTTTTAGCTACAAGTTTTTGCATTTAGAACTGGCGATCTTAAATTACATCTTTGGAAAGAAGAGCCGTAACAATATTTTTTTTAAACTTAAATGAATAACTGCTTTTTTAAAAAAAGGTCGATTTTATCAAAAATTTATGAAAAACTAAATAATCGTACAAGTCGAGGTCGATCGCTAAGCTTATAAAACCAATGAAATAGCCTTGCCTCTAGCCCCATTGAAAAATAGCTGCGCCCCAAGTCAATCCAGCACCAAAACCAGACGCAGCAATTACATCTCCCGGCTTGACTTTACCCTGTCTGACGGCTTCGTCGAGAGCGAGGGGGATTGATGCTGCTGAAGTATTTCCGTAACAAGCCAGATTGCTAAGTACTTTTTCTGAAGAGATTTTCAAGCGCTTGGCAACTGCATCTAAGATACGTTGGTTGGCTTGATGTAGCAACAACCAATCGATTCGATCGACACTAAGATCGGCACGAAACATTGCTTTTTCAATGACTTCTGGCACTTTTTCAACGGCAAAACGATACACTTCGCGTCCGTTCATGGTAATCGGTTGATAGCCACCAGCAGAAACGCTAATATCTGCGACTAAATTTTTTTGTTGTCCCTGATAAGCAAGATTGAGACAACCATGTTGCGTACCATCGCTACGCATTTCAAAACCCAACAAACGATCGCCTGAATCTGTCGCCTGACAAACCACCGCACCAGCACCATCGCCAAACAAAACGCAAGTGGTGCGATCGCTCCAATCTACCCAACGAGAAAGAACATCTGCGCCAATTACTAAAACGTTTTGATAAACTCCCGTGCGAATGAATTGAGCGGCATTAACCAAACCAAAAATAAACCCAGAACAAGCCGCAGTCAAGTCAAAGGCAACAGCGTGGGAAGCACCGATGAGATTTTGAACGCAAGCGGCACTACCAAAAAGGTCGTCAGGAGTGGAAGTAGCTAAAATAATTAAGTCAAGATCGGCTGCTGTAATTCCTGCCATGGCGATCGCACTTCGAGCAGCTTTAGCTGCTAATTGACTTAAAGACTCGGATGGGGATGATAGATGACGGTTTTTCATGCCCGTCCTCGTACTAATCCATTCGTCGTTCGTCTCAACTATTTTAGAAAGTGCTTCATTGCTCAAAATTGCGTCGGGTGTGGCAGATCCGCAACCGATAATAGCTATTCCCTTTCCTGTTTCTTTGCTCATTTTTCTCCCTTTAATTCCCGACACCCGGCTATCTAGTTAGTAGAAGCCGTTTCGCTAGCTGTTTTAATTTGTTCGACCATGCGATCGTTGTAGGTTTGAATTCTTTGTGAAACCTGATTGTCGATCGCTTCTTTAGCTAGACGAATCGCATTATAAATCGATGGCGCTCTCGAACTGCCGTGGCTGATGATACATACACCATCCACGCCAAACAATAATGCGCCGCCGTGTTCGGCATGATCGATTCTTTGCTTGATTTGGTTCAGGTTGGGTTTGAGCAAAGCCGTTCCTAACTTACCTCTGATGCCTTTTGGCAATTCTTCTCGCAAGATTTGCAGCATTACTTCGCCTACGGCTTCTGCAAATTTGAGCAAGACGTTACCGACAAAGCCATCGCAGACAATTACGTCAAAGTTGCCAGAAAGCACGTCTCTGCCTTCAGCATTGCCCACAAAAGGAATATGTTCGTTTGCTGCGAGCAATTCATGGGTACGCACAGCCAACTCGTCACCTTTGGAAGGTTCTTCGCCAATGTTGAGCAAGCCGACTTTTGGTTCTTCAATTCCCATTACATATCGGCTGTAGATCGTCCCCATTAAGGCAAATTGCTCTAAATATTTGGGGCGACTATCCATGTTCGCACCCACATCGAGAACGATAACGGATTTACCAGGAATAATGGTGGGAAATACAGCTCCAATTGCAGGGCGATCGATCCCTCGCAAGCGTCCCAGACGAAACAGCGCTGCTGCCATTGCTGCCCCTGAATGTCCTGCGGAAACTACGGCTTGGGCTTGTTTGTTCTTAACCAAATTCATTGCCACGTTAATTGAAGCTTTCGGCTTTTTGCGAATTGCCGTTGCTTCTTCTTGCATGGTAATTACATCTTCTGCGGCAACTACCTCGATCGAGCTAGAGGCATGATGTTTTTTGAGGTATGATTCGATCTGATGGCGATCGCCTACCAACAAAACGTCTACATCTAATTCTTCTGAGGCTCGAATAGCCCCAGCGATGATTTCGTTGGGGGCAAAGTCTCCCCCCATAGCGTCTACTGCAATTCGTGCGCGAGTCGATCCCATTGATGAAATTAATAGAAGCCTTACAAATTTTATCAGTGATGGGGAACTTTAGTTCCCACATCTTCAATAAGAAAAAGAAATATTAAAAACTAAATTTAGTTAATAATTAATAACAATTTTACATACATAGTTGAATATTGTCTGGAAAAACTGGGTTTTTTTGTGGATTTCTCACTCGCGATATCTATCTTCTCGTACTTATGCCTAGTGACATCTAGATCGACAAAGATTTATAAATGTTGGTAAAAATAACCACTTAATAGTTTTTTGACTGACTGGGGAGTCGAGAAAATGCTGGATGTAATTGGTGTTAGTTTAATGGGATTGTTGCTAAATTTTTTTGGACAAGCATCCACAAAAGTAGAACAACTACAAACTTTGTCATGGGATAAGACAGCAATTTTCGCTCTTCCCACTCAAAACGATCCCACCGTAGAGCAATTTGTCAAGCAATATCTTCAAGATTTAACGGATAAAGGTTTTGCAGCAGGAGAACAAAGAATTTGGATTCGCTCCCAATGGGCGGAATTAGCTAACTTTCAAGGCAATATTCCAGCTTCGGCGGCATCTTTGACCAAAATTGCGACTTCATTAGCTGCGTTGGATAAATGGGGAACTAAGCATCAATTTGAAACCCAAATTTATACTAACGAAACTGCCAAAATTGAAAATGGAATTTTACAAGGAGATTTAATAATTAAAGGCTCGGGCGATCCTTTATTTGTTTGGGAAGAGGCGATCGCGATCGGGAATGCTCTCAATCGTTTGGGAATTCGCCAGGTAAAGGGCAATTTACTTGTCTATGGTAATTTCTACATGAATTATAAATCTGATGCCAAAATGGCAAGCGAATCGTTCAAGCAAGCAATAAATAACCAACTTTGGTCGCCAGCACTAACCAGACAATATTATGTCATGCCGCCAGGAACTGCTAAACCGCAAGTGGCGATCGCTGGTAAAGTAGAAGTTGTCAACAATTTTTCCAATTCTGCCAAATTATTGCTGCGTCATCGTTCTTTATCTATGACAGAAATTGTCAAACAGATGAATGTTTACAGCAATAACGAGATGGCGGAAATGCTGGCTCATTCTGTCGGTGGCGCACAAGTAGTCGCAACTGTCGCAGCTTTAGCTGCTAATGTTCCAGAAAATGAAATTCAGTTACTTAACGGTTCGGGATTGGCATTAGAAAATCGCATTTCTGCTCGTGCGGCGACGGCAATGTTAATGGCGATCGAAGATAAATATCGATCTCAGTCTTTAGGCGTTCGCGATCTATTTCCTACTTCGGGACGGGATAAAGTAGGAACGATGATTAATCGAACTATTCCCCTCGGTACGACGATTAAAACGGGAACTCTCAATACAGTTAGTGCTTTAGCTGGGGTAATTCCCACGCGCGATCGGGGTCAAGTTTGGTTTGCCATTATCAATCACGGTAATGATATCAGCCAGTTTCGCAAGCAACAAGATTTATTTCTAAAACGGTTGTCGCAACATTGGAATTTAACGCCAGTCATAACACCCGTAACTAGTTCGGTTAGTCCATATCTCGGCGATCCAAGTCGAATTGTAACTAATTAGGGGATTGGGCAGCGGGCATTGGGCAACGTAAGTGATGAGTTTGCTTCAAAAACTATTGCGCTCGTTCAATGGTTGTTTCGGGCGATCGACGAACACGACTCTTTAACAAGTTCATTGAAAAAAGACAACAACTATAAGTTAAGCATCTAGATTGGAGTCGGGCATGAGTTTGTTTTATTGACCCTTACGTTATCGTAAGAGTTATTTTCGGCGATCGAATTCGCTAACAATTGACATCCTCCCCGCGAATTGCGCGACGGGGATTCCAAAGATTGCTCTTTAGGCTTCCTCTTTCCACGACCCGACTTACTTGAAGGATTTTTCTCACTCAAGCAGAGGTCGATGTCTCCAGAGGCGTATGTTCCGATGTGTCCCACCGTACTTAATCCTTTCTCTAATATATTTCTCGCAGCGTTCCAATCCCTATCTTGCGTATGCCCACAATGATGACAAATATGAGTCCTGACACTCAGAGATTTTTTGACAACCTTGCCACAGCTAGAGCAATTTTGGCTGGTGTAGTGAGGTGGCACAGCAACCGTGACCACACCAAAAACCTTGCCAAAATACTCAACCCAAGTACGAAAAGTTGTCCAAGCTGCATCGGATATGGATTTAGCCAGATGCCGATTTCTAACCATATTACGCACCTTCAAATCCTCATAGGCTACCAAGTCGTTAGACTGGACTACGCATCTTGCCAACTTCACGGCAAAATCTTTACGCTGTCTACTTACTTTGAGGTGCTTTCTTGCCAGTTTATTCCTAAACTTGGCTCGGTTTTTCGACCTTTTTTGGGTCTTAGACATACGACGAGAAAGACGCTTGAGGGACTTTTCACTCTTTCTCAGGTGTCGGGGGTTTTCAATAGTTTGCCCGTCGCTATCTGTATAAAAATGACTCAGTCCAACGTCAAGACCAATAGTTTTAGATGTTGGTTCTCGTTTGGACAATCGCTCTTGGTCGAGACAAAACTGCGTGTAGTAGCCATCAGCACGACGAACTACCCTGACTCGTTTAATTTGCTTGAGTTGGTAAAAATGCAGATCGCGAGTTCCCCACATGAGGAAAGTACCAGCGCCAAAACCATCAGTGAAAGTGATGTATCTACGACATTGAGAAAGTTTCCAGCCCGTAGTTTTGTATTCTACAGAGCCATGAGTTTGTTCCTTTTTAAATCTTGGATATCCTTTCTTACCTGGTTTGTTTTTTTTGCAGTTATCAAAGAATCTGGCAATTGCCGACCAAGCTCTTTCAGCCGATGCTTGCCTAGCTTGAGAGTTGAGTTGGTTTGCCCAAGAAAACTCTTTCGCCAACACAGCACAATATGCACTCAAATTATATCGTCCGATCCTAGAGCGGTTATCCATCCAGTATTTCAGGCAAGAATTACGGACAAAACGAGCAGTACGAATGGCTTCATCCAGCTTGCCATACTGCTCTTTCAATCCCTCAAGTTTTGCCTCGAATACCAACATAGTTACGTCGTTTTGTCTGACGTAATCTATTCTAGCATAGATCTAAAGAAAGCCGTCCTAGAAGGACGGGGCGCAATTACCCAAATTTTCGGTAAACAAGTTCATTAAAAAAAGACAACAACTATAAGTTAACCATCTAGATTTGAGTCGGGCGTGAGTTTGACCGAACAACTATTGCGATGACTGGATAGTTGTTTCGGGCGATCGATGAACACGACTCTTGAACAAATTGATTGAAAAAAGGTGAGAGCTAGAAATTAATCATCTAGATTAAAGTCGGGCGTGAGTTTGTTTTATTGACTCTTACGATAACGTAAGAGTTATTTTCGGCGCTCGAATTCGGTAACCAGTAAACAAATTCATTGACAAAAGACAGGAACTATAAGTTAACCATCTAGATTTGAGTCGGGCGTGAGTTTGACTTCATAACTATTGCGGTAACTGGATAGTTGTTTCGGGCGATCGAAATAAATTTTTCAGACGATTGGTAGATTACAAAAACAAGCTAAAGGATTCAAAATTTATTTAAGCTAGAAAAAAATACTTTTTTATTAAAACATGCACTGTATTTTCGGATTTCGATTTTACAATGCCTAATTTATAATGAATATTTTAAAAAATAGATGACTAATCAAAACACAAAAGCTAGAGTAAATAAAGATTCAAATAAAGGTCTTCATACCTCACAATTACTGTTAGATATTTTAGAACAGCAACAGGGAGAAAAAGTTTATTTTAGAAATTTATTGTTAGGATTAGGCGATCGCGCTTTTGGTTGGACTTTATTTATTTGCTCCCTACCAGAGGCTTTACCACTGCCGATCGCTGGAGTTTCAGCAATTATTGGTATTCCCTTAGTCTTAGTTTCTGGACAGTTAGTTTTAGGCTTTCGTAAACCATGGTTGCCTAAATGGATCGGCGATCGCTCGTTCAAACGAAAAGATTTTGAGAAAATCGTTCGTAAAAGCTTACCTTATCTAAATAAAGTCGAACACTTGATTCGTCCTCGCTGGGAGTTTATGATTTCTCCCGCGATCGAGCGTTTATTAGGTGTAATTATCTTTATTCTGGCGATCGTAATTACTTTACCAATTCCTTTTGGCAATTTTCTTCCAGCTATTGTTGTCGTCTTAATTAGTTTGGGAATTCTCGAAAAAGATGGTATGGCGATCGCAATAGGCATACTCGGTTCTTTTGTTATCTTTGGTTTGCTCATCGGTGCTGTATTTGCACTGCGATCGATACCGTTGCCTTTTGTTTCTGGTAATTAGATAATTTTAAGTTTAAAACTTTAATTTAGTTGCTGATAAAAAGTTTCGATCGCATACATTATTTTCAATGAGGTAACTATTGACCGGAGACTCGGTGAACCAAGAATCCCCCGAATTTAATTCGACGAAGCGTAAGCGAAGTTGAATGTATTCGGGGGAGTGTCAAGAAGAGTAATATGATTAGAAAAAGTTAGGGGCTGGGAGTTAGGTAATAAGTAATAAGTAATAAATAACAAGTAATTAAGTAATAGTATTCTGCTCCCTATTCCCTGTCCCCTGTCAAAAGTCAAGAGTATTTATTCAATCATCGACAAAAGTTTGTCTGATCGTGGCAAACAACTTTCTGGTTTTACCAATACCAAAATCCCCTCTCACCCAGAAATAAGCTCGATGACTCGCTCCAGATTCTGGATAATCAATGACAATCCAGTAAAATTGTTTGAAATATAACAACCACCAAAAAAACCCAAATAAAGCGCCGCTCAGCCCATTAAAAAAGAGATCGATCGGAGTCACCTCATTTCCCATCAGTCTTTTGGCGATCGAAAAGCCGATCGCCAATAAAGATCCGTACTGCACGGCAAATATCCATAGTTTGGGTGGTTTTCTGAGAGCGATTCGATTAATACGATTGATGCATACTGCTTGATTCGAGCTTTGAAATTTTAAACCCGCGATCGATATTTCTAAATTTCCCTGACTTTTACAATATTTGGGAGGAAATTTGCGTCGAAGTCTGGCTCGATCTGTATAACCAACGTTAGAAAATGTGTGAAGAACCATAAGCTATCGTGCTTAATTCAGTGGAATTACTTAAACATTACCTCTGAATCAAAGCACGATGCTTTGCTCGCAATATATTCTTTACCTTCCTATTTTTGGTAGTGAAAAAAAATTACAAATAGGAGCTATAAATTACGAATTATGGGATGAGGATGATGAATTAGGGTTTAAAAGCTAATTCACCCTCAAATTAAAAAACGTCGTTGTTTCCTCGATCTAAACGTTAAACCTGAACAAAAGCACATCTCCTTCCTGCACGATGTATTCTTTTCCTTCCGATCGCACCAGTCCTTTTTCCTTAGCTGCTGTCATCGAACCGGTAGCAACCAAATCTTTATAGGCAACTGTTTCTGCTCGAATAAAACCGCGTTCGAAATCTGTATGAATGACACCTGCTGCTTGTGGTGCTTTCATGCCATTCAAGATCGTCCAAGCGCGAGTTTCTTGAGGCCCTGTAGTCAAGTAGGTACGCAAACCCAATAATTCGTAGGTCGCTCTAATTAAAGATTTTAACCCTCCTTCTTTTACACCTAGAGAGTCAAGAAAATCTAGTTTTTCTTCTTCTGATAATTCCACTAATTCCGATTCTACTTGGGCAGAAACTATTACTACTTTAGAATCGGATTGGCTAGCAAATTGTTTGACTTGTTCTACCCATTGATTACCGCTGGCTAAATCGTCTTCAGAAACGTTGGCGGCATAAGTTACGGGTTTATTGGTTAATAAACCCAGATTTTTAATTACTTCTTGCTCTTCTTCGGTCAGACTTACTTGACGTGCCGATTTGCCTTCGTTTAAAACGGCAGCTAATTTTTCTAGCACTACCATTTCCGCTTGTGCTTCTTTATTGGCGCGTGCTTGTTTGCGAGTGCGATCGATACGGCGTTCGATTTGAGCGAGATCGGCTAAAGCTAGCTCTAAATTAATTATTTCGATATCTCGAAGCGGATCGATCGAACCAGAAACGTGAATGATATCGTCATTGTCAAAGCAACGCACGACGTGAACGATCGCGTCAACTTCTCGGATGTTGGCGAGAAATTGATTGCCCAAACCTTCTCCCTTACTCGCACCTTTAACCAAACCAGCAATATCGACAAATTCGATTCTGGTCGGTACAATTTTCTCGGATTGCGAGATTTTGGCGAGTACGTCCAAACGTTCGTCGGGGACAGAAACGACACCGACGTTCGGTTCGATCGTACAGAAGGGAAAGTTAGCAGCTTCAGCTTTGGCGTTAGCAACTAGGGCGTTAAACAATGTAGATTTACCGACATTGGGCAATCCAACAATTCCGGCTCTTAACATAACAATCTTGGCTTATCGTTTTATTATAAAAAACTCAGTTTGCCAATTGTACTCGATCGAGATTAGACACCTCAAACATGTATCCTCTACCCCAAATGGTTTTGATCGATTTGCCGTCAATATCGTCAATTTTTTTGCGAATGCGACCGACATGAATGTCTACTTTGCGATCGTCTCCTCGATAATCTTCGCGATGCCAAATAGCTAGAATTAAAGCCGATCTATCCCAAACTCGATTGGGATTGCTTGCCAAAAAGTAGAGTATGTCAAACTCTAGTGCAGTCAAAGCAACGAGTCGATCGTCTAAAGTGACTTCACGTTTGGCAAAGTCAATAATCAGGCGTTCGACTACTAATGGTTTGCTTGGCGGCGCTGCGGGAGGAGCAGTTGAAATGTGTCTCCTAAATAAAGCGTCAATTTTGGCTTTTAAGATTTGTAAGTTAAATGGTTTGGTAATATAGTCATCTGCACCGCGCTCGAAGCCTTCAAGGATGTAATTAACATCTGTCATCGAACTTAGCATCAGAACGAATATACCAGTTTGTCTGATTTCCTGACAAAGATTAAAACCACTATCGTCAGGTAAATTAACATCAATAATTACCAAATCTGGTTGAAATTCTCTAAAAACTTTTCGAGCGCTTTTGCCATCTGCCGCTGACATTGTTTTATAGTCGTTATATCCAAAAAAACGACAGATCAAATTTTGCAAACCAGGGTCGTCATCGATGACGAGAATTTTTTTTTTAAGCCGATGTCATTAATTATCACTGTTAAATTTCACCAAATATATTTAAGTTAGTTGCGTGTATTTATCTTTAATAAGAAATATACGAAATTATACGTAAAATCGAAAGCAAAACCGAATGACTTAACTTAAAATTCATGGAAAAATAGAAGTATTTGAAGTTTAAATAAACTTAACTTCTAAATCTTCCTGTATTTGTTTTAAAATAAAATTTTTTCGATGATTACTGAGATTCGCTTTAAAAATTTGGTGAGGCTGACAAGATTTTTCGTAAATAAAATGACTCGACGCGATCGCTTTTAACTAATAATTTAATTTACTACTTACGTAAAAACTCGCAGTCTCTACGACTACGATTTAGATTTACAGATGAGCGATAACGATTCACAAGCAAACACACCTTTGATAGACACTTTAAAAGAATTGGTCGATCGCTCTGATACAGCTTTCTATGCACCAGGACATAAACGAGGACGGGGAATTTCGCCAAATCTAGTTAATTTATTGGGTGAATTGGTGTTTAAAGCCGATCTACCAGAATTACCCGAATTAGATAATTTATTCGCACCAGAAGCGGCGATCGAGTCGGCGCAGCAATTAGCAGCAAAAGCATTCGGTGCAGATCGTACTTGGTTTTTAGTCAACGGTTCTACCTGCGGTATTATTGCAGCAATTTTGGCAACTTGTAAAAGTAACGAAAAAATTATTTTACCGCGCAACATTCATACTTCTGCGATCGCGGGTTTAATTCTTTCTGGTGCGATGCCAATATTTATCAATCCCGAATACGATCGAGAGGCTGACTTAGCTTACAGCGTCACTCCAGAGGCAGTTAAGACCGCCCTCAAGCAGCATCCCGATGCCAAAGCAGCGATCTTGTTATATCCTACCTATCAGGGCGTGTGTGGCGATATTGAGGCGATCGCCGAACTCACTCATCAATACAATATTCCCCTGTTAGTCGATGAAGCACATGGCGCTCATTTTCACTTTCATAAAAATCTTCCCATGGATGCCCTTGCTGCTGGTGCCGATCTGGTCGTGCAATCGACTCATAAAGTTTTGAGTGCGATGACGCAAGCATCAATGTTGCACATCAAGGGCGATTGCATCAATGGTGAAAACATTAGCAAAGCTTTGCAATTAGTACAGTCTACCAGCCCTAGTTACATACTTTTAGCTTCTTTAGATGCTGCCAGACAACAAATGGCACTGCAAGGTGAAGAATTGATGGCAAAGACTTTACACTTAGCAGAAGAAGCAAGAATTAGACTCTCTAAAATTCAAGGTTTATCTGTTTTGGAATTGCCCCAACAAACAACACCAGGTTTTAAGAATCTCGATCGCACCAGATTAACAGTTGATGTTTCTCAACTCGGTTTAAGCGGTTACGAAGCAGATGCAATTTTACACGAACAACTTGGAGTTACCGCAGAATTACCCTTACTCAAACATTTAACTTTTATCATTAGTTTGGGCAACACTTTAGAAGATATCGATCGATTAGTTCGAGCTTTTTCTTCTCTAGCAATGAGGCAGACACAAAAAGTGCGGAATCTTTCGAGGATGCCTCAGATTAGCGCTCGCCGTGGCACTGCCCCTACCTCGATCGCTTCAATCACCCCTCGCGAAGCATACTTTGCCCCAACCGAAACGATCGCCATCATTCGAGCGAGCGATCGCATTAGTGCCGAACTAATTTGTCCCTATCCACCAGGAATTCCTGTATTGATGCCAGGAGAGGTAATTTCCCAAGACGCGATCGACTATTTGAAACAAGTTCTTGCTTTAGGGGGTAGGATTACAGGTTGTAGCGATCCTAGTTTAAAAACATTAAAGGTTATATCGGGGAGTAGGCAGTAGGGGAGCAGAGGTGCAGAGGTGCAGAGGTGCAGGGGCGCAGGGAAAAAGTCACGCATTTAAAAGTAACTTGCTACTTGCTACTTATCTTCTGCCCGATGCCCGATGCCCGATGCCCTATTACTAACAACAAAATCATGCTTTGGCCATTTAAAACACCTGGAATTCCAGATAATTTATTCGAACAGTTACCTGGAATTTATTTAAGCAAAAGAGAAGTACGTTTATTATTAATTTCTGCCCTCAGAATGCGATCGGATTCGGTTTTGTGGGATATTGGTGCGGGAACGGGAACAATTCCTGTAGAAATAGGATTACTTTGTCCGCAGGGCAAAATTCTGGCGGTAGAAAGAGATGAAGAAGTAGCTAGCTTAATTCGCCGCAATTGTTCTCTTTTTGAAGTTGATAACGTTCAAGTTGTCGAAGCTAGCGCCCCAGAATGCCTCAAAGAAATGCCACTAAAACCAAACCGAGTTTGTATTGAAGGCGGAAGACCGATCGAAAAAATTCTTCAAGAAACCTGGAAATATTTACAACCTCAAGGAAGATTGGTAGCTACTGCAAGTAATTTAGAAAATCTTTATACCATTTCTAAAATTTTAGCCGAACTTCAAGCTCGTAATATTGAAGTAGTTCAATCTGCTGTTAATCGTTTGGAAACAAGAGGTATTCATCAAACTTTTGCCGCAGTCGATCCTATTTTTATTCTTTGTGGAGAAAAATTATCTGATTAACATAGAAAAATCATTTTGTACATTAAGGTTAAAAAATATCGTTTTTCTGACTGGATTGCCAAACATGATACAAGAATTTGTTAATCTTTGATAAGACTTTCTTAACCCATATCCGCTCGTGTCTAATGCCTTTGCTTCTAAAAAAACTTTTAATATGCCTTTGTCTCGTATAGTCAGTGCTATAGTAGCGATTTTTATTGCTTTGGGAATGATTATTTTGGGTGGATGGTATTTTACCCTCGGCGTAGGAATTCTCATTTTTTTAGGGCAACTAGAGTATTTTTTCTTGGTTCGTGCTAAAGGAATCGAACCTGCTGCAAAGACTACTTTGGTACTTTCTCAATTATTGTTGCTAGTGGCAACGATCGCGTCTAACCTTACCGATGCTATGTTTGCGCTGGCAGGGACGGTTATTTGTTTTTATTTGTTGTTTCAGCCAAAAATGGCGACGATCGCCGATATTTCTACCTCAGTTTTAGGTTTATTTTATATCGGTTATTTGCCTACTTATTGGGTGCGTTTGCGAGTTAATTTACCCAACACTATTAGCATTAGTAATTTACCTTTAAATGGATATTGGCCAGAATCTTTGCTAGATCTCAAACATTTTCCTCAAGCATTAAATATTACTTTTTTGGCGATCGCTTGTATTTGTGCGGCAGATATTGCGGCTTATACTATGGGCAAAATTTTCGGTCGTACTCGTCTATCAGAAATCAGTCCGAAAAAAACTGTCGAAGGTGCGATTTTTGGAGTGGTTGGTAGTATTTTAATTGCCGAATTAGGGGCTTGGTATTTTGATTTTCCTAGTTGGTATTTGAGTGGTTTACTGTTAGGAATTTTAATCGGAGTTACCAGTCTTTTAGGCGATTTAACCGAATCAATGATGAAAAGAGATGCAGGAGTTAAAGATTCGGGACAATTAATTCCAGGACACGGCGGAATTTTAGACCGTACCGACAGTTATGTTTTTACCGCTCCTTTAGTTTATTATTTTGTGACTTTGTTTTTGCCTTTATTAACGTAATTGTTCATGGTTCATGGTTCATTGTTCATTTCATTGCTACTTGCTACTTGCTACTTGTTCCCTGTTCCCTATTCCCTGCGATGCACTGAGCAGTTCGACAGGTGAAACAGTGAGCCTGTCGAACTGCTCACTGTTCCACTTGCCGAAGTGTTCCCTGTTCCCTATTCCCTACTCTCTATTCTCTTAATTTTTTCTGCCAATTTTTTAGTATAAACTTTAGCTGATGATTCGACTAAATGATCGGCATTTTGCATCTGTTCTTTGGGAAAAGTAATTAATTCTTGAATATAGTGTACTTTATCGCTACGCTTATCAAATTCTTGAAATGTATTTTTTACTTGTTGGTAATAAGCTAAAAAGTCTTTGTTTTTATTCAATCCTTCATAAATTGGACTGTTGGTTAGATAAACATTGAAATTATGTTGTTCTGCCAAAGCAAAGATCGATTTTAAAGATTCTTGATTGGCAAAAGATAAATAAAAATTTTCTTTTTTAACATAATTAATGTGTCTTTTATAATCTGCTTCTACTTCTCCAGGATTAGTTTTGTTTTCACTCATAAATCCTCCCTCTTGTAAGTTTCCGATATTGGCTTTGCCGAGTTTGTTAGGGTTTTTGAGGATGTTTTTTAAGCTTTCATTTTGTGAATAAAGTGGCAAATAGCGATCGATAAAAACTGTCTTGCTTTCTTCAAAATTAGGACTTAATTGTGGTTGCAGTTCCTGAAGCTCCTGCATACTTATGGGAATTTGTGCCGTGACATTCCAATTTATTTTGCGATTCCAAATATCATAAACGTGGATAATTAAAATATTTTTTGGCGCTCCATGTTTTTCAATATATTTGGCTAACATTAAAGCATCATTTAAAGCTAAAGTATCTCCAAATGTACAAAGATTGATGGCACTTGCTTGTAATTTTTCTTGCCAAACATTAGTAACTACTCCTTGATTGCAACTAGAATCGCCAAGAATTAACCAATCTACAGGTTTCTGTAAGTTATTTAGCATCTCCCATTTTCGATCGATCAGCCAATAACCTTCATTTTGAGGAAAGATTTTTAAATAATATTTAGCAGCAAAATTAGCAAGTATCAAAATTAATGAAGTACCAAAGATAGATACTAAAATACTGCGTAAAGTTGCCGGTTTAATTATTTCTTCTGGTAAATATTTATGTTTGGAAGACATTAGGATTAAAAAAGAGGCAAAAACTACAGCTTATAAAAAAAGATGGGCAAGCCCATCCTACGATAAAATATTTCTTACTTTTTTATTTACCACCGTAAAAGAAAGCAATTTCTTTGTCTTTAAGAGGAGCAAAATCGGCATGAGCAAGCATTTGATTTAATTCGTCTTGAGGAATATGTTTGGCACCGATACGAATGATACGCGATCGCATGGTGTTGGATACGCCGCTGCGCTGTCGGTTTGCTTCTAGCGCCATAACTTTGTTATATAGTTCTAATTTTTCAGTAGGAATGGGCGAACCGTCAAAATCTATTCCTTTGGCGATCGCCACATCTATGGCATCAGCACCAGTAGTTTGTTCGGTAGACATAATTAATTAATAAATGTTTACTGAAAAATTCTATCAGTTCAGATGTAGATGATAAGTTTTTAATTATTACTGTGCAGTTATATCGATCGTTAATTAAGTTATGGCTCCTTTGCCTGAATACCGTCCGAAACAACTTTCTCTTGGCCCATTGGAAACAGAAATTTTAAGTATCGTTTGGAAACTCGGTTTTGCTACTGTCAAAGATATCCACGATCGTATTTTGGCAGATCCAGACCGAGAATTAGCTTACGCTTCGGTGACGACTGTACTAAATCGTTTGACTAAAAAGGGTTGGCTTAGTTGCAGCAAGCAAGGACGAGCTTTTTGTTGGCAACCGTTAATTTCTCTAGAAGAGGCGCGCGCGATTGAATCTTACGAACGATTAAACCGATTTTTGTCGGTTAGTAACCCCGATGTGGTCGCTTCTTTTGCCGATAGTCTAGATACAGCTAGTTTAGAACAAATCGAAGCGATCGCGAATCGTATCGATGCTATTCGTCGTCAGCGCAAGGAGAAAAAATAATGCATCTAATCATAATTTTGTCTTCTGTAATGTTAGCTTGGTGTGTGAGATTGACAATTGTCCCATCTACAGGCACTTGGAAAGAACGCTGGCAAAGAGCGCTTTTTTCTTTGATGTTTCCTCCCCTGCTGCTGTCGAGCAGTGCGATCGCCGTGATTAATATGGGTTTTGGGGGGCAAATGATGGGCGTTCGAGCGAGTTGGGCGAGTTATACCGTAGCAATTAGTTTTTTAGCGATCGCTTTTATACTTTTACTCAAACTAGCCGATCGAGGATACGCTGCGGTTAGACAGGTAAATTCTTATTCTCAAGAGTTAGTTTTGGACAAACAAGCTAGAGTAATGGAAATCGACTTTCCCTATAGCGCTCAAATCGGTTTCTGGCGATCGCAATTAGTTGTCAGTAGAGGATTATTAAATAGCGTCGATCGAGAACATTTAGAAGCAATTTTGGCGCACGAACAAGCACATTATTTTTATCGAGATACGTTTTGGTTTTTTTGGTTGGGTTGGTTGCGATCTTTGACTAGTTGGTTACCTAATAGCAATAATTTATGGCAAGAGTTGTTATTGCTAAGAGAAATTCGTGCCGATCGCCTAGCCGCACAACAGGTAGACTTTTTATTGCTAGCAGAATCTTTACTGACAGTCGCCAAAGCACCCTTACAATCTTCGCAAGTTCTCTGTGCTACTTTTAGCGATGCCATTCCCCGTCATCGTCTAGAAGAAAGAATTGATGCTTTATTAGAAGATACTGAAGTCGATCTTAGTTTAAATTGGTGGAATTGGAGTTGGATGTTATTTGTTCTAATTCCTTTGTTGAGTATTCCGTTTCATGATTAGCTTTTGGCTATCCAACTAACTATAAGTTCAACGAATTAACACAACCCTGACACATTGTTGTCACAATGCACTGATAAATTGTAATTAATCAAATCGAAAGCGATCGCCCACTGTTCCTAAATAAGTACGATCGCATTCCCAACTACCTAGCTAGTAAATTCCAGCTAGATATTTTTCCCAAACAATTAGTCTGCTTTGTATATAGTTAGTCTTTCTTACCATAGCCTTTTTGCCTGAGAGTAACATCTCAGGTTTTTTGTGCGAGTAAGTTTAATTCCTGTTGCATTTGCTTGACTACCAGATCGTAACAAGCATCTACATAAGCGCGATCGCGTGCTGCTTCCTTTCCGTAGCGATCGAATAGAATTGGCTGGCAGACGCGAGTACGAATTTTTACTGGTAAAGGTATATTGGGTAAAGGCCCAAATGCCAAACCCCAAGGTAAACCAAAATAAATGGGAAATACTTCTGGATCGACACCGTATAACCAAGGTAATCCCCATTGATGCAGCGTTTTCATAAAGGGATAAAAATCGTCTAAAATTACTAGGGTATCGTGAGCGCCAATCGAAATTAGAGGGACGATCGGCACTTCCATACGCAAGGCTAATTTGATAAAACCTTTATTTCCTGCGAAATTAATGCGATCGCGTTCTCGATAGGGGCGAAACATGTCTTTAGCACCACCAGGATAGACGAGGACGCTAGCACCTTTTTCCAAAGCAGCGATCGCCATTTGCGGACGAGCGACAATTGCACCTACTTTTTCAGCGGCTTTGGCTACGATCGGGTTTACCTTCCAAGCACTGGGATGCATCAAACCATATACGGGTTTTTCAGCACCAAAGCGAGCGAACCAATCGTACATCATCATAACCATATCGGGGGCAGGAATGCCACCGTTGTGTGAACCGACTAACAAAACTTTTCCGTCGGTAGGGATATGATGCCAACCATCAGTTTGAACTTGAAAATAGTAACGATAAAACCACTCCCAAATTGGCATTAATGATTTTATCAATTTGGGATCTCTTTTTTCTAGCGACCAACCTGGAGTGTAAATGCGATTTTCTTGTTTCACTTAGCGAGTAAAAAATTTGATACATATAACTATCAAGGCGCAAAATTGAGGCAATTTACTCAAACTTAAGATAGATAATCCCACTCAGAAAAAGTAGCAGCTTGTCCGCAACGATCGCCTTTAGCATCGATTAAATTCCAAACAACTGTATTCTCAATGGAAAAACGTCTTCCCGTATTGGAAATGCGTATTCCTCGATAGTTGTCGATAAAACCTTGAGTATTTACCTGCATCAACATTCGCTCTCTTTCTTCTCTTTCCATCGGTTCGACTGGCTGTCTCGAAGGTGTTTTGGTAAAAACATCCCAACTCACTTCCCATAAATTGAGCGCGGTTTGATTGCCGTAATTAAAGATTGGATTTGTTTGAGTACCGTGAGAAACTACGACAAAGGGAGCAAAATAGAGAGTTCTCGATCGTTCGATCGCGCTAGTTTTTCGCTCGATTAATTCTTTCCCAATTAGTTTATGATAGCTATCCAAAATTATTTGAGTCCATGTGACTATTTCTGGTTTGCTCCAAATTTCTTCAGACATAAATTGCCTCATTAATTGTTTTTTGTGCGATGATATCTCCATCTTCAGCTAGATGGATTTGTTTGAAATCAAAGCTTGCATAAAGTTTTGCAGCAATAACATTTTTGAGTGAATAGACGATGTTAAGCTTACGACAATAATTTTTTGCTATTTCATCGATCGCTAATTGTAACGCAGTTCTACCAATACCTTTTCTTCGATCGTCAACATCAACCATAAATCGAAAAAGCCAATATAAATCTTTTTCATCTGTTTCAATTTCAGGACAATACATTAGAAAACCAACAACAAGATCGTCTTTATAAATTGCTCTTGGCACGTAATGAATTTCAAACTTAGATTCTGCAATAGAGTCAACATTTGATGC